>JBEKDV010000016.1:0-43223 GCA_050014175.1 Candidatus Solibacter sp. | reverse complement strand
CCGCTCGATCCAGAGTAACATGATGGCGATCTTCACCGATTGTCCCGACCGCGAGAAGCGCGGCTGGCTGGGGGACACCGCCGTCGTGCTCGGCTCGATCACGCGGAATTATGACGTGGCGGCCTATCTGCGAAACGTCTCCCGTAACATGGCCGACAGCCAGACCGCGGAAGGTCTGGTCCCGACCTTCGTGCCGGCGTTCTACAGATTCACCGGCCCGCTTGGCGATGACCCCAACTGGGGAAACGCCATTGCTCTCATCCCGTGGCATCTCTACCAGACTTACGGCGATGTAGAAACTCTGCGAACATACTACCCCAATATGCGGCGCTACCTGGATTACCTGTCCGGCAACGCCAACGGTTACATACTGTCTACCGGCTTGGGGGATTGGGAATGGCCGACACGCGTGACGCCGGACCCGAGCGTTGCGCCGGGAGTTACTTCCACTTACGGCTATTATCGCCTGGCCTTGACGCTGAGCCGGATCGCCGCAGTTCTCGGTCACTACGATGACGCGGCGAACGATGCCGCCTTGGCCGCAAGCATAGGCGACTCCTTCAATGCTCATTTCCTGGACCGGACGAATCATACCTACTTGAATGGGCAACAGGCCGCGGACGCGCTGGCGCTCGATATGGGAATTGTGCCCGAGGATCAGCGCCAGGCCGTACTGGACCACCTCGTCGCCGGCATCCGTTCCGCGGGCAACCACGCAACCGTAGGGATTATCGGGCTACAGGCGCTGTTGCGTGTCCTCGCCGCCGCCGGCAGGGACGACGTGATCTACGATATCGCTACCCAAACAACGTACCCCAGCTACGGGTATGAAGTCGTGAACGGGGCTACTTCGCTCACCGAGACTTGGGAGATGGACCCGAGCGCTTCGTTCAATCATATGATGTTCGGGTCGATTGACGAGTGGTTCACATCGGGACTGGCGGGAATCCAGCAGGCGCCCGACTCAACTGGATACGCAAGCCTGGTGATCAAACCCGCCATCCTGGATGGGCTGACGGAAGTCCATGGAACGTACCAAACGCCCCAGGGTCTTGTATCCAGCAAATGGACCAGGGATGCAAGAGGCCTGGTCCGGTTGTCCATTGCCATTCCCGGCAATACCACGGCGGCAATATGGGTACCCGCTGCGGGGTCATCGGTCAGGCATCGGCGCCCCGAGGCGCCGCCAGCTCCGCGACGGGAGACGGGCTATGCCGTATACAACATCGGTCCGGGGACCTACAATTTCGTAATCCCGGCGTTACCGAGCGGTTTGCCTCGATAGAGGCGTCAGCGTTCCCTACCTGTGCCCCTCGTGGCCCCGAGACGGCGTTCGCGAGAAGTGTCGTCGTATTAGTAGCGCCAACTCGCCTTGTCATCTGGAATCCCGTCACTTCGCCGTATAACGCCTGTTGCTGACATTTGCTGGGCACACCGGGATGGATGCTCCCTGACTTTTAAAAACCGGCCAATCTGTTCCACCGCAACTCTCAGCGTAAGCGATCCAGATTCAAACAGATTGGCCGGTTTTTAAGCGTTTAGAATCACCGATACCTGGTCACGAGAGCTACCAGGAATCGGTCCACCAGCCCGTGCCAATGCCTCGCCTCGGGGCCTACCTCTCGCGGAACGCCGTGGCGTTCCGCACGCGCTTACTGCGAGGCGCCGCCGGCCGGGACGGCGCGCGTGGCGCGCAACTGGATTCCCTCGCCGTAGGCGGCCTGGCCTGGAATGGTGACCGGCAGGTGGCCGGTGATGGCGATCTCGCCCAGGGTGGCGCGCGCCGCCGCGATTTCGCTCGGCAGGACATTGCTGTAGGTGGCCAGGTACGCGGTCACGCCGCCGAAATTGCGCAGCACGTAGGGATTGCCGAGGGCGATCAGCGCCACCGGCTTGCCGGAAGCCATCAGCGCCTCCAGCGCGTGGGGCAGTTCCCCGCCCAGCATGCCCACGGTACCGCGATAGGCCCCCACCGAGGCGAAGGCCGCCACCACGTAGCTCTCACAACCCGTGAGGCGTCCCAGCGCTTCATCCACCTGCTGGCGGGTGGAGGTGGGATCCAGCGTGTGGAGCGTCGCGCGCGGGGCGACTTTGCGGATTTCCTGGCCGAAAGCCTGGCCTTCGGTGGACGACCGGGTCTCCGGCATCATCAGGTAACAGGCCTTCTCCGGCGCCGCCAGCGGAATCATGCCGCCGCCGTTGCGCACCAGCGTCACGGCGCGATCGGCGATCTCCTGCGCCTTCTCGTTGCTCTCGGGCGAATCCACCACGTCGCCGATGCCTTCCAGATCGACGAAGCGCTTGCGGTCCAGGCCCACCTTCTCCTTCGCGGCCAGGACCTTGACGACGCTTTCCTGGATGCGCTGGCGCGTCAGGCGGCCGCTCTGCACGGCGGCGGTGACGGCTTTGACCACGGCATCGGGATCGGTGGGCATGAGCAGCACATCGGCGCCGGCCTCTAGCGCGCGCACCGCCGCGTCGCCGGTGGAAAAGGTCTTGACGATGCCCGCCATCTCCAGCGCGTCGGTGACGACGATGCCCTTGAAGCCGAGATCCTTCTTCAACAGATCGGTCAGAATGGCCGAAGAAAGCGTCGAGGGGATGTCCGGCGGCGAGAGCGCGGGCACGGCGATGTGGGCGGTCATCACGGAATCCACGCCGGCGGCGATGGCGGCCTTGAAGGGAACCAGCTCGACCTTATCGAGGCGCTCGCGGTCCACGGTAATCGTGGGCATGTTCATGTGGCTGTCCACCGCCGTGTCGCCGTGACCGGGGAAATGCTTCACCGTGGCCAGGACGTAGTTCTTCCTGTCGGCGTGGGCGCCTTCGATGAATGCCTTCACCTGGGCCGCCACGGCCTCGGGATTTTCCCCAAAAGATCGGATGTTGATGATCGGATTATCGGGGTTGTTGTTGACGTCGGCCACCGGATAGTAGATCCAGTGAACGCCCAGCGCCCGCGCCTCGCGGGCGGTGACTTCGCCTTCGTAGCGCGAGTACGCGGGGTTGCCGGTGGCGCCGAACGCCATGGCGTGCGGGAACACGGTGGTGCCATCGACGCGCATGGAAGCGCCGCGCTCGAAATCGCCGCTCACCATCAGCGGCGTCTTCGCTAAGCGCTGCATGCGGTTGAGAAACGCCGCTACCGCATAGGGCTCCGCCTTCTGGATGGCGCGCCCGTTGGACCAGTTCACCAGAATCAATCCGCCCACTTTGATATCGCGGATCTGCGCCATGAATTTGCGGTATTCGCGGGAACGCGAGTTGGGCGCGGTGCCGTGAAACGAGATGAAGATCAACTGCGCCACTTCGTCGCGCAACGTCATGCCTTTCATCCACCGCCGCACCGTGGGGGACGCCTTGGGCGGGGGCGCGGACCTGGCCACGGGAGGCGCCTTACGGGGGGCTGCCGGGGCAGCACCGGCGGCGGAGGCCAACGCCAGAAACACGGAAATCAGACGAGGATGAGAGAGCAGCACGTTCACAGTGTTACAGATTTTCTTTGCTAGCCGATCGATTTCGCACGCGCTTTGGAGGCTGTCTGCGAGCCGGGCGGTTTGCGCACGGTGCGGTTGACCAGGCGTTTTACCCAGCGCACCAGATGGGCCGGCTCGTTGGCGCTCTTGGTGATGATGGCATCGGCGCCGGTATTCTGCTCGGTGAGACCCAGAGGCTCCACAAAGCCGGACAGAAGAATGATCCGCGCGTTGGGATCCAGTTGGCGAATCCGTTGAATGAATTCCCCGCCGTTCATGCGCGGCATGCGGTAATCGGTGACCACCACGTCGAACCTGGTGGTCTGGAAGAGGATCAGGCCCTCTTCGCCGTTGGCCGCGATGTGCACGCAACACCCGATCTCTTCGAGCAAGGAGCGGCGAACCAGCAATCCGTCGCGATTGTCGTCGACCAGAAGAATGTGCGGGGTTGAAGAGGTGAGGATCTTCATTTAGCGGAACGAGTAGGAGAGTAACAGAGGCGTAACCTCGCTGTCAACGATTTTGCATCGTCTTGGAAAGTAGCCAGATGGAGTTCTTGACAAACGCAACTTTGCAGTGGGACAGGCCTCCCGGCCTGGTGTTTCGGTGAGCCCTGTATTTTGGCACAAAGACAGGTTCGAAAAACCACCCTATTAATCGCTGTCCCAGTGGCGCCCCTGGTGGGGCAGGCGCTTTCGCCTGCCAACCCGGGGCTCGATTAATTAAGAGTTGGCAGGCGAAAGCGCCTGCCCCACCTTGCCTGGTCCACTATTTTTCATGAAGTTTCGCGGGCCGAAGGCCCATCCCAACAGGCCGGGAGGCCTGCCCCACTGCCTATTCCACCGCGCGCGGCGCTTTGTAGCCGCTCCGAGCGACGATCTGGTACTTGATGGGCTTGCCCTTTTCGTCTTTCACGGGCAGCGGCTCGTTGGTGGCGGGATTCACCAGTTCCACCTTGATCTTGCGGAACGCCCCATCGTGCGCGGTGTTGCTGGGCTGATACGTTAGTACGTACTGGTTGCGCAGCGCCTGGTGCAGCATCTGGAAAATCTGCCCGTATTCGCCCTGAAACCGGGGGAAGTAGGCGGCGCCGCCGGTTTCCTTGGCGAAGGTGCGCAGTTCGTTATCGGCCTGCAGGAACGTGATGTTCGCGGCCCCGCTCATGCCCCCGCGGGCATCGGCCATTTCGCGCTGCATCTGCATGATGCCGATGGAGTAGATCGGCACGCCGGCTTCCTGGAGCTTCTTGCGGGTCTGGTCGTAGGTAAGCTTACTGAACGTGTCGATCCCGCTGGTAATCAGCAGGATGGCCTTGCGGCCTTCGATCTCGCTCATGCGGTCCGCGGTGTCGGTGACGGCGTCGAACATATTGGCTTCGGAGAAAGCGGCGATCTTCAACCGGTCGAGCCCTTCGCGGATTTTCATCTTGTCCGTGGTGAAATCCGTCAGGATCTCCGACCGCATGTCGTAGGCCACCACCGCGGCGTAATCTTCCGGCTTCAGGCTCGCCGCAAAACCCCACGCCAGTTGCAGGGTCTGGTACCAGGCGGCGCTATAGTATCGCTGGAAGAGATTGCTGAACTCGATCACCAGGGCGATGGTCATGGGCGCCTCGCCCAGATCCACCTTGCGGATTTGTTGCGGGACATTGTCTTCGAGGAGCCGGAAATTGCCCGGCGGAATGCCCGGGATGAAGTGACCCTTGTTGTCGATGACGGCCGCGTCGATGGTCACGATATCGACGTCGGCTTTGAACCGGACCACGTCGCCGCCCTTGGTCAACTGCGGATCCTTCTTCAGCTTGGAGGGAATCTTGGGGAGTTCCTCGTCGTTGCCCGTGGTGGTGTCCGTGCTATTGCGGGGACGCGCCACGGTGGCTCCGGGATCCTTCAGGGGGCCCTGTGTCTGACCGACCAGCAGGTTCGCGACCACCAGAATCATGGCCGCGCAAGGCAGAACGACTTTTATGGATCGCATAGGCGTACTTCTAGCGTAACTATATCAAAGGACGCGGCGGCGCGCCGCGCAGTTTCGGGTAAAGCAAGAGTAAGAGTCCGAGCTTCGCTCGGATTGGCAGGCTAAAGCCTGCCCCACCAAAGCATGCCCCAGGGATGGGGCGGACTAATTCACCCAGGGGTCGCGGTCGTGCTTCTTCATGTAGACCTGGAATTTTCTCTTGGCGCGCCGCAGTTTCCATTGGCGGAGTGCGCCGCGCCAGTCCGGCAATTTGAAGCGTCGCAGGGCCGGCAGGCGCGATTTCAGGTAGACGAAGCCCACCACCATACCGCCCAGGTGGGCGATATTGCTGACCCCGGTGTTCACGCCGGTCGACATCCATAACTCGATCCCGGCGTAGATCATGACCATGTACTTGGCCTTGATGGGGAACAGGAAGTTCATGAGCACGGTCTGATCGGGATAGCAGACGCCGAAGGCGAGGAGCAGGCCGTAGATGGCGCCGGAAGCGCCGATGGTGCTGGTATGCCAGTTGCCGATGATGGCGTTGAGCAGGACGTCGCACAGGCCGGCGCCGATGCCGCAGATGAAATAGTACTTGAGGAAGCGCCGGGTGCCCCAGTCGCGCTCCAGCGGCGTGCCGAACATCCACAGCGTGAGCATGTTGAAGACCAGGTGCCAGACGCCGCCGTGCAGGAACAGGTAGGTCGCCAACTGCCAGATGGCGAAATGCTTGACCACCGCGACCGGAGCCAGCGCCAGCAGCATGATGTCGCTGGAGAATTGCGGGCTCAACAGGCCGGTGAGAATGAAGACCGCCGTGTTGACGATCAAGAGCCACTTCACGCCGGTAGTGAAGTAACCGCTGAAGAAGGATCTCCGATACGTGTACCGGGGCTGTGCCATGGCGGGTCTCTGACTTTAGAATATCAGAACGGCGGAAAAGACCAGCGCACAGGAAAGGTACGGGAGAAGAATGCCCCCATGAAAGGGGGCATGGCAGCCTGGAAGGCTACTCTACGGGTCAGGATGCGGCGGGGTCGCCGCTTTTGCCATAGCGATTCAGTGCGCGCGCGCACAGTTGCAGGGCCACGGCGGCGCCCAGCCAGACCTGCCAGTGGGAGAAGATTCCGGAGGAGATGGCGAAACTGTTGGTCCAGTTGAGGTCGGCCGCAATGCGCCAAACGGCCAATAAGGCTGCGGCCAGCGCCGAGGGCGGCAGGAGGGCGGCTAGAACCAGCGCCAGACGTTTATTTTTTTGCCGCTTCCGGCCCAGCTTGAGGCCTTTGCCGAAACGGATCCGAACCACCATGGGGACGTGATACCAATTTAACAGCTTTTGCGATAGATTAGACATTCGGATCACACGAGGAACTCATGCAAAAATTCAAAACCGCGTTGTTCGGAACCGGCTTCGTCGGCCGGGTTCATCTGGAAGGAATTCGCCGGCTGGGCTACGTCGAGCTGTATGCCATCGGCGAACCGCAAATCGAAAAAGCCAATCAGCTCGCCGCCGAGTTCGGCGTCGCGCATACGGAGGCGGATTATCACCGCATCCTGGCAGATCCGGCGGTGGACGCCGTTCACATCTGCACGCCCAACGCGCTGCACTTTCCGATCGCGAAGGACGCGCTATTGGCTGGCAAGCATGTCATTTGCGAAAAACCGCTGGCCACCAGCATCGCCGAGGCCCGGGAACTGGTGGCCATCGCCAAAGAGAAGAAGCTGCGCAACTGCACGTCGCACAACCTGCGCTTCTACCCGATGGTGCAGCACATGCGGCGCATGGTGGAAGACGGCGACCTGGGCGATATCCTGGTGCTGCAAGGCACGTATTCGCAGGACTGGCTGCTCTACGATACCGACTGGAACTGGCGCCTGGAAAGCAAATTCAACGGCCCCTCGCGCTGCCTGGCGGATATCGGCTCGCACTGGTGCGACATGGCGGAGCACATCACCGGGCAGCGCATCACCAGCGTGTGCGCCGACATGGCCACCTTCCACAAGACGCGCAAACAGCCCAAGGGGCCGATCGAGACCTTCGCCGGCAAGACGCTTTCGCCGGAGGATTATATCGAAACCGCGATCGATACCGAGGACATGGGCGCGGTGGTGTTCCGCATGGGCAACGGGGCGCGCGGCGCTTACACCGCCAGCCAGGTGAATGCCGGCTGCAAGAATCGCCTGCAAATGGAAGTCTACGGCACCAAGAGTGGCGTGATGTGGAATCAGGAGCGCCCCGACGAGCTGTGGATCGGCAATCGCAACACCAACAACCAGATCATCATCAAGGACCCGTCGCTGCTCAAGCCGAAAGCCAAACCCTACGCCGATCTGCCGGGCGGGCACAGCGAAGGCTACGACGACAGCTTCAAGCAGATCTTCCGGCGCTTCTACCAATCGATCGCCGACCCCACGGCCACGCCGGAGTACCCGCAGTTCGTGGACGGGCTGCGCCAGTTGACCATTTTGGAAGCCGAGATGGAAAGCAACGCGAAGCACGGCTGGGTGGACGTGCCGGCGTTTCAGGGTTGATCAGTAGCGCGGCGCGGCGATGCGCATCACCGAGATTCGCCAGGCGCCGGCCTCGCGCTTCAGGACGAACACGGCGGGCATGGTGCGCTTCATGATCATGCTGCCGAACTGCGAGGCGCTGGCATCCACGAAGGCCACGTCGGGCGTCACCAGGCGGATGGCGGTGGCCTCGAAATAGACTTGCGACACCTCCTGGCCGGTGAAGCGGTCCAGCGGCGAGAGGTCGGCGTCGGCTTTCATGTCCGATGGGGAATGCCGCGCGGGGACGGTTCCTTTCAGGGGGATTTTACGCGGCGGGGGCTACGCGGCGAGTTCGGCGGATACCTCTTCATGAATCTGATCCAGGAAAGTATCGAGATCTTCCTCTGAATTCAGGGTCACGTAATCGCCGCGGTCGAGTTGGTCGAAGCCTTCCCTGGCGGCGGCGCGGAGCCACTCGATCTTGGCCTTGTCTTCCTGCTCGCGCTGCTCCAGAAGCCGAAGGCCTTCGCGCACCACTTCACTGGCATTGCTGAAACGGCCGGAGGTGACGCCAGACTCGATAAAGCGGTGGAAATGCTCGGTGAGATTGACGTTGCGGGTTGGCAGTTGAAGGTCCTCCGATGAGACCAGCGTAGCAAAACTGGCAATTGTTGCCAACTGGAAATGGCTACTCGTAGGAATGCCCCCAGGAATGGGGGCATGGCAGCCCGGAGGGCTACTCTACTGAATCGTCCGCGTTTTTCGGTTCATGTAGTCCATCAGGAGGTATTGGCCCAGGG
This sequence comes from Candidatus Solibacter sp., assembly GCA_050014175.1. GTDB lineage: Bacteria > Acidobacteriota > Terriglobia > Bryobacterales > Bryobacteraceae > Solibacter. The sequence continues at coordinate 34,495 of JBEKDV010000016.1, read as the reverse complement.
TGTAAGGGGTGGTGAAGTAGGCCTTGCCTTTGCAGATCGCGGTCACTTTTTGCACGAAGTTTACCAGGTCATAATCGGTGGCCAGCATGAAGGTGTTGATCAGGATGCCCTGCTTGCGGCAGCGGTTGACCTCTTCCAGCGTCTTGCTGATTACCAGCGGGTCCAGGCCGAAGGCGTTCTTGTAGACGCGGCCGTCTTCCAGGGTGAGGCAACTGGGCTTGCCGTCGGTGATCATGACGATCTGGCGCATGTCCTTGCGCTCCTGGTTGAGCAGGCGCTGCGCCAGAATCAGGCCATCGCGGGTGTTGGTGTAGTAGGGGCCCACCTGCACGCGGGCGAGCTGGCTGATGGCCAGTTCCTCGGCGCCATCGTGGAAGAGCACGCAGCGCAGGCTGTCGCCGGGGTATTGGGTCTTGATGAGGTGGGCCAGCGCAAGAGCCACCTTTTTGGCGGGGGTAAAGCGGTCCTCGCCATAGAGAATCATGCTGTGGCTGCAATCGAGCATGAGGACGGTGGCGCAGGAGCTTTGGTACTCGCACTGGTGGACGTGGAGGTCCGAGTACTCCAGGTTGAGCGGGACCTGGGCGCCTTCGCGGCGGATGGCGGAGAACAGGGTGGCGCTGACATCCAGGTTGAGCGTATCGCCGAACTCGTAGCTCTTGGAGGAACCGTTGGCCTCGATGCCGGTGGAAAGGTCGCGCGTATCGTGGCGGCCAAAACTGCTGCGGCCGAGCGAGCCGAGCAGATCCTTGAGCGTCTTGAAGCCCAGGAAATCGAGCGATTTGTCGGTGACTTCGAACTTGACCTTGGTGTCGGGGCCGGCTCCGGCGCTGCCGGCGGAGGGGTCGGCGGGCTCCTCGATGGAAATCTGTCCCTCGTTCACCATCTTTTGGATGAGGTTGTCGAGCAATTGCTCCATCCGCTCGGGGGAGAGGTTGCGGAGGCGCTCGAGCATTTCCTGGAGGGCGTCGTCGGGGAAAAGCTTGCCGCTCTCCAGCGCCTGAAGGATGGCCTGCTTGAGGTTTTCCAGGGTGTGCTCATCCCACTCGCCGCCGGGCATGTAGGGGTCGCGGAAGCCGCTTTGCAGGAGGAAATCGGCGAGGGCCTGCAATAGATCGCCGGCGTCGATGCCGAAATCTTCGCCGGTGTAGCGGGAGTATTTGATCCACTTCATGGGCGCCTCAGTTATAACCGCGGCGGAAGTTGGGACGCTCGCCCTTGCCCTCTTTGCCTTCCTCGCGGTCGCGGTCGCGGTCGCGCGGTTCGCGGGGCTTGGGCCGTTCTTCGGCGGAGAAGCCGCGCTCTTCGTTGCGGCTGATGCGGCGGTGGGCATGCAGGCCTTCGAGGATGAACTCGGCGGCGGCGGCGCGCACGCTATCGGGCTCGTTTTCGGAGAGGCCGAGCGCTTTGGTCTTTTCCATGAGGCCCTGTATGGATTCCAACTCACGGACCATGGTGGCGGAGTCGGCGGCCTCATCGAGCTTGAGCGACCCGCCGAGATCGAACCACTTGACCACCTGCGAAAAATTGACGCCCTCGAAGTACTCGTTGTAGATCTTGCCGACGGCGGTGCGGATGAGCTCGCGGGCGACGGTATCGCCGCCCTTGAGCTCGCCCTCGTATTCCAGTTCGAGCTTGCCGGTGATGGCGGGGAGGGCGGAATAGATATCGGTGACGCGCGGCACGGCGGCATCGTCCCGGCACTTCAGGGCGCGGCGCTCGGCGTTGGAGACCACGTTTTCGAGCACCGAGATGGGGAGGCGCTGGCTGACGCCGGAGCGCTTGTCGACGCGCTTGTCTTCGCGCGCCAGAAAGGCCAGTTGTTCCACCACGCGGCGAATATAATCGGGCACGCGGACTTCGATGGGAGACGGGCGATCGAGCCAGGCTTCCTGCCGGGTGATGGCGATGCCCTGTTCCAGGGCCGCGGGGTAGTGGGTGCGGATCTCGCTGCCGATGCGGTCTTTGAGCGGGGTGATGATCTTGCCGCGAGCGGTGTAGTCTTCGGGATTGGCGGTGAAGATGAGCAGCAGGTCGAGCGGCAGGCGGACCGGGTAACCCTTAATCTGCACGTCGCCTTCCTGCATGATGTTGAAGAGTCCCACCTGGATTTTGCCGGCCAGGTCAGGAAGTTCGTTGATGGCGAAAATGCCGCGATTGGCGCGCGGCAGCAGGCCGTAGTGGACGGTGAGTTCGTCGGAGATGTCCTGGCCGCGGCGGGCGGCTTTGATGGGGTCGATATCGCCGATCATGTCGGCGATGGTGACATCGGGCGTGGCCAGCTTTTCCACGTAGCGGTGGTCGCGGTGCAGCCAGGCGATGGGCGCGTCGCTCGGTTCGGCGGCCACCAGATCGCGGCAGCGGCGGCAAATGGGGGCGTACGGGTTGTCGTGAATTTCACAGCCGGCGAGGTACGGCGTCCATTCGTCGAGCAAAGTGGTGAGCTGGCGGATGAGACGGGTTTTGGCCTGCCCGCGCAAGCCGAGGAGAATGAAGTTGTGGCGCGACAGGACGGCGTTGACCACCTGGGGCACGACGGAATCTTCGTATCCGATGATGCCGGGAAAAAGCGGCTCCCCGCTTTGAATTTTGAAGATCAGGTTCTGGCGGAGCTCGTCTTTGACGGTCCTGGAGGCTAGTTTGGCCTCGGAAAAGGGACTGGAGCGAAGCGCGCCGAGGGTACGGGGCAAATCCGGAGTGACCTGGGACAAGTAAACCCCCCTTATGGAGATATGGTAGCAGACGCGCTTCCGCGGGCGCGATTCGGTGTATACTCACGGGCGGCGCCCGCCGGACCGCGGCCGGCGCGGAGAGGACACCGATGCCCGAAAGAAGCTTGGGAATGACGATTCCCGTCCTGCTGTTCCTCGCGCTGCTGTGCTGGGCGGCACTCCTGTACAGCCTGTCGGGCTGGGTGGGCAGGGAACTACCGCACGCGCACGGCACGGACCGCATGATGCTGCAGTTGGCTACCGGCGGCATCGCTGTGTTCCTGTGGATTCTGCTCAGCGGCGTCATCCTGGTGATGGGCGTCAAGGGCATCATGCCGGAGGGCGTGGGAGTGGCGGCGTGGGCGGTACATCTGCTCTCGTGCGTGGCCGCGGTTTTCGCGATCGCCGTGATGTACGAGCCGGAAGTGCGCTGGCCGGTGGCGGTAGTGGCGGCGCCGCCGGTGCTGGTGGCCGCGTTCGCCCTGTACTCGTATTTCCCGGCCGTGCGGTGGATTCCGCCGCGCATGGCGGGCTTCGCGGTGTGGGCGGCGATCCTGGCGATTGCCCTCTCCGTCACCCCGGAAGTGCTGCGCTGGAGGGCCGCGCACGCCGACGACTCCATCGATGCCACGCCCGGGCCCAAGCTCGATGCGTGGATGGCGCGGCAGAGGGAGCGGCGGCGGCAGCAGGAGCTGGAAGAGCTGAGCAAGGTGGACGATGAGACCACGGTGATGGAGCTGTCGAGCCTGACGGTGCCGGACAGCCCGGTGCGCGAGGAGGCGCTGGCAGTCATACGGCGCATTCCCAACCGGCAGGCCGAGTGCGTGAATCAACTGCGCTACGGCGCGGCGGGAACCATCATGCGGCTGCTCCCCGAGATCGACGCCCAGCCCACGCCGGAGCTATGCGAGGTGGCGCGCGACTACTTGCGGAAGGAGTTGATCCTCCACCAGAAAATGTTTGCCGAGCCGCAGGTGTTCAGCTACCCGATGCTCGTGGAGGCGCTGCCGGGCATCGTCTGGCTGGCCAAAAACTGTGCGGGTTGCGAGGCGGAGATCGAGGGGCTGGAGGCGTTCGCGCGCACGCAGATCGATAGTCCCGCGCGGCGGCAATTCCTCGCCGCTCTCGCCGAGGCGCGGAGTAAGTAAGCTTTAGCGGACGCGAAGAAAAGCGGTTCGGCATTTCGCGGCGCCGCATCCGATACAATGAACGATGTGGGGACACAGACAGAGACCAATCCGCCGGGAGTGCGGGCGCGCCTATCGGAGCTGACGGCGGATGTGCAGCGGGGATTCGTAGCGGAGTGGGCGGTAACCATCGTCCTGCTGCTCTTCGGCACGACGGCGCTGGTGCAGGCGTTCGTAATTCCAAGCGCTTCGATGGTGGGCACGCTGTTGATCGGCGATCACGTGCTGGTGGACAAGCTGGTGTACGCGCCGGCGGGCATGTGGGGCAAGGTGCTGCCGTACCGGGAGCCGCGGCGCGGGGACATCATCGTATTCCGCTATCCGCTCAACATCTCGATGGATTACGTCAAGCGGGCGATCGGCATACCGGGCGACCATATCCGCCTGGTGAACAAGCAACTGATGCTCAACGGCCACCTGGTGGACGAGCCCTACACCGTACACAGCCAGCAGTATCCGGACGCATACCGCGACAACTTCCCCTTGAACGCGCACATGATGCCGCTGCGGCCGCGGGCGGCGGAGATGATCGATAAGTACGTGGTGAACGATGAGCTGGTGGTGCCGCCGGGGTACATTTTCGCCATGGGGGACAATCGCGACGACTCCGACGACAGCCGGTACTGGGGGCTGGTGCCGCGGGAGAACATCGTGGGAACTCCGGTGGTGATCTACTGGAGCTTTGAGGCGCCCACGGCGGACCTGACGAACGGCAACATCGGTTTCGACCACATCGTGGATGTGGTGACCCACTTCTTTACCAAGACGCGCTGGACGCGGACGTTCCGGCTGACTCGCGGGTACGCGCTGAAGTAGCGGGCCGGCAAAGTCGGACGGACGATCTCTTTGTGTCGTCTGTCGCCGAGTCAGGGTTTGGCCGGCTCGAAAAGCGCGCACACCGCGCCCGCCGGATCCTGGATTACGCAGTAGCGCCCATTCGCCCCCATGCCAGTCGCGGGGCGGAGCACTTTGCCGTGGAGTTCCTGGCAGCGGCGAATGGCGAGGTCGAGATCGTCGACGGTGATGTAGACCAGCCAGACGGGAGGCAGGCCCACATTGTGGCCGCGCGCATGGCAGATGCCGGCGACGGGTTGAGGCTCGCCGGGCGGATGCATGCAGAAATCCTGGTAGCCGCCCATTTCCACTGGCGAGGTGGTCCAGCCGGTGACGTCCTGGTAGAAATCGCGGAGTGCGGGAGCGTCGGGGACGGTGAGGTCGATCCAACCGATTTGTCCGGGCATGTGGTCGAGTATATCGCGGGCCGGGGCTACTTGCCGGTAGCGAACCAGATGGCGACCCAGATGACGCCGAGGAAGGCAGCCGCGCCACCGAAGACGGCCCACTGCAGGGAATCGGGCACACGGCGGAGGGTGGTCATGAACACCGGGAGTGGTCCGGCCTCAGGCACGGGCGCGGGCGCGAGCTGCGGTACCGGGAATGGATCCGGTGTGGGGGCGGCAAGTGGCAACGGCGCCGGGGCGGCCGCGGGAACAGGCGCCACGTGAGTGGAAGCGGCCTCGGCTACCATTGCGGCGGCGGCCCAGAGGTTGTTCTGCAGAGCATCTGGCGGCGCAAGGGCAGGATCGGGTGGCGGCGGCGCGGCGGCCGCCTCCGACGCGGGGATGGCCGGGGGCTCTGCTACGACGGCGGTTTCCACCATCGCGGGCGCGGGCTCGGGGACCTCGACAATCGCGAGCGCGGGCTCGCAAGCCGGTTCCGGCGCGGGTATCGCCACAGGCTCCGGCATGACGGCGGCTTCCACCATCACGGGCGCGGCCTCAGGGGCCTCGGCAATCGCGAGCGCGGGTTCGGGAGTTGCTTCCAGCGCGGGAACGGCCACGGGCACCGGCACGACGGCGGCTTCCACCATCGCGGGCGCGGGCTCGGGGACCTCCACCATCGCCAGCGCGGGCTCGCAAGCCAGTTCCGGCGCGGGCTCGGCCACGGGCACCGGCACGACGGCGGCCTCCACCATCGCGGGTGCGGCCTCAGGGGCCTCGGCAATCGCGAGCGCGGGTTCGGGAGTTGCTTTCAGCGCGGGCGCGGCCACGGGCTCCGGCACGACAGCGGCTTCCGCCCCCACGGGCGCGGCCTCCGGGCTCACGGCAAGATCGGGGGCGATCACGGGCTCCGGTTCGGCCACGGAGCCGGTATCCGAGGGCACCGTTTGCAGGGCGCCGGCCGGCGTTACGTCGGCGGCTTCGGTGGCCTCCGGCGCGGGCGCGGCGGCCTCGGCAATCACGGCTTCGGCTTTCGGGACAACTTCCGGCGCAGGAATGGCCTCAGGCTCCGGCATGGCGGCTTCCACCACCGCGGGCGCGGTGCTCACCGTTGGCACGGGCTGCGCGGCCAACGGGGCCGGCTCGACGCGTGCTTCGGCGACGGCCGCGGCGATCGCATCGGAGAAGGCGGCGGCGGATGGGTACCGGTCCCTGGCGTCCTTGGCCAGGGCCTTCAGCACGACGGCGTCGAAGAACCGCGGGACGTTCGGCTGCAGAGTGCTGGGCGGCGCGGGGGCCCGCAGGACGTGGGCCATCATGAGCTCGAAATGGCTGCGCGACGCGAAAGGCGGACGGCCGCAGAGCATCTCGTAGAGAACCACGCCGGCCGAATACAGATCGCTGCGAGGATCGAGATTGCCCTCGCCCTTTACCTGCTCGGGAGAGATGTAGCGGGGGTTGCCCACCACGGCGCCGGAGTCGGGAGTTTGGGCCGGGCCGAGTGGACGGGCGAGAGAGAAATCGGCCAGTTTGCAGAAGCCGCCAGCGCCCAACAGGATGTTCTCGGGCGTGATGTCGCAGTGCACAAAGGACTGCTGGTGAATGCAGGCGAGGGCATCCAGCAACTGGCGGGCGATGTCGAGGGCTTCCGGCCAGGGCAGCGGGCCAAGTTTCAGGCGCTCGGCCAGCGATAGCCAATCCGCTATCTCCGTGGTCATCGCCATGCGCCCCTCGATGGGAACGGCGGTGTAAAACGTAACGATGTGCGGGTGGGAGAGGCGGGCGCGGATGCGCACCTCGCGCAGGAAACGTTCGGCGGCGTCGGGATCGTCGCCGGCGGCCGCGGTCGGCGTGCGCAAACTCTCCACTCGCTGGGCGAGGGTATTCTGGACGCGGTACTGCACCGCGGTGCGGGAACGCGTGACGACGTCGAGGAACTTGTACCCGGAGTAAGTCTGCCCGAGTTCGAACTCCATCTAACTGGCCTCCTGGCCGGCTCGGCGCCGGCGGCAGAGCGGCAACTGCCGCGCTATCCCGCCGCCCGGGACCGAGCAGAAGTCAAATCATCTTGCCGGAAACCCCCTTGGTGCGACAGCCTTGCGGCTGAACCAGAGGCATTCCAGGGCAGCCGGCCCGACGGCAGGCGGCGCCCCGGTCAATCCGGGGTTACCGGCGTGCCGGAAGCCGACCATACCGGAAGCTCGATTCTAGGCCGGGTGGGGCGGAGCGTCAATTTGCCAAACGATAACAGAGAAGGCAACACCAAACGATAGCCATGGTTTAAAGTGGCGGGAGCCCGCTCCCGGACCGGCGGCCGCGCGGCCCGGCCACGCCGGACCATCCCGGCATTACAATCTTGTACATGGTGAAGCGAATCGCGCTGCTGATACTGGCGGCCTGCCTGCGCTCGACCGCGCAGCAGGCGGAGGTCATTTACGACGAAGCCAAGGTTCCCAAGTTTACCCTGCCCGATGTGCTAGCCCTGCGCGGCGGGGAGCGCGTGGGCGACGCCAGGAGCTGGGGCAGCCGGCGCCGTCCGGAGATTCTGGCCCTCTACGAGACGGAAGTCTTCGGCAGGAGTCCGGCCAAACCGGCGAAACTGAATTACGAAGTGAAGGCAGTGGAAAAGGGCGCGCTCGGCGGCAAGGCGGATCGCAAGGTGGTGACCGTATACTTCGGCGAAACCCGCGGGGGTCCGAAGATGGACCTGCTGATCTATCTGCCGGCCGGCGCCAAAAAAGCCGTGCCGGTGTTCCTGGGGCTGAGTTTTTCGGGCATTCACACGGTGGCGAACGATGCCGGGATCCCGCTGGCGCCGCGGTGGGTGCGCGGGGTGCAAGAGGCGTCGCCGGAAAGCTCGCGAGGGTCGGCCGTGCAGCAGTGGCAGGTGGATAAGATCCTGGCGGCGGGGTACGGGCTGGCGGCCGTGGACTATAACGACATCGAGCCGGACTTCGTGGGCGGCATGAAGTACGGGATTCGCCCGCTTTTCCTCAAGCCGGGACAAACCGAACCAGCGGCGGACGAGTGGGGCGCCATCGCCGCCTGGGGGTGGGCGGCCAGCCGCGCCATGGATTACCTGGAAAAGGACGCGGCGGTGGATGCCACGCACGTGGCGCTGTTCGGCCACTCGCGGCTGGGCAAGACCGCATTGTGGGCGGGTGCCCGGGATACCCGGTTTTCGATTGTGATTGCCAACGAAAGCGGCGAAGGCGGCGCCGCCATCAGCCGGCGCGACTACGGGGAACGGACCAAGGACCTGAATACGCACTTCCCCCACTGGTTCGACGGCAATTTCAAAAAGTACAGCGGGCGAGAGGACGAAATGCCGTTCGATTCGCACTTGCTGCTGAGCCTGATCGCGCCTCGCGGGCTTTATGTGGCCAGCGCGGAAGAGGACCGGTGGAGCGATCCGCGCGGCGAGTTTCTGGGCGCGGCCAACGCCTCGCCGGTTTGGGCGCTCTTCGGCAGGAAGGGCATCGGGACCATGGAGATGCCGGGGCTGTACCAACCGGTGGGCGAACACGTGCGCTACCACATCCGCGCGGGAAAGCACGACGTGACGGCCTACGACTGGGAGCAATATCTGAAATTCGCCGCGGCCGAATGGGGGCGGTGAGGTGGCTAGGATGCGCGATCGGGCGGTGGCAAGGGTGGCGCTGGCGGGCCTGTTCGCGGGTGCGCTGATGGTGTTGGCGCAGGTGAGCCGCGAGGCCACGCTTTCGGTGCGCATCGTGGACGGCGCCACGGGCCAGCCGACACCGGTGCGCGTGCGGCTGCAGAATGAGAAGGGCGAACGCCCCAAGGTGCGCGGCGCGGTGGCGGTTTCGGAATCGGCCATTCCGATTCCGCGGCAGGCGATCGCGGTGATGTTCGGGACCGACGATCGGGCGGAGGGTTACGCCATCCAGCCGGACGGATCGTTCTACGTGGACGGCTCGTTCGACGTGCGGCTGCCGCCGGGGACGTACACGCTCGCCCTATCGAAGGGCTTCGAATACCTGCGCCAAACGCAGACGATCGAGCTGAAGCCGGGAAGCTCGGTGCAGTGCGAGTACAAGATGCGGCGCTGGATGGACATGCCCGCGCGCGGCTGGTATTCGGCCGACGACCACATCCATCTGCGGCGCTCGCCGGCCGACAATCACGCCATCGCCCAGTGGATCGCGGCGGAGGACATTCACGTGGGCAACCTGCTGCGCATGGGCGATTTCTGGACGACGTTCTTCGCGCAGTACGCGTTTGGCGAGCGCGGGCGGTATACGGAGAGCGGACGGCTGCTTTCGTCCGGGCAGGAGGAGCCGCGCACACCGGAAATCGGCCACACGATTTCGCTGGGGGCGAGCGATTTTGTGCGCATGCAGCAGGACTATTATTCGTTCGACAGGCTGTTCGACCGGGTGCACGAATTGGGCGGGGTGACCGGGTTCGCACACCAGGCGATGTCATTTCACGGCTATCGGGGAATGGCGCTGAACACCATCCGCGGCAAGACGGACTTCCTGGAGCTGGCGCAGTTCTGCGAGCCGGAGGGACCGCTGGCGGTGCAACACTACTACGAGTTTCTGGACATGGGGCTCAAGCTGACGGCGCTGGCCGGTTCGGACTTTCCGTGGTGCGGCGTGGGGCCGCAGTACGGATTCAGCGAGCCGCGTTTCGCGCAGATCGGCAATGCGCGATTCTACGCCTATGCGGGCGGCGCGCTGACCTTCGAGCGCTACATGGCGGCGCTCAAGGCGGGGCACACGTTTGTGACGACCGGGCCAATGCTGTTCCTCACGGTGAACGGCAAGATGCCGGGGGACGCGATCGACGTGGCGGGTGGCAGCAAACTGGAGATTTCCGCCGAGGCGTATGGCACGAGCGGGCAGACGCCGCTGCGCGCGCTCGAGATCGTGGGCCACGGCAAGGTGCTGGCGCGCAGCCAGGGAAAAGACGCGGCGCATTTGACGGTGGACCTGGAACTCCCGGTGGATCGCGGCATCTGGATCGCCGCCAGGTGCGACGCGGGCCAAGGGCAGGTGGCGCACACCACGCCGGTCTACGTCACGGTGAACGGCGGCGGGTTCCACAATCCCGAAACGCTGCACCGCAATCTCGAAGTGGCGGAGGGGTACCTGAAGGAAGTGGAACAGGACCTGGCGAATCCGGGGAACAACCTGGATCGCCAGGCGACGCGGCATCGGGCGCAGTTGGAGAGGCAGATCGGCGAGGCACGGAGTCAGTTGAAGAATATGGCGGCGCGGTAAATTCACTGGCAACCGGCCTCGCTGTGGCCACTTACTGCCCCATCCGGCGATCGCATTCGGCGATCCCGTCCTGGGCTAACTTCAGGCGGCGGGCCGTCTCCGCGGTTTGCGGGCGCCAGTTCTTCCAGCGACTTACATTCTTCTGGAAGGAGAGTCGAGCCCACCCGTAATTCTTGTTGCTCAACAGCATGGCGGCGTACATCTGATCCAGATCGGACGCCGCCTCCATCGCGCCCAGCGTGGGATGCGGCGCGGCAAGCAGGCGGGCCGCCCAAGGCTGCGCGCTCGTGATGACCGCCGCGGCCCGATCGCTCTGGCCGGCGTGTAGCAGGGCTTCGGCCTGACGATTCATGGCGGCCAGTTGCGCCGTCGCCGGAGCGTACCAATCTTCGGTGACCGGATCGGGCGGCGGCTTCGGCGCCGGAGCGGGGGCGGGGGTGGGGCCGCAGGCAGCCAGCAGAATGGCGAACATCGGCAGGAGCATTCGCATATCAAGAGTAGATGCCGGGCGCTTCGTGGCCCAGGCGCTGCACGTATTCGATGTAGGAACCGGGATACACCACGGGAACGCGCTCGGTGCCGCTTTCGCCTCCCAATTCCAGCACGCGCGACCCCAGCCCGCGCAAAAACATGCGGTCGTGCGACACGAATATCATGGTCCCTTCGAAGCCCTTGAGCGCCTCCACCAGCATCTCCTTGGTGGCCAGATCGAGGTGATTCGTTGGCTCGTCCAGCACCAGGAAGTTGGGCGGGTTGTAGAGCATGCGCGCCATGGCGAGGCGCGATTTTTCGCCGCCGGAGAGGGCGCGGATCTTCTTGTCCACGTCGTCCCCGGAAAACTGAAAGGCCCCGGCCAGGGTGCGCAGCGAGCCCATCCCATCCTGCGGAAAATCCTGCTGGAGCTGTTCGATGATGGTCAGATCCCCATTGAGCACGTCCAGCGACTGCTGCGCGAAATACCCCATAATCAGGCTGGCGCCCAGCCGGACGCTGCCGGAATCGGGCGCCGCCGCGCCGGAAATCATCTTGAGGAGCGTCGTCTTTCCCGCCCCGTTGCGGCCCATCACGGCCCACCTCTCGCCGCGGCGGATGGTGAGGCTGAAACCGTCGTAGATGACGCGCGGGCCATAGCGCTTGTGCAGATCTTCGATCACCGCCACCTGGTCGCCGGAGCGCGGCGGCACGCGGAACTCGAACTTCACCACGCGCCGTGTCTTGGGCAGCTCGATCCTGTCGATCTTGTCGAGCGCCTTGATGCGGCTCTGCACCTGCGCGGCTTTGGCGGCGTGCGTCTTGAAGCGCTCGATGAAGCGCTGCTCCTTGGCCAGCATGGCCTGCTGGCGGGCGAACGCCGCCTGCTGATTGTTCTCGCGGATGGTGCGCTCGCGCTCGTAGAAATCGTAGTTGCCGGTGTAGGCGACGATCTCGCCGGAATCGATCTCCGCGATTTTGGTGACCACGCGGTTCATGAACTCGCGGTCGTGCGACGTCATCAGCAGCGCCCCCGGGTACCCCTTGAGGAACTGCTCCAGCCAGATGATGCTCTCGATGTCGAGATGGTTGGTAGGCTCGTCCATGAGCAGCACGTCGGGCCGGCCGAGCAGGACGCGCGCCAGGGCGACGCGCATTTTCCACCCTCCCGAGAGCGCGCCCACGTCGCCATCGATCTGGTCGTCCTTGAAGCCGAGGCCGTGCAGCACCTCGCGAGCCTGCGCTTCCAACTGGTAGCCGCCGAGATGTTCGTAGGCCTCCTGTACCTCGCCAAAGCGTTCCAGGGTGAGATCCATATCGCCGGCCGGCCCGGGATCTTCCATGGCGCGCTGCAAGCCCTCCAACTCATGGTGCAGATCGCCCACCCGCCCGCTGCCGGCGATGGCCTCGTCCAGCACCGAGCGCCCCGTCATCTCTTCGACATCCTGCCGGAAATACCCGATAGTGAGCTTTTTGGGAACCGAAACATCCCCCTCGTCCGGGACTTCCTCGCCCACCACCATGCGGAAGAGGGTGGTCTTGCCGGAGCCGTTGGGTCCGACCAGTCCGACCTTCTCACCGGGGTTCAACTGAAACGAAGCGTCGACGAAAATCAATTGCTTGCCATACTGCTTGTGGATACCGGAGAAGGAAATCATCGAAACTCCAGGCTAGCAGGCTCAGGCTAGGGGACGATGAGCGCTTCCAACTGCCCCGCCACCGCAACCAGGGCGTCGTCGCGTCCCCAGGCAGCGGCCATCTGGACGCCGAGCGGAGCGCCCGGGACCGGCAGCGGCACGGAGATCGCCGGCACCCCGAGCGCCGTCCAGGGGGCATTCGGCGAGGGGTCGCCGGTGCCGGCGAGTCCGGCCGGCGCCGGACCATTGGCGGCCGGTGTCAGGATGGCGGGGTAGTCCCAGAAGACGGAGGACATCTCGACCTTCATGTCCTCGACGTGGGCGCGGGCGTCGTCGTATTCGGAGGGCGACAGGCGCAGTCCCTGGCGCACCAGGGCGGCGAGTTGGCCGCCGATGCGCTCGCCGAACTCTTCGAAGCGGGCGCGCTGCGAACGGGCGCCTTCGTACCGATTGATGGTGAAGGCGGCCGCCTGCAAGCGGTCCCAGCCCTCGGGCGGATCGATTTCGTCGATCGAGACACCACGGGCGCGCAGTCGCCCGAAGGCGGCGGCAAGAGCCTGCCGCATCGGTTCTTCGGCGGGGACGCGCATCCAAACGGCACGATGCAGCACGGCGTCGAATCGCCCCCCGAAGCCGCGCGACCAGAGTTCGGCCATATCCGCGGCGGTCGCGGTGAAGAAGCCCACGGTGTCGAGCGAGGGCGCAAACGGCATGGCGCCTTCGAGAGAGAGCAGGCCGAAGCTGGGTTTGAAGCCGCAGATGCCGCAGAAAGAGGCGGGGCGGAGGACACTGCCGAGGGTTTGCGTGCCCACCGCGAAGGGTACCATGCCGGCGGCCACGGCGGCCGCGGAGCCCGAGGAACTGCCTCCCGGAGTGTGGCCGGGCAGGCGCGGATTGCGCGTCGCGGCGGCGTCGAAGGAGGCGAAGGCGGTGGTCCGGGTCTTGCCGAGCAGGACCGCCCCGGTGCGGCGAAGACTGGCGACCACCTGGGCGTCCACAGTCCCCTGGCGGCCCGCGTAGAGCGGCGAGCCATACTCGGTGGCGAGTCCGCGGGTCTCGAAGATGTCCTTAACGCCGAAGGGGATGCCGTTCAGAAGTCCTTCGGCGAGGGGCGGTTGCGGCGAGACTTCGACCCAGGCTTGCACGTCGGGTTCGCGGGCGGCGATCCGGCGCAGGCAAACATCCAACAGGTCGCCGGCGGTCTTCTCACCGGAGTTCAGCGCTTGCAGGAATTCGAGGATCACCAGATGGACCAGTCTTGGTGGAAGAACCCGGCCGCCAGGGTCCTTCCGGGGGGCGCGCCAGACAACTTACTCATAGCCCGCTCATAACCGATCTTACTATCCTACGGCAGTGGGAGCGTGATGCCGCGTCATATTAGAATGGGTCTTCGACATGGCTGCTGAGCCGGACCGCAAACCCCGGGAAGTCCCGAACCCTTGGTGGCGGGTTTCCCTGCGCGCCAAAGGCGTCGCCGTACTTGCCGTGCCCATGGCAGCCCTGTTCGCCGCACTGTTCACGATTTACTGGGTGGAAGGCGATGTCCGCGAGGCCGACCAGACTGTGGTCAGCGCCTTTACCACGCGCGCCGGACTGACGGAGCTGCACAGTGCGCTGCTGGATGCCCAGACCGCCGTCTCGACCTATTCGACAACCGGCGGGAAGCGCTTTCTCACGGTCTTCGTTTCGTCGCGTCAGGCCGTCGATCAGACGCTGCGGCACATCGCCGCCCAGGTGAGCGGCGATCCGAAGGCGATCGCGTCGCTCGCCGAGATCCAACGCCTCACGGCCGAAGAGTTAGGAACCCTGGAAGAGTTGAGCAGCCAAGGGCCCCGGCCAAAGGCGCCGCAACCGCTGGTGGATCGCGACAGGGCGCTGATGGGCGATTTGCAGGCCCGCGTGGCCATGCTCGGCGAATACGAGGAAGGGCTGTTCATACAAGCCCGCGCTGCACGCGACCGGGACCGGATCCACCTGTTCCGCACGGTGATCGCCTGCGGCATTCTGGGCCCGCTGGGCACTCTGTTCGTCCACCTCCTGCTGGCCGGCCGCATGGTGCGGCGGCTGCGCGCCGTGGAGGAGAACGCGCGGCGCCTGGCCCACGGTTTGCCGCTGGAACTACTGCCGCCGGGGTCGGATGAAATCAACGCTCTAGGTCTACAACTGGAGAATGCCGCCTATCTGCTGCGCGAACGGGAGCGCGAACTGCGGGCCAGCGAGCGGCGATACCGCGACCTTTTCGACCGGGCGCCCATCCCCTACGAAGAAACCGACCTGGAGGGCGTGGTGAGCCGCTTCAACGAGGCCATCTGCACCCTCTTGCGGTCTACTCCGGAGCAAATGATCGGCCGCTGCGCGTGGGAATTCATGTCGCCGGAGCGGCAGGACGAGGCCCGCGCCGCCATGATGCGCCGCCTCCAAAACGCTCAGGAGGCCGGCCCCTTCGAGTGCGAATACGTGCTGGAGGACGGCACCCACCTGACGGTCGAAATCCGCGAGAACCTCATCCGCAGCGATCGCGGTGAAGTCACCGGAATGATCCGCTCGCTGCTCGATGTCACGGAGCGCAACCTGGCCGCCGTGGCGTCCCGGAAAGTGGAGCAGTACGCCATCGCACTGCGCCACAAGAACGAGCAACTGGGGCACGCCCTGGAGGCCGCGCGCAGCGCCACCGTGGCCAAGAGCCGCTTTCTGGCCAGCGTCTCCCACGAGCTGCGCACCCCGTTGAATGGCATCATCGGATTCAGCGAGCTGCTGTTCGACGGCAAACTGGGACCGGTGGCCGCCGAGCAGTCCGACGTCCTGGCCGATATCCTCGACAGCGCCCGCCATCTTCTCCAACTCATCAACGACATCCTGGACCTTTCCAAGGTTGAGGCGGGCCGCATGGAGTTCCATCCCGAACGCTGCAACGTGGAAACGCTGGCGCTGGAAGTCCGCGATGTCATCCGTCCGCTGGCCGAGAAGAAGGGCTTGCGCCTGACGTTGGAGATTCCGGCCAGTCTGACCGCGAATATCGACCCGGGACGCTTTAAGCAAGTGCTGTACAACTATCTCTCCAACGCCGTCAAGTTCACGCCGCAGGGAGGATGCGTGACCCTGCGCATCGCTCCGCAAAGCGGCCAGGCGTTCCGGGTGGAGGTGGAAGACACCGGCATCGGGATCGCGGCGGACGAGGTGCCCCGCCTGTTTCAGGAGTTTGCCCAGCTTCCCAATAGCCGCCAGGCGGGGCAGGGGACAGGGTTGGGATTGGCTCTCACGCGCCACATTGTAGAGGCCCAGGGCGGCTCGGTGGAGGTACGAAGTGAACTGGGGCGGGGGAGCGTGTTTTCCGCTATACTACCTTTCGATCATGCGGTTCACGCCTCCGCATAAATGTAAGACTTTGCGCGGCGCAACCGTGCGTTACGCTACACTTGAATTGACATGGCTGGCGAGCCGATACTGATCGTCGACGACACACCGGTGAACCTCAAACTCACCCGAATTCTGTTGGTGAACGAGGGTTACAAGGTTTTGACCGCGGCCAGCGCCGAGGAGGCGCTGGAACTGCTGCGCGGCTTCCATCCGCGGCTGATCCTGGCCGATATCCAATTGCCGGGAATGGACGGGTTGGAGATGACCCGGCGGATCAAGCAGGATGAACACACGCGCGACATCGTGGTGATTGCGCTGACCGCTTTCGCCATGAAAGGCGACGAGCAGAAGGCGGTGGATGCGGGCTGCGACGGCTACATCACCAAACCCATCGACACGCGCACGCTAGGCGGGCGCATCCGCCAGTTGCTGACCCACCGGGCGGAGTCGCAAACGCCGGTGGTTGGCCTGCCGCCGGACCACGAAGTCATCCCCGCCGTCGAAGTCCAGGCGCTGCGCCGCCGCTTCCTGCACGAAGGGCAGGAACGGGCGCGGCAGTTGCTGCTGGACCTGGACGACGCGTTCAACGCCAACGAGGCCGCCCGCGCGGTGCACCAATGGGTGGGAACCGGCGGTCTGCTCGGCTATACCGCTCTCGCCCGCCTGGCGCGCGAAGTGGAGGCGGCGATGCTGGAACGGCCGGTCGACACCGCCCAGGTACGCGAATCGCTCACCAATCTGCTGCTGGCCTTCACCACGCCGCGCGAGGCCCTGGATAGTCCCATTCCCGACGCCATCGTCCAGGCGCTCACCGGAAAACACGTCGCCATCGTGGGCCTGCCGGCGTATGAAAACCAACGTCTCTGCGTGGCCCTGGAGCGGGTTGGGGCGCGAGCGGTTTTTTTCGAGCTGACCGGCCCGGTGGATGCCGCCGTTCTGGCGAAGTGCGATCTGGTGGCCACCTACGTCCGCCCCGGCGGAGGGTATTCGGCGTGGCTCGATCCGGGTTCGGACGCGGCCGGCGTGCCCACCGTGTTCGTCGGGAGCCGCGATCACCTGCTGGAACTCGACCCCGAGGTACAGGCCATGGCGGCCGAATTCCTCATGGATAGCTGGCAGCCCGAGGAAGCGCTGGTACGGCTCAGCCTGGCACTGACGCATAGCTCGCAACGCAAGGCCCGCCCGGCGCCGCCGATGGCCGCCGGCGGCCGGATTCGGGTACTGGTGGCCGACGACGATTCCACCGTGCTGGCGTTGGTACGCGCGGCGCTGGAGAATTTCGGCATGGAGTGCCACCTGGCCGCGGACGGCCTCAAGGCGCTGGATGCGGCGCGCCGGTTGCGCCCGCAAGCGGCCATACTGGATGTCAACATGCCCGGGATGGACGGTTATGAGGTGTTGTCGGCGATTCGCGCCGACAACCTCCCGATGCGGGTGATGCTGCTGACCGCGCGTCAGCAGGAAAGCGATATCATCCGCGGTTTCACGCTTGGCGCCGACGATTACGTGGTGAAGCCTTTCAGCCCCATGGAATTGGTCGCGCGGCTCAAACGTCTCGTGCTTCGATGACCCCGGCCGCGGCTTCCCTAGGGGCCCTCTACACGGCTCTGGCCCTGGTGGGCGCCTACTTCCTGTTTCTGGTGGTGTTGCTGCTGGTGGCGATGCGCCGCGCCGGGAATATGCGCGCCCGGAGGGCCGCTTCCGCCCGGATTCATCCCGCGCTGCAGTCCGCCCTGGTGTCATTCCTGGCCGGCGGGACGGACGATTCCCTCTTCCGCCAATACATACGGAGCCACCCCGACGATATCGCGGAGTCCATTCTGCGGTTTCAGACCACGGTCGCGGGCAGCGCCCGCGACAGCCTCTGCGGCCTGGCGCTGGACCTCGGGCTGGTCCACAGATGGTGCGAGGAGGGCCGCTCGCGCGACGTGCTGCGCCGCCGTGCCGCCTTCGCCAACCTCGCCTTCGCCTGCGTCTACGAGCCCTGCCGCCGCATTGCCGGCGACCAGCTTCTGGGAGCCCTGAAGGACGACGACGAAGAAGTCCGGCTTTCGGCCTGCCGGGGTGTGGTGCTGGCCGGAGGCGAGCAACAGATCGAGGACCTCTTCGCGCTGGCCATCGAGCCCAGCCTGCTGACCCGCATCGTGCTGACCGAGGACTTGCGCCGCCATGCCATGGCCCTGGCCGCGGGACCGGTGCCCGAGGCGCTACGCTCCGGCGATCCGCCCCGCGTACGCGCGACGCTGGAAATCCTGGTGGCTTGGGAACGCGCCATTCCGCTCGAGGACCTGCTCGAATCCCTGGAGCATCGCGATCGCGACATCCGCGTGCTGGCCTTCCGCCTGGCCTCCTTCGTAACACTCGACTCCGAGAGCCGCCGGGCACTGGTGCGTTCGCTGCGCGATGCCGATGAGGGGATTCGCGGGCTGGCCATCGTCGCCGTTGGCCGGCAGAAGATGACCGAAACCATACCCGAATTGGCGTTCTGTCTGCGGACCGAGGGCCTGGAACTGGCGCGCCATGCGGCCGAGGCGCTGGCGTCGATGCCGCCCCTGGGCTGGCGTACGCTGGAAGAACTGAGCGCCAGTTCCAGCCCGGGCACCGCGCTGGCCGCCCGCGAAGCCTTGGCGCGCGCCAGAACGGAGGGATAGTGGAAGAACTACGAGTGGTGCTTCCCTTGACGCTGGTGGTGCTGGTGGTCGTATTGGCGGCTTTTGCGGCGGCCAGCTTTGACGCTCTGCTCAAGGGATGCTTCGAGTTGCGCCGCATCCTGCGCGCCACGTCGTACGATTTCGACAGCTTGCTGCTCAAGTCCCCCATCGTCCCCGGCGTTTCGGTCGTCTTTGCGCCCCGCGATGCGGCGCCGGAATCCCGCGCACTGGCGCGCCGCCTGCTGGACCTGCACTTCGGCAGGCACGAACTGGTGCTCGTGCTGGACGGCTTGCCGCCGGCGGCATTCGACCGCTGGACCGAGGAGTTCCACCTGGTACGCCGGGAGCGCGTGGTGCCGCAAGACTTGCCCACCGAGGCCATCCGTGGATACTACGTGTCGCAGGACCCGATTCGGCTGCTGGTAATCGACAAGCAACCGGGCGGAGTGGCCGACGCGTTCAACGCAGGCGTCAACGCCGCGCAATACTCCGTGATCGGGCTGCTGGATAGCGAGGCCGAGTTCATCCCGGAGGTTCTATTGCGTTTGATTCGGCCCATGCTGGGAGATTGGGACCGGACGGTAGCAGTTTGCGGGGTGGCGCCCCCGCCGGCCGTGCCGGGCCTGGTGGGATCGATCGGCGCCCTCGAATGGCGGCGCCTGTGGCTGGCGCGCTGCGGCTCCTTTAGCGCGGGGCACAGGCTGTTGCCTGTGCCCGGCGCCTTCATGCTGGTCAAACGGGATGCCGTCCGCACCGTGGGCGGATTCCGCGCCGGTCCGCTGGAACTCTTTCTGGACCTGCACGCCGCCACCCGCAAAAACGGCTTGGGTTGGCGCACGGCCTTCCTGGCTTCGCCGGTCAGTTTCCGCGTGGCCGCCCGTTCCTGGCGCGACCTGTACCGCCAGGTGCGCGCCGATCAGCGGCAACTGGGCTCGGCTTTGCAGCCGCTCCGCCCCGGCCCCGGCCGCGAGTTCTTTGGCCTGTTCTGCGCCCGCGGACTGCGTCCGCTGCTCGAAACCGCCGCCTATGCCCTGGCCGCCGCCGCCTGGATCATGGGCATGGCCCCCCCCGCACTGGTGGCACTGGTGCCGGTGATCGGCATCGGCGGGGGAGTGGTGACCTCCATGGCCGCCGTGGTGCTAAGCGAATTGGCCGAACCCAGCGGCATGGCGCCGGGAGCCCTCGCCACCCTGTTCCTGGCCGCCATCCCGGAGAACCTCGGCTACCGGCAGATCCGCAATTTCTGGCTGATCGCCGGGTATTTCGGCGCCCCCGCCCCCCAAAAACAGAATCGCGGGCGAGCGGTAAAGAACCGCGCGCCCGCGATCGAAACTTCGAAAAAACGATAAGTTCGATTACAGCCCGGACTGCTCTTCAAACAAGAGCGTGGTCTTCGTCCCGCCGAGGCGGATCTCCTTGATGGAAACTTTGTCCCCAGTCCCCGTATAGCGGACTGCCGTGCTGTCGAACTTGGTGGTCCCGGTCTGCACCTTCACGGCAACTTCCACGGACTCCTTGCCTTTGACGATGGTGAGTTTCGAATTCTCGACGTTGAACCGATACTCACCGGCCTTCAACTCCTTGCCCTCGACCTTGGAAGGCTGGGTGAGCGTAACGCGATACGTGGCGGCGCTCGCCGCGGCGAGTCCAAAGATGGCGAATGCCAGTACAAATCTCTTAATCATAAAAGGATCTCCTGAACCGGTTGGTTCTTCCTGCATTTCGGGCTGGTCGGCCCACAAAAGAGTTTAGCACCACCTTATCGTGGATAACAATGAGTAAGATGAGCCGTGCGGTCTAGGTGGAACGCCCAAGAATGCCCGCTGGAAAGCGGGCATGGCAGCCCTGGAGGGCTACGCTACAGAGGCGGGTCGTGGCTCTGACCGTTCGTCGACGCCCTCCCTGTTTGGTTCCGCTTCGCCGGCTTACGGAGTGGTTTCCCCCAAAGGCCGGAATATTACCCGGTCATGGTAACTAGACGGTTGATTGTACACTGATAGTTCATGGATTTCCGCCATTCCATCTGCAACGAGGCCTTCGACAAGTGGCCTTTCGCCAGCGCCTGCAAGGCCATCCGCCAGGCCGGCTATACCGGAATCGAGATCGCCCCCTTCACGCTGGCCGAAACGCCGGCCGAAATCACCGCCCCCCAACGCGCCGAATACCGCGACATCATTCGCTCCGAAGGCCTGACTTTCGCCGGACTGCACTGGCTCATGGTCAGCCCCAAAGGCCTGCACGTCACCGGCCCGGACGCCGCTCTCCGCCGCCGGAGTTGGGACCACATCCGCGCCCTCATCGATCTGTGCGCCGATCTCGGACCCGATGGCGTCATGGTCTTCGGCTCGCCCAATCAACGGGCCAGCACCGGCGGCCTCACCCGCGAGCAAGCCACGCGCAACTTCATCGACGGCCTCGCCGCGGTCGCGCCGCAGGCCGAAAGCCGCGGCGTCAAGGTGCTGGTGGAGGCGCTGCCGGTAGCCCAGTCGGACGTCGTCCAGACCCTCGCCGAAGCCGTCGCCATCGTGGAGGAGATCTCCAGCCCCGCCATCCGCACCATGTTCGACGTGCACAACGCCATCGACGAGCGGGAACCGCACGCCGCGCTCGTGGACCGCTACTTCGATTTCATCTCCCACGTGCACGTCAACGAACTCGACGGCCGCCATTGCGGCGCGGGGAGCTACGATTTTAGTCCGGTGCTCGAAGTCCTGAAGCGCCGCGGCTACACGGGCTGGGTATCGCTCGAAGCCTTCGATTTCACACCCGGCGCCGAACGCCTGGCCAACGAAAGCCTGCGCCATCTCGAAAATCAGATCGGCCAACTGCCATCATGAGCCACTACATTGTCACCGGGGGGGCTGGCTTCATCGGCTCCGCCATTGTACGCCAACTGCTTGCCGAAGGCGCGAAGAGCGTCGTCGTCATCGATAATCTGCTCACCGGGCACGAGCGGAATCTCGAGGAGATTCGCTCGCGCATCGATTTCCAGCGCGCCGATATCCGCAATTACGAGGAGATCGCGCCGCTCATCCGCGGCGCCGGCGTGGTCTTCCACGAAGCCGCGATTCCCTCCGTGCCGCGCTCCATCGACGACCCCGTGCCTTCGCACGACGTCAACGCCAACGGCACCTTCAACGTGCTGCGCGCGGCCAAGGAAGGCGGGGCCGGACGCGTGGTCTACGCCGCCTCCAGTTCGGCCTACGGCGATACCGACGTGCTGCCCAAGGTGGAGAGCATGACGCCGCGGCCCAAGTCGCCCTACGCCCTGCAAAAGCTCATGGGCGAGTATTACGCCGCCGTTTTCTCCGCCGTATACGGCCTGGAAACGGTGTCGCTGCGCTACTTCAACGTGTACGGCCCGCGGCAGGACCCCTCCAGCGCCTATTCCGGCGTGCTCTCCCGCTTCATGACCGCCGTGCTGGACCGCCAGACGCCCACCATCTTCGGCGATGGCGAGCAGTCGCGCGACTTCACCTTCGTCGATGACGTCGCCGATCTCAATCTCAAGGCCGCGCGCGCCAAGGGCGTTTCGGGAAATATGTACAACGGCGGCAACGGCGGCCGCATCACCCTCAACCAGGCGTGGGCGCTGCTGGAGAAACTGGAAGGCGTCGCCATTCCGCCTGTCTACGGGCCGCCGCGCGCCGGCGACGTGCGCGATTCCCAGGCCGACACCACGCTCGCCGTCCGCGATCTGGGCCACGCCCCGCGGTATTCGTTCGAGGAAGGCATGCGCATCACCCTGGAGTGGTACCGCCATAACCGATGACGCTCCCAGCCGCACCGCGCGTGGAATTCGGCCTCGGCCTGATCGGCATCGGCAAACCCTGGGGCTTCGCCCATCCCCAGGTCCCGGACGAACGCCAGGCGCTGACCCTGCTGGAGCGGGCCTTCGCGCTCGGCGTGCGCTATTTCGATACCGCGCCCTCCTACGGCGTAAGTGAAGATCGGCTGGGCCGCTGGTTGGCCGCGCTCACTCCCGCCGAGCGCAGCGCCGTGCGTATCGCCACCAAGTTCGGCGAGCACTGGGACGCCGCCAAAGCCGAGCCGTTCGTCGACCATTCGCTCGATGCGCTCCAGCGGAGCCTGGATGGCAGCGTGCGGCGCCTCGGCCGCATCGACTTTCTGCAACTGCACAAAACCACCCCCCACGTGCTCCGATCGAGCGAACTGGCGAGGGCATGGGAGTACGCCGCCACGCTCGGCATCACCTCCATCGGCGCCAGCGTGAGCGACCTGGAATCGGCCGGGCTCGCCATTGCCGACCCGGCGTACGGCATTCTGCAATTCCCCTACAATGCCGTGCAACAGACCTTTGCCGGTATCCTGGAACAGTCCTCCGCGCGCGCCATGAAGATCGCGGTGAACCGGCCCTTCGGCATGGGGCGGATGCTGTACGAAAACCGCGAGTTGACCAAGGCCGACGCCTTCGCTTTCATCCTGGAAAGACGCTTCCATGGCGTCATCCTGAGCGGCACCAAGTCCCCCCAGCACCTGGAAGAAAACTGGCGTGCCTTCGGCGAGGCGCTCGCCCGCCACGGAGGGTTGTGATCCGTGGCAAGAAAACAGGTTGGCCGCAGATGAACACCGATGAACACAGATAGAACGGTGTTGTGCTTATCCGTGTTTATCTGTGTTCATCTTTGATATTTCTCGGGGTCCCTGCGCGCAACCTCACTCCGTCGCGTCGCCACCCCACTCGCTCTCTAACATGCGCGAGTATTCTCCGGAAGCGAACAGCGCGAAACGGAAATTCGACGGCGACACACTTTGGTACGGCTCCGACTCCATATAACAGCGATACAGGAAATCCGGGTAGCGGTGGTAATGGCGCAGGAAGTCCTCGTTAAGCGTTTCAAACGGAGGCGGTTCGACAAATACTGCATTCATCCCAATGGCACGGGAAAAGATCGACACATAGTCCACTACGCCCCAGCGCACCAGTTTTTCCTTGACCGCCTCGGGCGGATCCTTGGTCAGCAGAGCCGCAAAACTCTGGCGCCGAATCTCTAGTGCCGCCAACTGCGGCACCCTCTGCACCCATTCCACGCATTGATCGATCCAGCGGAATACGTCCTTGCCCAGGAAAAACAGCATGCGCATTTCCGCGTATCGCCCGGACAGCAAGCGCTGCTTCAGATCGTCCGGATCCACCCCTTCGTTAGGAATCAGGCCCGATAGCATCAGCGCGGCTTTGGAGCTCTCCAGCAAGGTCGAAGGCGCGATCCGCTCGTTGAACGGATGAAGGATGAGCGGCGGCAAATCCCAAACCGTTTCTCCGAGGATGGTTATCGCCGGTGACGGTGACATTTTCCTCCCACTTCTAATATCGGCTGTTCGGGGTCAGACTTTATGAGAGATCTTGAGAATACCACGCGCACCCCGAGTCGGTTCCATATCGAAAGACAACGTGGTCCGGCTCGTCCCATTTGCTCTAGACTGAGGTTGGGTTTGGTGATGGCAGTGTTGCGGTTGCTCCTGAGGGTTATACATTGCGAGGACCGTGGGCAGGATCGTGCGGAGTACCGCCTGCTCACGGCCCTGGGCGCCGCCGCCAACCCAGCCGGCTAGCCGTCCCGGCCTAGGCGACGTCCAATCCCAGGAAGCGGTGGACATTGCCGTAGCAAATGTCGCGGACCACCGGGCCCACCAGGTCGTCGTTGTCCGGCATCTCGCCGTTCTCCATGTCGCGAGCGAACATGTCGCACAACACGCGGCGGAAATATTCGTGCCGCGGGTAGCTCATGAAGCTCCGCGAATCGGTCAGCATCCCCAGAAACCGCGATATCAGCCCGCAGTTGGACAGCGCATTCATCTGCCACTGCATGGCTTCTTTCTGGTCCAGGAACCACCAGCCGCTGCCGAACTGAATCTTGCCCGCCGTGATGCCGTCCTGGAAGTTGCCGATCATGGTGGCCATCACGTAGTTATCGGCCGGATTCAAGTTGTAAATCACCATCTTGGGGAGCGCGTTCTCCTGGTCCAGACGATCCAGATAACTGCCCAGCGCGTCGCCCTGTGCCCAGTCGCCGATCGAATCCCACCCCGTATCCGGCCCCATCTCGCGGAAACGCCGCGCACTGTTGTTGCGCCGCGCACCCAGGTGGAGTTGCTTGGTCCAGCCCTTCTCGGCATCCAGCCGGCCGAAGACCAGCATCATATGAGAAGCAAACCGGCAGTGCTCTTCATGAGTGGCGGCATGACCGCCGCGGGCCCGGCCGAAAATCGCCCCCGCTTCGTACTCGGTGGGAAAACTGCCGAACGCGTGATTCAGCCCGTGATCGCTCAGGCGGCCGCCCATCCGGTGGAAAAACTCGTGGCGTTTGCCGATGGCGTCCACGAAGTCGGCCAGCGTGGAAATGTGCGTATCGCTCACCACCGCCAGGCGGTCCACCCAGGGATTCAACAAGTCGGGAGCGTGCACGTTGAGCGCCTTGTCGGGCCGGAAAGTGGGAAACACCTTGGTGGCAAGCGGCGAACCCGCGATGGCGCGGTGCCACGCCAGATCGTCCGTCGGGTCGTCGGTGGTGCACACTGCCTTCACCCGAAACTTGCCCAGGATGCCGTGCGCGCTCAATTCGTCCGTGGCCAGCAGCCCATTGGCCTGCTCCCACACCCGCGGCGCGCTGCCCTCATCCAGCAGTTCGTCGATGCCGAAATAGCGCTTCAATTCCAGGTGCGTCCAGTGATACAGCGGATTGCGCAGCGTGGCCGGCACGGTGCGCGCCCAGGCCAGATATTTTTCGTACGGCGCGGCCGAGCCCGTGCAGTGGCTTTCCGGCACGCCGTTGGCCCGCATGGCGCGCCACTTATAATGATCGCCTTCCAGCCAGATCTCGCAGAGATTCTGAAAGCGCCGGTTTTCCGCTACATCCTTGGGTGGCAAATGGCAATGGTAGTCCAGAATCGGCTGGTCTTCGGCGAACTGGCGATACAGCCGCCGCGCGGTTTTCGTGGTGAGCAGGAAATCATCGTGGATGAAGGACATATAGGCCGCCAAAAGCTGATTGAAACACACTTCGCCCACCCAGTGCGAGTGACACAGCATTCCTTGGTGGGGCAGGCGGTTCCGCCTGCCAATCCGAGCGAAGCTCGGACTCTTCTTCTCCGCCCCCTTCCGACTCCCCCCGCGGAACAAACCCACCGCCCCACTCGTCTAGGATAGAGATAATGAGAGCGTGATATGGCCAATCCAAGAAAACGTTCCCGGGCCTGGATCCTGCTGGCGCTGCTCCCCGTCTTTGCCGCCGCCGCATTCTTTTCCGTGCGCGCGCTGAGCCGGACGCCCCCCAAGATCGATCCCGAAAAGCTGGTGAAAGTGGAGCGCATGGACCTGGCACGCTCGGTGGTCGCCACCGGAAAAATCCAGCCCACAACCCAGGTGGACATCAAATCCAAAGCCTCCGGCATCATCCTGAAACTCCCCGTGAATGTGGGCGACCGCGTGCACCAGGGCCAGGTGATCTGCGAGTTGGATCAAAACGATCTGCTGCCGCGCCTCCGCCAGGCGCAGGCCGCGCTCGGCATGGCGGACGCCATGTTGAAAAGCTCCCAAGCCGAGTATGAACGCTCCAAAGTAGAGGCCGAGGGACCGGACCTTCCCTTCCTCAAGCAGGATATGGAGCGGGCGCGGCAGATGTTCCTGGAGAAAGTGGCCCCGCGAACGGCGCGCGACGACGCCGAAAAGAATTACGAGCTGGGCAAGAATCGCCAGCGGCAGTCGGTGGTCAATCTGGGCGTGGCCCAGGCCGCCATCCGCAAGGCGGAAGCCCAGGTGGAACAATCGCGCGCCCAGCTTTCCACCGCCGAGGAAGACCTGCGCAACGCCACCATCGTGTCGCCCATCGATGGCGTGGTGCTCTCCCGCGACCGCGAGGTGGGCGATGCCGTCAGCTCCATTCTCACCATGGGGTCCGGCGCCACGCTCATCATGACCGTGGGCGACCTGCGCGAGGTCTATGTCAAAGGCAAGGTCGATGAGAGCGACATCGGCAAGGTCTTCCTGGGGCAAGCGGCGCGCATCACGGTGGAATCCTACAAGGACCAGAAATTCGCCGGCAAGGTCACCAAGATTTCCCCCATGGGCGTGGAGAAGGACAACGTCACCACCTTCGAAGTGAGGGTCTCCATCTCCAATGAAACGGGCAAACTGATGGCCACCATGACGGCCAACGCCGAGATTCTGCTGGAAGAGCGCAAGGGTGTGCTGGCCATTCCCGAAGGCGCCGTCATTTATGGCAAGGATCGCGTACTCCAGGTGGAGGTGCCCGATGCCGGAACCGAAACCGGACGGCGCCGCGTGACCGTGACCACCGGCATCGGCAACGGCTCGCGCACCGAGATCGTCAAGGGCCTCAACGAAGGGCAGCAGGTGCTCCTCCAGTAGGACCGCCATGCTGCTTTACCTGCGGGAACTCTTCACCCAGGTGGTTTCGGCGCTCATGCGCAACAAGCTGCGCAGTTTCCTCACCATGGCCGGGATTGCCTGGGGCGTGGCTTCCATGGTGCTCATCGTGGCCATGGGCGACGGCTTCAAGACCGCCCAGCGCGACCGTTTCAGGCAACTCGGCGAGAACATCGTCATCCTCTTTCCGGGACGCACGGAGTTGCAGGCCGGCGGTCTCCGCGCCGGCCGCCGCATTCGCCTCAACTACGGCGACCTGCGCGACATTCACACCGAGTGTTTCCTGGTGCGCGACATCGTCGCCGAATTGCAGAACCCGGGGCATACCACCAGCCGCTACAACGGCGGCACATTCTCCGTCATGGGCGTCGAACCCCTCTACGCGCGGATCCGCACCATCCCCATCGACCGCGGCCGCTTCCTCGTGCAGCCCGACGAGGATGCCGCGGCGCGCGTGGCCGTAATCGGCGACAACGTGCGCAAGGTGCTCTTCGGCGAACGCCCCGTGGCGCCGGGCGATACCTTTTCCATCAACGGCCTGCCCTTCCGCATTGTCGGCCTCATGCCGCCCAAGGACCAGAACAGCAGCTACAACGGGCTGGACAGCGACAAGATTTTCGTGCCCTACTCCACCATGGTCCGCGATCTCCCCCTCGACGACCCCAACTTCCACCCAGGCATCGTCAGCGACATGATCTACGTCCCCGCCGACCTGAAGACCTGGAAGCAGGCGCGCGACCAGGTCATCCGCGTGCTCGCCCGCAATCATGGCTTCGATCCCGCCGACCCGAGCGCCGTCCGCTACTGGGATACCGTGGAAAATGCCGAGCTGGTGGACAGCATGTTCACCTCCATGACCGCCTTCCTGGGCGCCATCGCCGTGGTGACGCTCACCCTGGGCGGAGTCGGCGTCATGAACATCATGCTGGTCTCGGTCACGGAACGCACCCGCGAAATCGGCCTGCGCAAGGCATTGGGCGCCACGCGCCGGCGCATCCTGGCGGACTTCCTGCTGGAAGGCGTGCTGCTCGCCGGCATGAGCGGCCTGGCCGGATGGGCCGGCGCCTACGCCGTGGCCGCGGCCGTCAACACCCTCCCCAAACGCGAGATGTTCGCCGGCCTGCCGGTGAACGGCAGCACCACGGCCATCGCCTTCACCGCCCTCGCCGTCATCGCCGTGTCTTCCGCCTTGTGGCCCGCCTGGCGGGCCGCCCGCCTGACCCCCGTGGAGGCGTTGAGCTATGAACGGTAGCGTAGCCTTTCAGGCTGCTATGACCCCATTCCTGGGGGCATTCTTCCCCCGAGGCACCCCGTGACCCCCGCCTCCATCTGCCGCGAGGCCGCCCAGGCGCTCCGCTTCAACCGCCAGCGCAGCATCCTCACCACCATCAGTCTCGCCTGGGGCGTGGCCTGTTTTGTGATCCTCAACGGGTATGGCGATGGCTTCCACCGCGCCCTGCTCAAGGCCTTCCGCTCGCAGGGACAGGACCTCGTGCTGGTCTTCGGCGGCCGCACCTCCACCCAGGCCGGCGGCGAGCGCGCCGGGCGCAAAATCCAACTGGAGCGCACCGACGTCGAGGCCATCCGCGAAGCCGCGCCCATGATTGCCGCCATCTCCCCCGAAATGATGATGCGCGGCAGCACCGTGGTCCACGGCTATCGCCAGCAGACCATCACCGTCCGCGGCGTGCATACCGAGTATGGGCGCGTGCGCAATCAGACCATCGCCACCGGGCGCTGGATCGTGCGCGAGGATGAGGCGCAGAAGCAGCGCGTCGCCGTGCTGGGCTCTAACGCGGCGGAAAAGCTCTTCAGCGAGGTGCCGCCCGTGGGCGAAGAGATCACCATCGAGGGCCTGCGCTTCACCGTGATCGGCGTCCTCCTCACCAAGACCCAGGTGGCCAACTACGACACGCCCGACAACGAGTGCATCTTCATTCCCTACGAGACCAGCTCGCTCTACCGCGACCTCAAGTACCCCACCTATTTCGTGTGGACACCGGTAAATCCGGAGTTCCGCGACCAGTGTCTGCGCCAGATGCGCGACACCATGGCGCGCCTGCACAACTGTTCGGCGAGCGATGAGCGCGCCGTGCGCACCGTGGTCTTCAGCGAGTTCGAACGCCTGGTCGATACCATGGGAATCGCGCTGCGCCTGCTGCTCGGGTTCATCGGAGCGCTGACGCTGGCCATCGGCGGCGTCGGCCTGGCCAACATCATGCTGGTATCGGTGACGCAGCGCACCCGCGAAATCGGCATCCTCAAAGCCATCGGCGCCACCCGGCGCAGCATCCTGGCGCAGTTCCTGCTGGAGGCGATGACCATCGTCACCTTGGGCGGCGTGCTCGGCGTGGCCGCGGGATGGGGGCTGACGTCGCTCCTCGGCACGCTCCCGCTATTGGGGCCGCTGTTCAAGGACACCAGCGGGCAAGGCGATATTCATCTGCGGATTTCCACCGCTGCCGTGCTCACCTCCACCATCTTGTTGGAAAGCATCGGCCTCATCGCCGGCCTCCTGCCCGCCCTCAAGGCGTCGCGCCTCGATCCCATCGAGGCCCTAAGGTACGAGTAGGACAGTTGTAGCCAGCAGTAAAACCGGGACGCCGAATTTCACTAGTTCACTCATTGACTAAGTATACAGACTGCATTATCTAGTCGATCAGTTTTCGGATGGCCTTTGAATGTGATCTATGACGAGGAATTCGCGCGGGCCTTTTCCGCGGACAAGACGGAGTCCGAGCTGGTTACGGATTGCCATGATTATGTTGTTATACGAGGGGTCCGATACTGTACGGCCATCAGGCTCGGAGAAGGTGCTCTCCTCGTATGTCCATTCCAGGTGAATGTCGAATGGTCCCTTCAGGCCCGTTCGGTCGATAACCGGCAGGTCTAGGCGGAGGACCTTTGCAAAGACGTCCAGACTGATACCCCTGACATCGTACACCATGTGCGAGCCCTTGCGCACCGGCGGCATAACGATACAGTACGGGATATCTGCCGACATCGTCTGGCTTTGGTCAGTAGGGTCGACGAGTTTGCAGGCGCCTGGTTTCGTAACAGTCAGCTTGGAACCCGCCTCGCCGACAATCATCAGGTATACCGGAACCTCCCGGGTTTCGGAGCGGATCTTCAGATGAAACCGATCCTCAAGGAGCGCTTGCATCATAGGACCCCTCATAACAGGCTGGGTCTGAGGACCTTCTGCTTTTGCGATGATGGAATAGCGGGTGGAGTCAACCCAGTCTGGAATGCGCTCGATTGGTGTATAAGGAAGCGGGTACCTGGGATCGACTGTGCCAGCCGCAAACACTTCATATGCGTCCTCAATCATCCGCCGCAGCGGCCGACAGATCATACTGAGCCTGCCAGGCGAGGCTTGCAGTGCGGTGGGAGTATCGTCTCGGCACTGCCTGACAGAGGCGACCTCAAAACTCATTGTATGAGCGGACGCGGATTGGCTGCGGGGCGGAGTTTGTGCCTGAAGGAGGTGCACCGAAGAGCCTGGGGCGGGCCGGTCCTGGGGTGCCGCGAACAGGGAGGATGCGATGGAGAGAACTGTCATGGTCAATAGCCGGTCATTCACTTAGCGACTCCTTCTAATGCCAACTTTGCACATGCAGCAACAGTAGTAGCCGGTCTATCGAGGTACCCCTGGCTCCGCCAAAGCCGCCATGCTGCCAGCGGTGATACTCCCATGCCGGGTTCAATCGCACTGGCACTGGTCGAACATTGTAGGCGGTGCGACTACTGAATACGCGATCAGCGCGGCCCAACCCATCGAGGTGTGCGGCCAAAGTCCTTCTATCAGCCGTCTACGCGGATACTAAAGTGCGTTTCGGATATTAAGTCTCCTTTTATTGAAATATCCACCATATCAAAAAGAGTGCATTGAGGCGACCAGCCGTGTCAAGGGGGAGAATTGTCCAATGCATGATGAGCCTGAACCGGAGGTTCGATTCCAATACGCGATGAGCCTGAAACGGGATTTTGATTCCAACGCGGGATGAGCCTGAAACCAAAGTGTAGGATGCTGCGGATGAATGACAATTCGCATGAGCAATTTGGAGAGACTGACACTCGCCGAAATGGAGGAATTTGTGGCGACCAGCCGGCAGGTGATCTGGTCGGCAGTGGAGCCCGGGTCGGTCTACAAACTGATCGAGCGGGTACTGAAGGCACAACAGTACCGCCGGCTGAGCAAAGGGCAACGAGGTGTCGTAAGGCGCTTTCTGGCCAAGATCACTGCTCTAAGCCGAGCCCAACTGCCCGTACTGCAACGATCGAAACCGGCAACAGCAATTGAGGCCCTGTCAGCGATTCGGGGGCATACGGTGACTGAGGCTCAAGCCCTTAAGGAGGGCCATCGGGAAAACGAGCAGGAGGATTTTCTTCGGCACACTGCTGAGTATCTCGATATGCCCAACCGCGCCCGATTTGCCTATCTGACAAGCACTATAGCGATAGACGAGCGGGATGTTGACGACGCCTTAAATAGGCTTCTTGCGCTGTGGCCTGCCATCCCCCGCGTACTCCCATATGGAGCCGTCGGCGAGTTCATAGGGATGGTCCGGCGCCCGCACGCGGGCGCACCGGTGCCTCCCTCCATGTTGCAGGAATCCCGACGCCGGGAAAAGGTTGCGAAAGGTCAGCAGGCCGCTCCTATCTCTCGACAGTGACAGGCCAGCGGGCCGTTAATCGAAGATCACCGTCTTGTTGCCGTAACAGAGAATGCGGTGTTCCAGATGCCAGGCGACCGCCCGCGATAGCACCACGCGCTCCAGGTCGCGGCCCTTGCGAATCAGGTCTTCCACCTGCTCGCGATGCGAGATGCGCACCACGTCCTGTTCGATGATCGGGCCATCGTCCAGCACCGCCGTCACGTAATGGCTGGTGGCGCCGATCAGTTTGACCCCGCGGTGAAATGCCGCGTGGTACGGACGGGCGCCAACGAAGGCCGGCAGGAACGAGTGGTGCACGTTGATGATCCGCGAGGGATACTGCGCCACGAATTCCGGAGGCAGAATCTGCATGTACCGCGCCAGTACCACCAGGTCGATGCCGGATGCCGCCAGCAATCGCAGTTGCGCCTCTTCGGCCGCGGAACGGTCCGCGGGGTTCACCGGAATGTGGTGGAACGCGATGCCGTGGAAGCGCGCCAGCGCCTCGCCATCCGGGTGATTACTCACGATCAGGGGGATCGCGCAGTGGAGTTCTCCGGTCTGGTGGCGGTGCAGCAGGTCCGCCAGACAGTGCAGATACTGCGATACGAAAATCGCCACGCGCGGAGGTTGCGACATCAGGCTGAGGCGCCAGCGCATCTGGAATCCGGCGGCCAGGACCTCAAACTCCTCACCAAACCGAGGCAGGTCGAACCCCGCCAGCTCCCATTCCACCCGCATGAAGAAGAGTTCGGCTTCGGGATCCTGGTGTTGATCGGCGTGCGTGATGTTGGCGCCATATCGATACAGCAGGTCGGCGACACCCGCCACCAGGCCTTTGCGGTCGGGACAATCGATGAGGAGAACGGCCGTATTCCGCATGGTCATCTTCGTCATAAGGTACCACCCGCGCGTGTGCTATCACTAGAATTGAATGGATCGCATCGGTCGCTATAAGATCGTCCGGGAGTTGGGCCGCGGCGCGATGGGCGTGGTGTACCACGCCATCGATCCCAACATCGGCCGCCCGGTGGCCATCAAGACGATCCATTTCGGGGGAAATCGCAAGCCCGAGGAGATCGAGCGCCAGCGCGAGCGCCTGTTCCGCGAGGCGCGATCGGCGGGCATGCTCTCGCATCCCGGAATCGTGACCATTTACGATGTGGAGCAGCAGGGCGACCTGGCCTACATCGCCATGGAATACGTGGATGGGCCGACGCTGGACCAGATGCTGGGCGAGAGTCTGCCGCTCGGCGCCGAGCGCATGTTCAGCATCCTGGGGCAGACCGCGGTGGCGCTGGACTACGCGCATTCCAAGGGCATCGTGCACCGCGATATCAAGCCGGCCAACATCATGCTCTCCGGCGACGGCACCGCCAAGATCGCGGATTTCGGCATCGCCAAGATCACCGCGGCGGAGAACCTGACCATGACCGGTTCCATTGTGGGCACGCCGCACTACATGTCGCCGGAGCAGGTGCAGGGGCAGCCGGTGGATGGGCGCAGCGACCAGTTTTCCCTCGCCGTGATCGCCTACGAGATGCTCACCGGCGAGAAGCCGTACACCGGCGAGCATCTGACCACGGTGGTGTATAAGATCGTGGCCGAAGAGCCCGTGCCGCCGCACCGGCTCAATTCCAGCCTGAGCGCCGGCATCGAGGGCGTGCTCCGCAAGGGGTTGGCCAAGAAGCCGGACGCGCGTTACCGCAATTGCCAGGAGTTCATCGAGTCGCTGGAGAAGGCTTGCAGCGCGACCAAAGGGTGGAAGCCGATGCCGCGCGGCGGCCTGCTGAATGCGCCGACCATGGCCGATGTGAAGTCCCCGATGGTGGCCGTGGCTGCGCCCGCGGTCGCCACGCTGCCGCCGCCGCGGCACAGAGGCCGGCCCGAACCCGCGGTGACCACCACTACGGAAGTCAAGCGGAAGTCGGGATTCCTCGGGTTCCTGTTGGCCGTGCTGGCGGCGGCGGGATTGTTGGCGATGATCGGCTGGCAGGCGGCTCCGTGGCTCATGCCGGGCCGGCAGCCGTCCGATGGCGGCGAGCATCGGGCCGCCGCGCCGAAGGAGAATTCGCAGGTTCCGGCACCTCCGCCGGTGACTGCGCCCGCGGTGACTGCGCCGCCAGCCGTCGCCACGGTGGATGCCAAACCGAGCCCGGTGGGGCAGGCGCTTCCGCCTGCCAACCCGGAACAAGAGGCGGCAAAGCCCGCACCGTCCGAGCCGGTAACGCCCGCGCCCAAAACCGAGCGCCGCCCGCCAACGCCGGTGGTGCGGGCGGGCATTCCGCAGGAGGTGATGTTCACCAGCAGTCCGGCAGGCGCCACCGCGACGCTCGACGGCAATCCGTCCATGGCATGCTCCACGCCGTGCTCGCTGAACGCGGCGCCGGGAAGGCATACCTTGTCGGTTGTCCTGCCCGGCCATCAAATCGAGCGGCGCGAGTTCACCGTAGGCAACGACCCCCTGGAACTGACGCCGGTGGTGCTGAAGGCTACCGGTGGCACGCTGATGCTGACCAGCGATCCGATTGGCGCGGCGATTTTGGTGAACGGCAAACGCATCGATCAGGTGACACCGGCGCAGATCCCGCTCGGGCTGGGGGTTTACTCCATCACGGTCGAGAAGGATGGACGGCAGGCCACCGAAAAGGTCGAAATCAAGAACGGCATCGCTACGCGGAGAATCATTCTGGGGCAGTGATGTGGGACGGGCCTCCGGGCCTGTTGGGATGGGCCTTCGGCCCGCGAAACATCATGAAAAATAGTGGACCAGGCAAGGTGGGGCAGGCGCTTTCTTTCGCCTGCCAACTCCCAATCGAGCCCCCGGGTTGGCAGGCGAAAGCTAGGAACTTGCAAAATAAACTGTCCGGAGATCTTGGCAGGCCCCGGACGGGTTCGGGGCGCGGGTTTCCGCCCCGAACCTGTTACTTAATCTACGCAGATATGC
>JBEKDV010000015.1:0-45759 GCA_050014175.1 Candidatus Solibacter sp. | reverse complement strand
TTTCATGAACGTTCTCCAGATTGTGCTCTTCCTGTCGCTGATTTGGAACTTCAACGACACGATAGTACAACTGGAGAACGTCGGTGCTACAAGTGCTCAGTTTGCGGCGAAGCCGCGCTGTGCACCTCGGTGAACACCAAATCTTCCGCCGCGCCTTTCAAAGTGGCATCGGCCCGTTCCGGGTTCTCCGTGAGCACGAAGAGCATGCTGCCCTCCAGACTGCTCGATAAAATGTCGCGCATCTGTGCCGCGGTTTCTCCGCCGGTCAGGTGGTCCACGTACACGCGCCGGATCTCCAGCAACTGCTTCAACGAATTCTCTTCGATCGCGGCGGTCGAAGAGGGGTTATCCGCCGCAACCGCGGACATCCCGAGGGTGGCCAGAAGAACTGGAAGCCACGTCATCCGTTTCCTGCCTTTCGCGCTTCGTTGTCCTGATACTCGATCCGGCGGCCGGTTCGAGCTTCCAAACTTGCCAGTACGGAACGTATGTCTCCCTTTTGCACGCGGAAAACCAGTGCCTGCTGTTTGCCTTCCTCGTCCACATAACCGATCGTCACGAAGTGCTTGCGCGACTTGCTGAGCAGCAACAGGGGCGAAATCAACACCGCCTCCGCAATCCTGCGGCTGACATTCTGCCCGTACTCCACGGTATTGATCTTTCGGTACGCGATGCGAAGGTCGCTAGCGCCCCAATGCAAAAGCAGCGTGTCGGCGCCGGTCACGTCCAGGCGGAAACTCGTCTTGGCGGCGATACCGCTTACGGTACCGCCGACGAACTGAGCCTTGACTCCCGGCTCAACCGCCGCTAGCGGGAGCGCCAGGATGGAGCATCCCAATGCTACCCTAAATATACAGAACACTGCTGGCTAAGGTTAATAGTACGTTGACAATTCATACTTTCTCAACCTAATTTTTGCAGATTATTCCGATATCTTACCGGATTCGGATGGTCCTCTTTGGCAATTGTTTTAGCAGCACTTCGCCCGTGCATATTTGGCGCGCAGGTGCTGCTCGCTGAATCGCCGCCATTCCTCGCCGGAGTGCGCCCGCCCGTGCGCCGCCAGATGCCGCTGGTAGGCGTTCTCATCCCCCAACTCGCGCAGCAACGCCATCGCCAGCCGGAACAGCCGCCTCACAGTTCCTCCGCCCGAAGAAGCGACACCACGAACGGCGCTTCATGCACCTGCCGGTTCCTGCGTCCCGAGAGAATTCCCGCCCACACCCGGATCGAGTCCAACAGGATGACCGCCACCAGCACCATGAACACCCCGCA
This sequence comes from Candidatus Solibacter sp., assembly GCA_050014175.1. GTDB lineage: Bacteria > Acidobacteriota > Terriglobia > Bryobacterales > Bryobacteraceae > Solibacter. The sequence goes on along the minus strand of JBEKDV010000015.1, from coordinate 44,484 downwards.
GACGCACGCGTCCAGCCGCGCGTTGAAAATCAGCGTCTGCGTGGCCGCCCGGTCGGCCGCCTTGCCCGCCTGTAATGCCGCCTCCAGCCTGTCCGCCTGCGCCAGAAAGCCGATTGCCGGCACCGGCGAGAAAATCTTCTGCCACGCCGCCGTGAACGTGGCGCTCACCAGCCACGCCATCGGCGCGCAGGTGATCCACAGGTACTTCGCCCCGTGCATTTTCAGCAGGATGGTAGTCGCCACGCACAGCGCGATCGCCGCCAGCAACTGGTTGGAGACCCCGAATAACGGCCACAGCGAATTGATCCCGCCCAGCGGGTCGCGCACGCCTTGCACCAGGAAGTATCCCCACGCCCCCACGATCGCGGCGCTGGTGGCGATCACCCCCGGCATCCAACTGGTGCGCCCCAGCGGCGCCGCCACGTGCCCCACCAGATCCTGCAGCATGAATCGCCCCACCCGCGTCCCCGCGTCGATCAGCGTCAGAATGAACAGCGCCTCGAACATGATGGCGAAGTGATACCAGAACCCGATCACCGCCTGCCCGCCCACCGAGCTGGCGAAAATGTGCGCCATCCCCAGCGCCAGCGAAGGCGCGCCCCCGGTCCGCGAGAATAGGGTCTGCTCGCCCACATTGTGCGCCAGCGCCGCCATGTCCCCCACCGTCACCGGAAAGCCCCAAGCCGAGATGGTCGCCACCGCCGCCCCCGGCGCCGTCCCCACGATTCCCGCCGGCGAATTCACCGCGAAGTACACCCCCGGCTGCAAGACGCACGCCGCGATCATCGCCATCAACGCCACGAAACTCTCCAGCAGCATGCTCCCGTACCCCACCGGCCGCGCGTGCGTTTCCTTGGCGATCAGCTTCGGCGTGGTGCCCGACGAGATCAACGAATGGAACCCCGAAATCGCCCCGCAGGCGATGGTGATGAAGCAGAACGGAAAGATCTTGCCCGCGAAAATCGGCCCGGTGCCATCGGTGAATCGGGTGAACGCCGGCAGTTGCAGTTGGGGCCGTACGAACAGAATCCCCACCGCCAGCATCGTCACCACGCCCAGTTTGACGAACGTGCTCAGGTAGTCGCGCGGCGCGAGCAGCAGCCACACCGGCAAGGCGCTGGCCAGGAATCCGTAGACAATGATGGCGATGGCCAGCGCCATCGCGGAGAGCGTAAATACCGGCGCGAGCGTCGCCGATTGGCCCACCCACTGCCCCGCGAAGATGGCCCCGAGCACCAGCAGAAAGCCCATCGCGGAGCATTCCAGCACTTTCCCCGGCCGCCAGTAGCGCAGATACAGCCCCATGAAAATGGCGATCGGCATGGTGGCCGCGATGGTAAACGTGCCCCACGGGCTGCCCTTCAGCGCGTTCACCACCACCAGCGAAATCACCGCCAGCAGAATGATCATGATCAGCAGCACCGTCACCAGCGCGATGAAACCGCCCACTTTGCCGATCTCTTCGCGAGCCATCTGCCCCAGCGATTTCCCGTCCCGCCGCATGCTGGCGAACAGAATCACGAAATCCTGCACCGCGCCCCCCACACACGCGCCGATGATGATCCACAGCGTCCCCGGCAGGTAGCCGAACTGCGCCGCCAGCACCGGCCCCACCAGCGGTCCCGGCCCGGCGATGGCCGCGAAGTGGTGGCCGAACACGATCCATTTGTTGGTGGGCTCGAAATCGTGCCCGTTGCGCAGGCGCTCCGCCGGCGTGGCCCGCTGGTCGTTCAACGCCAGCACGCGCGCCGCGATGAACTTCCCGTAGAAGCGGTAAGCCGTGGCATAGCTGCACGCCGCCGCCAGCACCAGCCACAAGCTGTTGATATGTTCCCCGCGGTGCAGAGCGATGCCGCCCAGACAGATCCCCGCCCCGAGAGCCACCGCGGCCCAAAAGAAATACCGCAAGATCCTCACGCCCTAGAGTCTACTAAATTCCTGCCTGCTGCCTGTCCCCCTCATCCTTTTTCAACACAAAGAGGACGTTGTTGGGCCAAAAAAAACGTCCGAGATGGTGGCCCAGAAAAAGCATATCTTTGATTTCAAAACCCGCTGCGTGGAAACGCGCGCGCCATCGATCGGTGGCGCGGAACTTTCCGTCCCAGGCCATTCCGGTTGCCAGCCACAGCCAGACGTGAAACCCCACGGTCAGAGTCCGGTTCCAAACTCCATCCACGCTGTCTTCCCCTATCAGCAGACAGCCGCCGTCCCGCAGAACACGGCTTGCTTCAGCCAAAAGAGGCCGGTCGTCCGCCGCATGATGCAACACATACAAAAGGAGGACGACATCGAAGCTGCGCGACTCTACCGGCAGCGCTTTTCCATCGAACACGCGGAATGGCATGCCGGTCTTATTGGCGTTGACCACATCCAGGCTCAGCACCTCGCACCCCATTTGGTCGCGCAGCAGCTCGCCCAGGTAACAGCTCCAAGCGCCTACATCCAGCACCTTGCAGCCGCGCGGAACCAGTGCCTGGATCGAACGGAAATTGAACTCCGCGCGCGCTCTCTCGACACGCGCCGATTGCTCTTGCAGCCTGGCGGCAATCGCTTGCGGGAAACGCACTTACCAATACCTCCTAGGCAACATGTCCACCTTCCAGCGTTTCGCAAAGGAAGTTCCGGAACATCGCGCCGCTATCGTAACGGCTGAATACGGTCGCCCACTCTTGCGCCGAGCGGCGGTAGGGTGGATCGAATAGAAGCTTTTCCAGCGCCCGCAGGAGCCGGCTTTGGCTGGCTTCCTCGACCCGCACTCCGAGTCCCGCCCCGCTTTCTTCCAGAACCGCGGTGGAGAGTTGCTGGTCCGCATTGCTCGGAATTCCCAGCACCGGGGTGCCCGCCGCAATCGCCGGGTAAAGGCCTCCGCTGCCGCCGTGGGAAACCACTACGCGGGCTTGCCCGGCCGTCTCCGTGAACGGCAGCAGATCGGCGGCATATACGTCGGCCGCGAGGCCCGGCATCGGTCGTCCGGAAGTCGCCATGAGCACGGTGACGGGCAGCTTCGCCAGCGCCTTCAGAAGCGCGGGAATGGCGCGCAGAGGTCCGGAACTGCCCAGGCTGACGAATACCTTGGGCTTCGCATCCGCGCGCATCCGTTCCCACCAGTCCGGTTTCGCGGTGGGCGGTGTCCACTGGCAGATGCCCACGTAGCGATGGTTCGCCGGAAGGTTGCTGGCCGGCACCCACTCGGGGATGTCCGGATACAGCACATAACTTCCCTCCGTATACATTACCCGAAGGTCCGCGGGCAGGGCGGCGATGCCGAACTCCTGGCGCACCCGATTCATCTCGCCTACGTGGACGGCATACGCCAGAGGCTCCGTCAACCGGTACAGCCCCCCCAGCAGCCGCGGCGGCACCACCCGGGTCAGCGGCAGCGCGGGCAGTATGGAACGGTGCCTGGTGTACGGGCTCCAGTAGGCATTGATCATGACTGCCGACAGAGCGCCTTCCAGCCGGGCGCTGATGGGCAGCGACAACCGCATATCGCCCACCACCAAGTCCGGCGCGATCCCGCCGATCAACTCGCGGTCCTGCTTGACGTACCCTCGGATCACCTCCGCCGGAAACACCGGCGCCCCTCTGGCGGTATTTTCCAAAAATCGCTCCCCCGGCATCGTCCGCAGTTCCCCAACGGCGAACGGTTTGTCTTTCAGATATTGGGAGAATCGCGACGGCGCATAAAAGTGGATTTCGTACTGGCTGCTATCGAGGGAATCGGCGAGCGCCAGGGGACGCACGAAATGCGCCATGGTGGCGCCTTCCGCCAGAAAGAGAATCCGTCTTCGAGACATGCCCGCCTTCTATTGTAGGCATGGCGGATGGAGAACCGGCTTTCAGCAGGCCGGCGCCAACAAAAAACCGCACAGCCGTTTGCCGGCTGTGCGGTCCAAAAACTGAACGGAGCGAAAACTCGCCTAAACCCGCTTCCGCCTCTTGATGGCGGCCAGACCGATCAGTCCCCCACCGATCAGCGCCATCGAAACCGGCTCCGGCGCACCGATGTCGAACTCCCCGGAAAACGAACTTGAAATATTTCCGCCTGCCAGGATCGTAGCCTCGATGGAGGCGGGAAGCACGTCGTTGATCTGCGTCGTGAACGATCCGCCCCAGTATGTCGTTGTACTATCGCCGATATCGAAGATCGTCCCGTGAGCGAGCAGTGTCACTGATGTGCCCGTCAACGTTTGCGTCAGCAGAAACGGCGACGTACCCGAGATCGAACACGAGTTGTTGAGGCCTGGGTTTACGTTGCAATCGGTCGTAGATCCCGGACCAAATCCAGCAACGAGCGCGAGATCGAACTTCAGGTTGCCAAACGTCATGAACCCGGCGTCACCGTTCTGTGGTAACAGACTTGGTAAATCGTTGATCGTGCCATTGGGAGATGCTGACGTAAGACTGCCGTCGCCCACACTGGTGACGTCCGTATTAATGCCGACCTGGAGGCACGCTTGCGGGCTGCCGGGCTGCCAATCAATGAGAGTAGCGCTGACAATCACGCCACCTCCCGAGCAGTCTGCCACCGAGAGGTAGCCGACGACCGCCGCGGAGGCTGATGGGCCGAACGCCGCCACAACCAACACGGCCAAGCTCCAGACAACCAGTTTCACACCGATTTTCCGTTTCATCACATCCTCCGTGATACTAGCGGGCTATTATCTAATGTTATGAGAAACCCTAGGGATTAGCGTAAGGCAACCGCGACATCATGTCAATGACCGAATCAATGTCGAGTCGCAATATGAGTACCAGTTCTCACGCGGCAAAGCTGCTTTGACCGACGCTTTCTCCGAAAAGTACTGCGGGAATTACCTTCAAATCATCCCGGCAGGTCCCTTTCACCAGCACCTAACCCATACTGGATGTTTGGTTTATTCACCGGCTGCTTACCAGTTCACGAACCTGTCCCGGCGGCTGCGGAATCACACCCTTCAGACCCAGAAATAGCGTACTTTTTCATACTCAGTGGAAAGTTTACACTGTCCGGAAGCGCCTAAGGGCAATCCGTAGCGTTAAGATTAACCTTTAAGTCCTTCAGATCCGTGAAATGTCGGGGTTTTCTGTGATTGGCGATACAATTGCAGACGTTAACCGCGCCCCATTACTCTAGTACAATAGGTTCTCCCTATCCAAGGAGAAGATTTCAATTAAAGGGCAAAAAGGTCGATAAATACCTGTAGTGCGGGTACCAAGTAATTAGACCCGTCCGTAAAGTTCTGAGACCGGGCGTCACATTTGGCCTTACCCGCCAGGATCGGCAAGTCCGGAGGGCCGGTGTTGGTCCGATCGCGGGTCCCAAACCGGTTTTCGGACCGAAAGACGCCGCGTTACACAGGAAGAGAACCGGGTGACCTTTTCGCAGAGTTTCGGTGATCGTGTTCGCGATGAGCTGCTCCTGCTTGCCCCAGCGGGCTGCCTCATCCCCGAGTCGTTCGCGCGGCGTAACGTCGACCGCAACAGATACGCGCGCTGGCTGAGCGAAGTGCAGCGGGTGCGCGGCGGTGTTTATCTGGCGGATGGGGCGCTGGAGCCCCGGCAGCTCACCGCCGACGGCCGGCACGTGCAGCCCAGCGATTACGACAGTTGGCACTTGCTGGCCGTGGATGGAAACGGAGCCGTGCAAGGATGCGCGCGCTACCGCCATCTCACCGGCCACGTGGGCTTTGACGATCTGGGCGTGCGCGAGTCCTGGCTGGCGCGCTGCGACCAGTGGGGTCCGAGCCTGCGGGCGGCGGTGGAATCGGAGATCGTGTGCGCCAGGCAGCGCGGGAAGGCCTTTTCCGAGGTGGGAGGTTGGGCCATCGTACCCGAAAAACGCTTTACCACCGAGGCGTTGCGCATCGCCATGGCCACCTATAGCCTGGCACGGATTTTGGGCGGCTGCGTGGGCATCAGCACGGCCACCGAGCGGCACCGTTCCGCCTCCATTCTGCGGCGCATTGGCGGCCGCTCGCTCGAGTACGGCGGCATCGCACTGCCTTCGTATTACGACCCTCAATACCGGTGCCGGATGGAAGTTCTGCAGTTCGATTCGAGCTTGCCGGATGCGTCGTGCAGAACCTGGGTGGAACAAATGAGCCGGCAGTTGGTCGAGGTTTCCGTAGTGGCTGCCCTGGAACCGGTGGAGGGCCATTATGCGCAGCCGCCGGAGCCGATACCGGTGACCTGGTCGCCGCTGCCCCAGCTTGGGTGGGTGGCCTAAGGTACAATGTGAATTCTCCAAGAGTTCACCACATACTATGAGTTCCGCAAGACGCGCGTTCATCGGGCCCGGCCACCATCTGGCCATGGCGCTGGAGCAATGGAGCGCACTACTGGGCCGGGAAAATGTCACTCTCGACCCCGCCGACCTGCGCGCGGCGGAGACCGCCACCTTCGGCACCAGGATCACCGTGCCCGCCATCGTCCGGCCCGGCAACCGCGAGGAAGTGCAGCAGGTCCTGCGTATTGCCAATGAGTGGCGGATTCCGGTCTATCCCGTGAGCGGCGGCTGCAATTGGGGCTATGGCTCCCGCGTCCCCAGCGCCGACGATTGCGTCCTGCTGGATCTGGGGAGGATGAACCGCATCCTCGACTTCAACGAAGATCTGGCCTACATCACGGTAGAGCCGGGAGTGACCCAGCAACAGGTATTCGCTTTCCTCCAGGAGCGAAACTCCAAGCTGTGGATGGACGCCACCGGCGCCAGTCCGCAGGCCAGCCTGGTGGGCAACACCGTGGAGCGCGGCTTCGGACACACGCCCTACGGCGACCATTTTTCCTACGTCTGTGGCATGGAGGTAGTTCTGCCCGATGGCCAGGTGCTGGAGACGGGGTTCTCCCGATTCCACGGCTCCCGCACCGGTCCTCTGCACCGTTGGGGCGTGGGGGCATATCTCGACGGCTTGTTTACCCAAAGCAACCTGGGCGTCGTCACGCGTATGTCGATCTGGCTCATGCCGGCTCCTGAATACTTTCAGGCGTATTTCTTTAGCTGCGATTCCGAAGAGGCCCTGGGACCGATCGTCGAAGCCCTGCGCCCCCTGCGGCTCAACGGCACCCTGCGCAGTACCGTGCACATCGCCAACGACTACAAGGTGCTGTCCGGCCTGCGGCAGTATCCATGGGAGGAAACCGGAGGGCGCACCCCGTTACCCGAAGACGTGCTGAAGCGGCTGCGCAAGCAAATGCATTTCGGCGCCTGGAACGCATCCGGCGGCCTTTACGGCACGCGGGCGCAGGTCTCCGAAGCCAGGCGTTTGTTGCGCCAGGCCCTCTCCGGAAAAGTCGATAAGCTGCAGTTCCTCGACCAGCGGAAACTGCGCATGGCGGGCCGATTCTCGGGCCTGTACCGGCTGCTCACCGGCTGGGACCTGAGCCGCGCTCTGGAACTGGTACGGCCGGTTTTCGGCCTGTTGCAGGGCGTTCCCACCGATCAGCCGCTGGCCAGCACCTACTGGCGTAAGCGCTTCCCGCCACCAACGGCGATGGACCCGAACCAGGATGGCTGCGGATTGCTTTGGTGCAGCCCGGTTGCGCCCGCCGACGGCGCGCACGCCGAGGAGTTGGTGGCGCTGGCGGGCGAAATCATGCTCCGCCACGGCTTCGAGCCGGCCATCTCCCTGACCATGATCACGGAGCGCAGCCTGGCCTGCGTGACCTCGATCACTTACGACCGTCACGTCCCCGGTGAGGATGAGAAGGCCTCGGCCTGCTACCGCGAACTGCTGCGCCGCCTCTCCGATGCCGGCTTCTACTGCTACCGCATGACCAGCCAATCGTCGGCCGGCCTGCAATCGAGTCCGGGCTATGACGGCGTGCTGCGCTCCCTCAAACGAAGCCTGGATCCAAATCACATTCTGGCGCCGGGACGCTACCTGGCACCGGAGTGACCGGCGCCCGCGCCTCCCGCACCGGGCTCAGATGCCGCCGATCCGCTTCAATCCCGGCCAGCGGTCGAAATCGGCGTCAAAGCTGAGGATCGATTGAACCCCGTGCCGCTCCATGACAGCGATGTGGAGGGCGTCCCGGGCGGAAAATGAGGCAAGATTCTGCGCGATCTCCGCGGCACGCAGCACGTCGGCCTTTTCCACCGCGAACACGTCGTCGACGATATCCAATAGCACTTGAAACGCCGGCCCGATTTTATTCCGCCGGTCAATGGCTGTGTAACGGTGGAGGATTTCCTGCAGCACCTCCGCATCGGTGACCAGTTGCTGTCCCGCCGCGGCCAGACGTTCCACCAGAACCTGCGACTCCGCCTGGTGCGGATGGGCGCCGCCAACCAGGTACATCGGAATATTGGAGTCTACGAAGATCAAGACAGATAGCCCTGCTCGATCTCACGCAGCATCTGGTCGATATCAACCTCAACCTCCGATGTGGAAGTCGAGTACGCCACGGCGCGTCGAACGGCCCTCAATTTGGCTTCCGGATCGCCCACCGACTGGTGCCGGCGCGCTTCCCGAAGCGTTTGCCGGACCCACTCCCCAACGGTCACATGTCGTCGCTGGGCCAAAAGCCGGATATCCGCCATTTCCTCATCGGCCAGCAACACCTGAAGTCGCTTACTCATAGCGTGAGTATAACATACTACCAGCCGGAGTGTCTTCATAGTCTTGCGCCTCGCCGCGCGTATTTGCGAGCGCCAGGCCCGGCGCGGTAGCGTAACAGGGTATCCTCAAGAGAAGGAGCCGCAATGGAAGTGCAGCTTACGTCCGATCAAAAAGCATTCGCCCGTCGCGCCGTGGAAAGCGGTCGGTTGCATAGCGAGGAAGAAGCCGTACAAGAAGCGCTTGCATTGTGGGAGGACCGTGAACGCCGCCGCGTGGTGTTTCTGGCGTCCCTCGACGATTCCCGCGCTTCTCTTTCCCGTGGCGAAGGTCGCGCCATCACGCCGGAATCCATGCGGGAACTTGCCGCCGAAGTGAGGGAGCGCGGACGCGCACGCCTGATTGCTGAATTGGCCCAGTAAATGGCGCATCGTGTAGCGCCGCGGGCCGAAGCCGATCTTGACGACATCTGGTTTTACGTCGCCAGGGAAAGCGCCAGTATGGACGTTGCCACCCGCCTGATTGACTCGATCACCGGTCGCTTCTTTTTCCTCGCCACCTTCCCGTACGTCGGACGCGCCCGTGATGAAGATTTCGGCGCCGGCTCGCGCAGCTTCGCCGTTGGCGAGTACGTCATTGTCTACTGCGTCCAAGGTGCGGATGTTTTCATCCTCAGGGTCGTACACGGCAGACGCGACCTCGAAGCGCTGTTCGATTAGTCGCCGAAGTCCCGCCATGGTTCTCGCCGCGCGATGTCGCCCGGCGCCGGTCCCTGCCAGAATTCTCCTGGCGATTCCCGGCCAAGATGTTGCCGTGTGCCAAAATATGGGCAGTGTTCTTTGCACGCCTCACGATAATTCACGTGAAAACAATTACTTACCGCTCCATTTTTGGCACTCCGGGTGCATCTCCCTGGACCATGAAGCTGAGGATTCCGATACTACTGGCGCTGGCCACCGGCGCTTTTGCCCAGGACCCCGCGCCCCTCAAGCTCACTTTGCGCGACGCCGTCCAACTGGCGCTCAAACAGAATCCGCGGGTGATTCTGGCCAACCTCGGGGTGGCGCAAAGCGAGCAGGACCGCAACGTCGCGCGCTCCGCCCTGCTGCCGCAAGTCGGCGCCAACGTCGGCGAGAGCCTCAACCGCGCCAACCTGGAAGCCGCCTTCGGTCTCAGCATCCCCGGCTTCGCCCAGCACATCGGACCTTACCGCTTCGAGCAGTTCGGCACCGGCTTCAAAGCCGACGTCTTGGATCTCACGCTCTGGCGCAGGTACCGCGCCAGCCAGTCCGGCATCGAGTCCTCGCGCGCCCAGGAAACCACGGTCCGCGAGGAGAGTGTCATGCTGGTGGTCTCCCAATACCTCGGCAGCCAGCGCGCCTCCGCCGATGTCGAGGCCGCCCGCTCGCGCGTCGATCTGGCCCAGGCCCTCTACGATCAGGCCGCCGATTTGCAGAAGAACGGCGTCGGCACCGGCATCGATACCCTCCGCTCCAACGTCGAGCTTCAGAATGAGAAGCAGCGCCTCATCGTGGCGCGCACCGAACTGGAAACGGCCCTCTACGCCTTGGCGCGCCTCCTCAACGTCGATCCCAAACAACGTGTCGAGCTGGCCGACACCGTGAGCTTCTTCGATACCCCGGAAGTCAACCTCGATCAGACCCTGGAGCGGGCCTACGCCGCCCGCCCCGAACTGCGCCAGATCCTTTCCCAGCAACAGAAAGCCGAACTGGAGCTGCGCGCCGCTTCCGATGCCCGTCTGCCCAAGATTTCGGTCAGCGGCTTCTGGGCCGAGCAGGGGCTCAATAGCAGCAACGTTATCCCCGTTTACAACTACTCGGCCAACCTCGACGTGCCCATCTTCACCGGTGGGCGCATACAGGCGGAGCGCGAGCGCGCCTCGCTCGCCATCCGCCAGTTGAAGCAGCAGGAGCAGGAAGTGCGCAACCGCATCGTGCTCGACGTGCAAACCTCCATCGCCCAACTGCGCAGCGCGCGCAGCCAGGTGGACGTCGCCAACCTCGGCATCGAGCTGGCCCGCCAGGAAGTGGAACAGTCCCGCGACCGCTTTCAAGCGGGCGTCACCAACAACGTGGAAGTGATTCAGGCGCAGGATGGGTTGGCGCGCGCCGGCGACAACCAGATCGCGGCTTTGTACCGCTACAACCAGGCCCGGGCGGACCTGGCGCACAGCGTCGGCCAGATGGAGGCGCTCTACGCCAAATAGTTCCGCCGTCCCCTTCCGGCCCCACATCAACCCCTGGATCATCGCCATGACGGTGATGCTGGCCACCTTCATGGAGGTGCTCGATACCAGCGTGGCCAACGTGGCCCTCCCCCACATCGCCGGCAGTCTCTCGGCCACCCCCGAGGAAGCCACCTGGGTCCTCACCTCCTACCTCGTCGCCAACGCCATCATTCTCCCCATGGGCGCCTGGTTTTCCATGCTGCTCGGCCGCAAGCGCTTTTACATGATCTGCGTCGGCGTCTTCACCGTCAGCAGCTTCCTCTGCGGCCTGGCGCCCACCCTGGGGCTCCTCATTCTCTTCCGCGTCCTCCAGGGCCTCGGCGGCGGCGCCCTGCAACCCGTTTCGCAGGCCATCCTGGTGGAGAGTTTTCCGCGTGAAAAGCAGGGCATGGCCATGGCCGTCTACGGCATGGGCGTGGTGGTGGCGCCCGTCATCGGCCCCACCCTCGGCGGCTGGATCACCGACAACTTCAGTTGGGGCTGGATCTTCTTCATCAACCTTCCCATCGGCATCCTCTCGCTCATCCTGACCTCTTCGCTGGTGCACGATCCGCCCTACCTCATCCGCAAGAGTCTCGGCAAGGATTTTAAGATCGACTACATGGGCTTCGGCCTCCTCGCCCTCGGCCTCGGCTCGCTCGAAGTCGTCCTCGACGAGGGCCAGCGCAACGACTGGTTGTCCTCCAACTACATTGTCACCTTCGCCATCATTACGGCGGTCTGTCTTGTCGGCGTGGTGGTCTGGGAACTTCGCCAGAAGCAGCCGGTCATCGATTTCCACGTGCTCAAGGAGCGCAATTTCGCCCTCGCCACGCTTTCCATGCTGGTGCTCGGCTTCGTGCTTTACGGCTCTACCGCCCTGTTGCCGCTTTTCCTCCAGACCCTGCTGGGCTATACCGCCATGCTCAGCGGCATGGTGCTTTCGCCCGGAGGCATTGTCATCTGCATCGCCATGCCCGCCGTGGGAATGCTCCTGCGCCGCTACCAGGCGCGCTGGCTCGTCATCTTCGGCGTGGCCGTATCCGCCGCGGGGTTGATGGCCATGTCCCGCTTCACCCTGCAACTGGATTACGCCACCGCCGTGCGCAGCCGCATCGTGCAGAGCTTCGGGCTGGCTTTCCTGTTCGTGCCCATCAGCACCGTGGCCTTCATGCGCATCCCCCGCGAGCGCATGAACTACGCCACCGGCCTCTACAACCTGGCGCGCAACATCGGCGGCAGTTCCGGCATTGCCGCCACCACTACCATGCTGGCCCGCCGCGCCCAGTATCACCAGTCGGTGCTGGTCTCCCACATGACGCCCTACGATCCGGCCTATCGCGATGCCCTCGCCAAGGCGTCCATGGCGCTCCAGGCAGCCGGGTCGTCCGGCAGCGACGCCGCGGCGCAAGCCCAGGGGATGTTGTACGGCAACCTGTTGAAGCAATCCGGCATGCTGGCCTTTGCCGATGCATTCTGGGTGATGGGCTCGTTGTTTCTGGTCATCATCCCGTTGATGTTTCTGATCCGCAAGGTCCCCCCCGTTCGCGGACCGATGCTGGTAGAGTAGCCCTCCAGGGCTGCCATGCCCCCTTGCAAGGGGGCATTCTTCCAGCGCCGCCCTCCATCCGGCTGCAAAGTGCCGAAATAGCGGCACCGCCCGCCCCGCCTCCCGGCGGCCGATAAGTAGAAATGCAGCCGGATGAGCGCATTAGGGAGACGGATGGATCTGGCACCCGGCTTGCCACATCTAAGGGAAGGTAGGTAATAATTAAAAATGCCCGACGTGATGGATGAATTATCGAAATCGCCGAGCCCGCTCGCCGTCGGGCCCCCCTTGGACGAGCCCCGCCGTTCGCCCGTCAAGTTCATCGTGCTGGGCATGCTGCTAGCGGCACTGGCGGCCGGCGCCTGGGCCTACTTCCACTTCCTCGACCGCGTCTCCAGCGACGACGCTCAGGTGGATGCGCACATCACCGCCATCGCGCCCAAGATCCCCGGAAACGTGCTCGAAGTGCTGGTGAAGGACAATCAGCCGGTGAAGGCCGGCGATGTCCTGGTGCGCATCGACCCGCGCGATTACCAGGCCAGGGTGGATATCGCCCGCGCCGCCCTCTTGCAGGCGCAGAACCAGTTGCACACCGCGCAGACGGTCGTCCCCCTGACCAACGACACCACCCTGTCCGGCGCCTCGGGCGCCTCCGCCCAGCTCTCTGACGCCATGGCCGAAGTCGATCGCGCCCGCCTCGGCTACGAGCAGGCCGCCGGCTCCGATATCGCCGTCGTCGAAGCCAACGTGCGCACCAAGCAGGCCGGCAATGAGCGCGCCCAGGCCGATCTCGCCCGCATGAAGCCCCTGCTCGACAAGGCTGAGATCTCGCGCCTGCAATACGACGCCTACCAGGCCACCGCGCGCGTCGCCGAAAGCGAACTGCGCGCCGCCCAGGAGCAAATGGCTTCCGTGCAACAGAACGCCGGCATTCGCAAGGCGGCCGTGGCCGCCGCGCAATCGCGCGTCAGCCTGGCCCAGGCCCAGGTGGAGGCGGCCCTCGCCAATCGCAAGCAGGTGGATGTGCGCCGCGCCGAAACCGGCACCGCCGCCGCCGGCGTCGAGAGCGCCCGCGCCAACCTCGCGGCCACCGAACTCCAGCTCAGCTACACCACGCTGACTGCCCCGGTGGATGGTGTGGTCACCCGCAAATCCGTGGAGCCCGGCCAGATCGTTCAGCCCGGCCAGGGCCTCATGACCATCATTCCCTTGCAGGACGTCTGGGTCACCGCCAACTTCAAGGAGACCCAGTTGGACAAGGTCCATGCCGGGCAGCGTGCCGAAATCAAAGTCGACATGTACGGCCGCTCTGTCACCGGCCACGTCGATTCCATCGCCGGCGCCACCGGCAGCCGCCTGAGCCTGCTCCCCCCGGAGAACGCCACCGGCAACTTCGTCAAGGTCGTGCAGCGCATTCCGGTGAAGATCCTCATCGACCAGGCCAACGGCCTGGTACTGCGCCCCGGCATGAACGTGGACGCCACCATCTTCACCAAGTAGCGTAGCCTTTCAGGCTGCCATGACCCCATTCATGGGGGCATTCTTTGGTGGGCCGGGCCTCCTGGCCTGCCCATCCGAGCGAAGCTCGGACTCTTTCCCGTACCCTTTCGCACAACGGCCTGCCACATGCCAACTGACTTGCCATGAAGGTATGTGCACTGGCACTCGCCGCCACCTCCATCCTCCTCGCCTCCGGCCAACGTCTGACACCCACCGTCCTGCGGGCGCAGTCCGATTTCGAGAGCGTGCAGATGGCGCCCCGCCCGCGCATCCAAGTCGCGCAAGCCTGCATCCAGTCCCAGGCGGCCGCCCTGGCCCTGAGTCCGCCGGCGGAACAGTCGCTGCTCTACTACCGGGAAGGCTATTGCGCCTTCGCCGGCGCTGCCGCCACCGGGGACCATCGCCAGTTTCTGGACGCGGCCGCAGCGTTCGATCGGGCCATCGAAGCCTGGCCGGCGCCTGCCCCCAAGAGCACGCGCCACACGGCGCCCGAGCCCGTGGTCCCCGCGGCCCTGCGCGCCTTCGCCGCCATCGCCCGTCTGCAGGCCGCCACCGGAGCCGCCATGCCGGTCGCCGCGCGCCGGGAAATCGCCGCCGCGCTCGAATCGTCATCGGGTAATTCCTACCTGATGCCCGCCGCCTTCTGCGCCGCATTGCTCTCTGCCGCATCCCAGTGGCTCGGTTGGTCCGCTCTGCTCGCCAACCAGCTCGACGACGCCGCGCGCCTTTTCGCCGGACCGCCAGACTCCGGCTGGAGCGCCTGGGTGCAAGGCCGGCGCGATTTCGCTTCCGCCCGTTACGCCGCCGCCGCCGCCCAATACGCCGCCGCCATCGATCGTTGGCGGCAGATCTGGCAGGGCGAGGGCCCCACCCTTCCGCAAGCGCTCGCGCCGCGGCCGCAGTTTCCTCCCGCCCTCGCCGATTGGGGCGCTGCCCGCCTCCTGGCCGGCGATCTCCCCGGCGCTATCCTCACCCTCGATGCCTCCATCCAGGCCGATTCCGCCAACCCGCACGCCCTCTTCCTGCGGGCTCGCGCCAAGGAACTCGCCGGCCGCACCGAAGAGGCGCTGGCGGACTACAACCTGGCCAGCCGTACCGCCTTTGCCGGGGCGCGGGATCTGGCCAGCGGCGAGGCCCACCTCTATCGCGGCATCCTCCTCTATCGCCGTCAGGATTTCGCCCGCGCCGAAGAGGAATTCTCCAGCGCCCTGAATTTCGAGATGACCGGTGCGCTCCGCCCCGACGCCCGCGCCTGGCGTCATCTGGCCGCCGTGGCGGGCGGTTCCTGCGGCGCGGCCCGCCAGTCGCTCGACCTTGCCCTGGCCGCGGTTTCGCCGTTTTTCCCCCAAGCCGAGGCGCGTTCCCTGGCCTCCGCCTGCGGCGGCGCCTGAATCTGTCGCGTCCGTCAACCCGTCCGCGCAAAACCCCCTGCCACCGCGCCCCGTCTGTGCTACAGTTCAGGATAAGATGGCATCTAAAAGCGTCAACAAAGTCATTCTAATCGGCAATCTCGGCAAGGACGCCGAGACCAAATTCACCCCCAGCGGAATTTCGGTTTCCAAGTTTTCCCTGGCGACGGGTCGTCGCAACAAAGATCCGCAGTCCGGCGAATGGAAAGACGTCACGGACTGGCACAATATCGTCGTCTGGCGTACCGAGCACGTCGCCAATTTCCTGCTCAAGGGTAAGCAAATCTACCTGGAAGGCCGTCTCGAAACACGCAGTTACGAAGATAAGGAAGGGCAGAAGAAGTACTTCACCGAAGTCATCTGCAACGCGCAGGACCTGGTCTTGCTGGGTGGCGGCGCTGGCCGCGGCGACGCTCCCTCGGAGGGCTCCGGCGATTATGAACGGCCCGTATCCATGCCCCGTTCCGCGCAGCGTCCCCAAGCCCCATCGTCCGCCCAGCCGCCAGAGGATTTTAATCAGGGCATCACTGACGACGACGTTCCGTTCTAGGAACGGAGGTACTCGGGCGCAACTTCGCTTTCCGGCTGACACATCGCCGTGGAGCCGTGGTGGCCGCTTACTCGATTACGCGACCGCGACGGGCCGGAAGACGCGGTTTTGGCTGGACTTTGAGGAGATCCGTAGGCAATCTGCGGGGGCGGCCCCGCCGCTCCACTTTCGCCTGCAGTCGTTCCAGACTGAGGATGGCGGCGTCCAGGTGCGCCAACTCCCTACGCAACTGTTCTAGTACTTTGGAGAGATCCATTACGTACCACTCTCTGAGAATAGTACGTTTTATTACAAAAGAAAATCAGTAATCCCCGATTTCCGGTAGGAGAAGTCTGTCTTTCCGGCCCAAACCTGCAAAATGCCGCTACATCCGCGCGTGGTTTAGAAGCGGATCGCTGGCGAATTCCGCCGGATCCGTGAACGTCTGCAGCGAATCGAGGGACTCCAGAACCCTCTCCAGCAGGCTGTCGGTCTGTGACACTGTGGCCTTCAGCACGTCAATCGAGTTCGCCTGGTTGGTCAATCGGTCATCCAGCGACGCCATCGTCTTGGACAACAATTGTTCCATGGCCGCCACGATCTGGCTGGTAGATGGCACATCCGCCAGCCTCGCGGCGTGCTCTTCCAGGCGGCTCTCCACTTGGGCGAAGCGTGCCTCACCGGCGGCGAAACGTTCCGCATCGGCCGTTTCGCGGTCTTGCAGGCGCACTTCAAGACCCGCCAGCGAACGCTTCAACTCGACGGCTGTGGCTGAGTCCATGCCGCCGCCTCGGTGCCGGGGCAGGGTGATAGCGGCTGCCGCGACTCCAGCCAGAAAAATCGCGACCCGCGGTGCGTAACTGAGAACTCGTGACATCCTGTTCCACTTATAATACGACCGTCACACGAAAGCAATCCCTCTAAAAGGTTAGGGAAGTACTAAGTACGTACCGAGATTGCGGGTGTTGGCATATGCTGGCATGCTGGCTAGGAAAGCTCTGCGTTTATAGGAGACCGCTGGTTGAGTGATTGCGTGGAGTCCGAGTCCATGCGCGAAGAACCGGTCACATGTCCACTGCTTCTGGAATGCGACCGTGCTGGACGGGTGCTCTGGATGAGTAACCGCACGCGACAGGTTTTGCGCAATCCGGCTTCTCTGTCCGATGCCATCATTCGCCACCAGCCCCTTTCCCGCGCCATCCACGAAACCGGGATTTCCTCCCTCCTCCTCTGGGTCGTCTGGGAGGCGCCGGAAAGCGTCCTCGTCGGAGCCCTGCCGGTGGAAGCCGAACCCAGGCAAACCAGGGAATTGTCGGCTCTTCAATCGCGCCTCACCGGGCATTTCCTCCAACTGTTGGGATTAGAGCAGCGCCTCTTTTCACGAGCCCAACGGCGCCGCGGGCGCGGCGGGCGCAAAGCCGTGCGCCACATTGAGATGGAACGCCAGCGGTTGGGACGTGAACTGCATACCGGCGCCGGCCAGATGCTCGCCGCCATCCGCCTGCAACTGGACGTCATCGCCGCCGAGCTGCCCTCACCCCCCCCCAACGTCCGCCAGGCCCTCGACAGCATCTCCACCCTCGCCGCCGATACCCTGGAACAGGTTCGCAACCTCTCCCGGCGGCTGCATCCGCCCGAATGGCAAAGGCTTACATTGGAAGCCGCGATCCGCCAGTCGTGGCAGATCAGCGGCGTTCCGCAGCGCTTCGAGGCCACCCTTCGGATCGATCCCTTACCCTGGGAACCGAGTCTGGAAGTCAAGATCCTCATCTACCGGGCATTTCAGGAAGCTCTCGCCAACCTGGTGCGCCACTCGCGGGCTACCCGCATCGCCGTCGCCCTGGAAGTCCAAGACGGCCAACTCGTCCTCAGCATCCGCGATAATGGCGTGGGGTTCGATACCGAACAGGTGTTTTCCGCTCCCCCCAGCGTAGTTTCCGGCATCGGCTTGCGCTCCATTCGCGAGACCGCCGAGGAGCTGGGCGGGAGATTGGAAGTAGAAAGTGGCCCGGATGGAACGAAACTGGTAGTATCCGTAGTCCCATTCCCGGTAGAATCTTAGCATCCTCGTCTTTATCGGGGCCGGCATCGCACCCGTTCAAGGGCCCGGTCCGGCGCGGAACGAAAGGAGAAGCGAAGCATGCAGGAACCGGCAGCAACGACGGTGGTACTGGCAGACGACCATGCCATTGTGAGGGAAGGCATCGCGGCCCTCTGCGCCTCCCATGGTATGCGTGTCCTCGGCCAGGTGTCCGATGGCGGCGCCGCCATCGATATGATCACCGCCCTCAATCCGGATTTCGCCATCCTCGACCTGCACATGCCGGTCGTCACCGGAGTGGAGGCCATCCGCAGATTACGCTCCGCGGGCTGTACCGTGAAGTTGCTGATCCTCTCCATCAGCCGCGAGGAAGGCATTGTAATGGAAGCCTTGCGCGCCGGCGCCGACGCCTACCTCCTCAAAGACGGTCCCACCCGTCATTTGCTCGACGCCATCAGCTTTGTGCGCGACGGGGGCGTGTACGTGTCGCCTATGCTCCGCGGCGCCGGGCTCTTTGCCAAGGCCGACAAGGGCCGTCCCGAGGATCCCCTGGCTGCCCTCAGTCCCAGGGAAATGGAGGTCTTTTCCTATCTGGTCAATGGACTCCGCGCCAAGGATATCGCCGATCTCCTGGAGATCAGCCCTAAAACCGTCGATACCTACCGCGCCAGCCTCATGCGGAAGCTCAAAGTCCACGACCTCGTAGGCTTGGTCAAGTTCGCCATCGAGCGCAACCTTACCACCACATCTCCCCAGCCCTGAGCGGGGGGCGCTTCGGTGCCAGCCCGCCCTGCTCCTGTTGGTATCGCTCCAAAGCGCGGATCAAATTGTCCACGGCGAATCGGCGCTCGTATAGACGTACGAGAGCGCGCCGCCGGACGTCGTCCGGTGGTCGCACGAGGTATCGGCTGTGTTCTACGACTCTTATTTTGCTTCCGTCCCAAAGCGCCATCGGGTTATCCTTAAAGATAAATTCAGATATTCCCTACCGAAATGCCAGAATACATGCGAAAACGCACGAAATCAATATTTCTCAAAAATATTTTTTGCCCCTTAAGTACTCAAACCCTGGTGCCCGTACGCCCAGTTCGGCTCCCTCGGAGATTTCCGCCGCTTGTCAAGCCGACTCCGATCTCCGGTATATTCCCGTACCAAAATTCCCGACCACTCGCTACCACCAAACCCCACCAGCGGAATTTCACCCAGGAACTCCCGCGTTTTCACCCATGTGGCATAGTAGGCAAAGCCCTCACTGCCGTGCCGGATTTTCCATCAAGAACATAACAAAAGGTTTCCAGGTCCGATTCCCCGGAGCGGCGGTTTGGCGTGGCGTGTGCTCTGACATTACCGCTCGGTATCCCTGCCATATTCGGTGGGTAGGAAACATCACGTTCTTGATTGGAGATAAGTATGCGGATTCCTTCTTCGGTGTTCGCGGTTGGTCGATACGCGTTGGCGCTGGCTGTGATCACGGGTTCCGTGGTCCTCATGAGCGCGCCAAAAAAGACTGCATTCACGCCTCACGACAAGGCCTACTACGCCTCGGACGCGACCGTGGATTTCGTTCGTCCCGGTCTGACGCTCACCATCGTCTCGGCCAGCATCGCGACGGATGGCACGATCAGTGTCGATTACAAGGTTGCCGACCCTAACGGACTGCCGCTGGATCCGGCAGGTATCACCACACCGGGCGCCGTCTCGGTGAGTTTCCTCTGTGCCTACATCCCCAAAGGGCAAACCCAGTTTTACGACTACAACTCGCGCGTCTCCGCCGCCGCCACCGGTACTGCGTCGGCGACTCAGGCCAGCACCGATTCCGGCGGAACCACCAAAACGGTTACCGATGGCGAGTTTATCTACACCTTCAAGACCAAGGCCGTCGGCGTCAACAGCACCGCCTGGGACCCCACGGCAACCCATCGCGTCGGCATCTACGGTTCGCGCAACCTGACCGAGTTCGATTTGGGCACCAATTACGCCTCCAACACGTTCACCTGGATTCCAGGCGGCGGGACACCCACCAACACCCGCGACGTCATCCGCACCGCAAGCTGCAACAAGTGCCACGATTCGCTGGCGTTCCACGGCGGCTCGCGCCTCGGCATCGATCTCTGCATCATGTGCCACCAGCCGCAGACCACCGATCCCAACACCGGCAACACCCTGGACATGAAAGTGATGGCCCACAAGATCCACATGGGCAGCCAGCTCCCCAGCGTCATTGCCGGCAAGCCCTACCAGATCGTCGGTTACCAGAACGCGGTGTCCGACTGGTCCACCGTGGTTCTGCCCTCCGACCCGCGGCGCTGCGCATTTTGCCACGAACCCACCTCGGTCGCCGGCGCCACCCAGGCCAATAACTGGCTCACCAACCCCAGCCGCGCCGCCTGCGGTGCCTGCCATGACGACGTCAACTTCGCCACCGGCCTCAACCACGTCAACCTGCCTCAGGCTACCGACGGCCAGTGCACCCAGTGCCACATCCCGCAGGGCGAACTCGAGTTCGACGCTTCCATCATCGGCGCCCACACCGTTCCCACCCAATCCCTCACCAACCCCGGCATCGTCATCAACATCACCAAAGTATCCAACGGCGTCGCCGGCAAGGCGCCCACCGTCAACTTCACCTGCAAAGACTATTCCGGCAACGCCGTCACCATGGTTCAGTTGACCGGCGGCAGCAACCGCATGGCCTTCGTCATGGCTGGCCCCACCTCGGACTACGGCTACACCAGCTTCGGTTCCGACGTGACCACGCCGGGCTACGTCTCGGAAAACCCCGTCCCCACCGCCTCCTGCGACCAAAGCGGCAATTGCTCCTACACCTTCACCCACACGGTTCCGGCCAAGGCCACCGGCACCTACGCCATCGGCGTCGAAGCCCGCCGCGGCAGTACCCTGCTGCCCGGTACCGCCCAGCAGCAGACCAGCGAATACGGCGCCATTAATAAGGTGGTCTACTTCTCCGTGGACGGCTCCCCGGTGGTCCCGCGCCGCACCGTCGTCGCCATCACCAAGTGCGACGGTTGCCACAGCTATCTTTCCCTCCACGGCGAGAACCGCAACCAGATCGAAATGTGCGTGCTCTGCCACAACCCGACCGAGAACGATGCTTCCACCCGCAGCGCCGCCACCGTGGCGTCCGACAAGGCCCTCCCGCCCCAGTCTGTCAACTTCGCCCTGATGATCCACAAGATCCACACCGGCGACCAGATGCAGGCATTCAACCGGACCTACATCATCGTCGGCTACGGCGGCAGCCATAACGATTTCACCGACGTGCGTTATCCCGCCATGACGCCCACCGGCGGAGTCCCCGATACGGCCAAGTGCTACATGTGCCATGTCAACACCTCGGAAGCCGTCTTCCCCATCGGCAAGAACGCCGTGCTGGATACGCAGGGTCCTTTGAGCCCGATCCCGGCCACTACTTCGGCCTGCACCGCCTGCCACCAGAATCTTTCGGCTCTGGCTCACGCGGTGGCCCAGACCGATCCCAAGTTCGGTGAGAGCTGCGATGTCTGCCACGCCACCGGCGCCGCTTTCGACGTAGACCAGGTACACGCCGGCAAGTAACAATAAAGGACAGAACGCCATGTTCGGGCTGCCCGTACACTCAACCCGCCATACGTCTCCTCAGCCGCAAAACGGGGACAGACATGAATTTCCGGCGCACTTTGCCGGAAATTCGCTGTCTGTCCCCATTCTCAGGGTGGGGTTTGTGGGCGCGGCCATGCTGTTCGCTGTCTTAGGGAGCGCTCAGGATAAAGCCGCCGCTCCCGCTTCTCCGCCCCCGGAGAACAAGCCGGCGGAATTTGTCGGCTCCACTACCTGCCAGATGTGTCATGAGGATATCTTCAACGCCTTCCAGAAGAACCCTCACCAGGTAGTGGAAACCGATAAGAGACGCGGCTGGGATACCAAAGCTTGCGAGAGTTGCCACGGGCCGGGCAGCAAGCACGCCGAATCGGCCTCCGCCGCCGATATCAAACAGCCCGCCAAGTTGACCCCGGGCGAGGCCGATCGCATCTGCCTCGCCTGCCATCGCAATCAGTCGACCCACAGCGGACGTATTAATAGCGGCCATGCCAGGAATCAGGTGAGCTGCACCGCCTGCCACTCCATACACAAGAACGGACCCCACGGCCTGGTGGCGCGCAAACCGGTCGACATCAACACCCTGTGCGCCCGCTGCCACACCGATATCTGGGCCAGTTTCCAAAAACCTTACAAACACCGCCTGCCCGAAGGCGCCATGTCCTGCGTGGATTGCCACAATCCCCACGGCAGCGCCTTGCCCCGCCAGATGCAGACAGCACAAGCCAACGAACCCGGGTGCGCCAAATGCCACGGCGATAAGATGGGGCCTTTTCCCTTCGAGCACGCTCCCGTGCGCCTCGAAGGATGCGGCGCCTGCCACCAGCCGCACGGGTCCGCCAATCCCCGGATGCTGACGCGGCATGAGGTGCGCTTCGTCTGCATGGAGTGCCACTCCAACCTGCCGGTGCCCAATCCCCCGGCCAACTCGACATTGGGGACGGTGGGACCTGCCATCCACGATTTGCGCAGCCCGCGGTTCCAAAATTGCACCCTCTGTCACCAGAAGGTGCATGGTTCCTATGCGAATCGGGCATTCACCAGATGAGAATCCTACTGGCATTCCTCATAACCGTTGCCGCGTTTGCGCAACAGGCGGCCCCGCCGGCCCAGCCCCCGGCTCAGCCCCCAGCCACCCCGCAAGCCAAGGTGGAAGACCAGGCCGCGGCCCCCGCCAAGGCCGACGACCAGGCCAAGCCGGCCGACGCCGCCCCGGCGAAAACCGATGCTGCAACGCCCGCGCCCACGAGCGAGCAGTGGTTCACCGGCAGTTTCGATATCGGCTATCGCTGGGTGGACGACCTGCGCGGCAGCACCGCCACCTATCGCAGCATCGTCAATCTCGGCGAAGGGCCCAAGCTGACCGGCCTCGATTTCACCATCACCGACCCCAAACACCGCCTCTTCGACCGCATCGACGCCCGCGCCAACTCCTGGGGCGGCGACCCTTACAATACCGCTCACATCGACATCAGCAAACGCGGCGTCTACGATCTGCGCGCCGACTACCGCAACATCGCCTACTTCAACGCCTTGCCCTCGTACGCCAATCCCGTGGCGCCGGCCGGCAGCGATGAGCAATCCTTCGACATGCGCCGCCGCTCCGGTTACGTCGATCTCGAACTCTTCCCCGGCAAACACATCCTCCCGTGCCTCGTGTTCGAACGCAATTCCGGCTATGGGCATGGCGTCGATACCTGGGTGCAGGACAGCAACGATACCTTCGCCGTCCCCATGCTGTTGCGCGACAGCACCAATAACTATCGCGGCGGCCTCCGCTTCGAGTACAACCGCTGGCATGTCACCCTCGAAGAGGGCGGAACCACTTATAAGGACGACGACCAGGCCAGTTTCGACGGAACCAACATCGGCGACCGCACCACCCCGATTCTGGGCGGCACGCTGCTGCTCAATTCCCTCACCCAGACCTACGGCATCCGCGGCAGCAGTACCTACAGCAAGGTTTTGGCCACCGCCAGCCCTTTTTCCTGGCTCGATCTCAACGGCCAATTCCTCTATAGCGCCCCCCAGACCGACGCCCGCTACTTCGACACTGCCACCGGCAATTTCGCCCTGCTCAGTGCCCTGCTTCTCTACAGCGGGCAATACAATATCGGCACCAGTTCCGCCAGCGGCAAGCACACACTCGGCAACGCCGGCGCGGAGATCCGCCCCTTCAAGCGCTTGAAGATCGTCGACTCCTTCTCCATCAACCGCTACAACGAGACCAGCGTCGGCGCGCTCACCGAGCAGATCCTCCTCACCCCGGGCTCCACCTACCCCGCCCTGGTTTCGGCCCTGACCACACCGCAGGACGTGACCAACAACCGGGAGCAGGTGGAAGCCATCTTCGACGTTACGAAGAAGCTCACCCTGCGCGGCGGCTACCGCTATGAGTGGGGCGATGCCACCGTCCGCGCCGGCGTCCTCGACCAGAGCGGAACCCTCGCCTCCGGCGCCTTGCAGCGCAATGTGGGGCTGGCAGGCATCACCTTCCGTCCCCTGCAGAAACTCTCCCTGAACGTCGACTATGAAGGCGCCTCCACCTCCCGCAATTACTTCCGCACCGACCTCTACAACTACCAGAAGGTCCGCGCCCGCGCCAAGTATCAGTTGGCGTCCGCCCTCTGGTTCCAGGCCAACTTCGCCTTCCTCGACAATCAGAACCCCACCCCGGGAGTGCAGAACGATTTCCGCAGCCGCGACAATTCCCTCGCCGCCTTCTGGACGCCCAACGGCGGCAAGCGCATCTCCGTCATGGCGGAGTACGACCGCTCCACGCTCTACTCCAACATCGATTTCCTCCTGCTGCCCTTCTTCACGCCCACGCTCTCGGCCTATAAAGAGAACGCGCACACCGCCACCTCCACCATCGATTTCGTGCTGCCCAAGATGGGCGGCATCGCGCCCAAACTCTCCACCGGCGGATCGCTCTTCATCTCCAACGGTTCGCGGGCCACGCGCTACTACCAGCCGCTCGGACGCCTTTCCCTTCCTCTCCAAAAGCACGTACAATGGAACACCGAGTGGCGATGGTACGGGTTCAATGAGCAGTTGTACGGGTACGAGGGGTTCCGGACCCACATCTTCATGACCGGCCTCAAACTGATTCAATAGGAGACCAGCGATGTTCATGCTTCGAGTGATTGCTGTGGGCGCGGCCGTCGCCTGGAGTACGCTGGGGGCGAGCATTATCCCCGGCGATGCCCGGCGCGGAGAGCAACTGTTCACCAGCGAGCAGTGCATCCAATGTCACAGCCTGAAGGGGAAAGGCGGCACCCTGGCGCCCGATCTGTCGCGCCGCGTCGATCGCGACTACACCCCCTCGGTCATGGCCAGCCTGATGTGGAATCACGCCCCCGATATGTGGGCCGCCATGAAGCAAAAGGGCGTCAAAAAGGGCGACATGACCCCCGAAAAGGCCGCCGATCTGTTCGCCTACTTCGTCTCCGCCCGCTATTTCGAAAAACCCGGCGACGCCGCCCGCGGCAAGCAGGCCTTTGCCGACCGCCACTGCGCCGAGTGCCACGGCATCACCTCTTCCAAGGAACCGGCGGCCCCGCCCGTGGCCAAATGGGAGTCGCTTGCCGACCCCGTCATCCTCGCCCAGCAGATGTGGAACCACGGCCCCAGGATGCGCGCCGAATTCTCCAAGAGAAAGCTCGCCTGGGGCAAGATCACCGGCCAGGAACTCACGGACATGCTGGTCTACCTGCAAAACCTGCCCGAAACCCGCAATCTGGCCAAGACCTTTTCCTTCCCGCCGTCGGATTCCGGCGAGAAGCTATTCTCTTCCAAGGGCTGCACCGAGTGCCACGTGGGCAAGCGCGCCCTCGAGGTGCTGCTCAAGAATCAGACCCTCACCGAGATCGCCGTGGACATGTGGAACCACCAGCCCAGCATGAAGAATCCGCCGCCCACCTTCGCTCCCGAAGAGATGCAACAGATTATTTCCTACGTCTGGGCCAAGCAGTATTTCCGCGGCACCGGCAGCGCCACTCGCGGCAAGACCGTTTTCACCGCCAAGAGTTGCGCCACCTGCCATGACAACGCCTCTAGCGGCGCTCCCAAACTCGGCCATGGCAAGGACGCCTATTCCCAAATCACCATGGTGGCCGCCCTCTGGGACCACGGTCCGCAGATGCTGGAATCCATGACCGCCCGCAAGCTCGCCTGGCCCCGTTTCACCGCCCAGGAAATGGAAGACGTCATCGCCTATTTGAACTCTTTGTAGAGTAGCCTTTCAGGCGGGGCGCCCTCTGGGCCGCCCCCATTCCTGGGGGCATTCTTGGCATTCTTCCTCATCGTCGCCGAGCGTTTTCCTCCGCCCAAGGATCCCCAAACCGCGGGTCCCGTGTTACCCCCTCGTCCGTCAAGCTCTCCAGAAACGCCACCAGATCCGCCCGATTCTGCGCAGTCATGGCAAATCCGTGTACCAGCGCGTCCTTCCCCGGATTCTCGCGCCCCACGCCCGCCCACGGACCGCGCTCCATCGTGCGCCCGCCCGCCGCGTAGTGATCCACCACCTCCGGGAGCGTGGCAATGCTGCCGTCGTGCATGTAGGGCGCCGTCAGCGCAATATTGCGCAGCGTCGGTGCCTTGAACTTACCCACGTCGCCCGCATTCTTCGTGTGCTCGTACAGCCCTAAACTACCCGCCGGGTACGAAAACGGCCCGGCCACATTGTACAAGCCGGTATTATGAAACTCCGCCGGCCCGCGCGGCTTGCCCACATAATCCACCGCGTCGCTGAAATTGAACCCGCCGTGGCAGCGAAAACACGACGGTCCCCCGTAATCCAAATAGAACAGAATCTCACCCCGCTTGGCCGCTTCCGTTATGGCGTTCGCGTCGCCGTCAAAGTGGAATCGATCGTATGCCGATCCCCCGGAAATAATCGTGCGCACGAACGAATCCAGCGCCTTCGCCACGTTGGCGAGGCGGTACGGATTGGCTTCGCCCGGGAATGCCCGCGGAAACAGGGCGCGGTAGGTGGGGTCCGAGCGAATCAACCGGAGCAAATCCTCCTTCACCACGCCCAGTTCCCTGGGATCGGTTCCGAATATTTGCTCCAGCGCGCGGATGTTGGGGTTGCTCCAGGTGAGAGTTCCGCTGTACGCCGCATTCACCAGGCTCATCGCGCCGCGCGCGAGAGTCTGCCCCGTGGCGCCCACCGCCTGCCCCCGCCCGTCCGTAAACGCCAGTTCCTGGCGATGGCAACTCGCGCAGGCCCTCGTTCCGCTGCCCGACATGCGCTTGTCGTAGAAGAGGTAGCGCCCCAGCCGCACTTTCTCCGCCGTCAGCGGATTATCGGCCGGAATCCGAGGCATGGGAAATCCCTTGGGCAGCACCAGCCGGTATGGCGGCGCGCCCCACGCCGCGTAGCTCGCCACTATTCCGATGGCAGCCGCCGCCATCCATATGGTGGGGCGGACGGGCTGCCCTCTGGGCCAGTCCGCGCGGGTCCCCCTGGACCCGCTTCTCGCCAGCTTCCTCACATCCCTCCACAGTGTATCCGCGCCACGTTTGACATTACCCCGTTCACCGTCATCACCAGGTCCGTCTCCCCCGCGCCCCGTAATTCCGCCGGAAGCTGAATCGTCACCTGATCGCGTCCCACGTCGTCCGCCGCGCCGAACGACACCACCTTCACCGCCTTGCCTCCCACCGTGACGCGCACCACCGCGTTCGCCCCCGCGTTGCGGATCCCGCTCCCCGCCAGCCGGACCGTCGTGTTGACGCTCTCGGAAAGCGCAATCGGCACCGCGCGGCACACAGATCCGCCGCACTCCGAGGCCGCAAACGTCTTCGTCCGCCCCGTGTCCGCCCATCGCTGCGTCACCTCGCCCGCCACCGCGCCGCGCGCGTCGGCGCTGGCCGTAAAGAACCCCGGCGCCACATCCGCGACGATCACCCCGGTCGCCGTGCTGGAGCCATCGGAGCGCACTACCGCGACCTCCGCCGGCCCCGGGGCCGCGCTCTGGGGAAGCACAAAAGTGATATTCGACCACCCGGCGCCGGTATACTCTAGCCGCGCCAGCCGCGCCGTTCCCCGCGAGTCTCTCACCCGCACCGAGACATTGCCCAGACGCACCGGCAGAGGACGTCCCGCAGCGGCAGTCATATCCCGCTCCGCCAGAATCGGGCCATAGGCAGTCGCCAGTCCGCCGCGCGCCAGCACCATCCCGCCATTCACGTGATTGACCACGAAAAGCCCGTGCGGGAGCGTGCTCCACAGGTGCGCCGCCAGGATCATGGCGATCCCGCTCCTGCTGGGAACTTCCCCGCATGTCCACCCGTCGTCCAGCTTCGACCAATTGTAGTAGCGGTACTCCGTCAGCATCTTCCCCGGACGAAACGAGGACAGCACCCACGAGATCCCATGCGCATCGAAGTACGCCAGGTTCTCCTGCACCAGCCTGGTCGCGGCCCCCGGATCGCCCGGAAACGCCGCGCACTCCGCGGACTTCCGGTCCAACTGCGGATCCAGATCGTTCACCAGCACCGGCGCGCGCGTGGAGAGGAATCCGAACTGCCTCCATCTGTCCTCATCCGTGCGTGTCGTGGCATACCGCGGCGTGAATTGGTAGATGATGTTCCGGCCGCGGACCTGCAATTCTCCATCAACCAGCACCGGCTGCTCCGCACCGCCCGAGCGAATAGCCTCCACCGCATCCTCGCCGTTTCCCGGCGCGAAGAACACGTTTGCATGGCTCTTGAAATCGCCCGCGCAGCGTGCCCAGAAGTGGGCCAGCGCCTTCGCGGTGACTTCCTCCCCCGCGTCCGCCGCCAGAATCGCCAGCAGCTCGAACCGGTTCGCGCTTTCCACCACTTCCCTGGCGCGCGCCCGGTACCCGCCGCTTTCCTCGTACTCCCGCGGGCTCAGTGGCAGCCGCACCGCGTTCATGTTCAAGCGCTGCCGGATGGAAACCAGCGAACTCGGCGAGAACGCGCCGAATTCCTTTCCATCGCCCGCGATGTCCGCTATCTTGCCGGTCAGCGCCGGCAATTCCGTGCCGCGCACCAGGTACGGGCGCCCTTTGCTATCCAGAATCCGGTTGCCTTCAACCCGGTAAGGTCCCGCCGCGGCGGGCGTCAGCCGGGGCGTCGCATCCCCCCCGCCATTCGCTCCCAGCAGCGAAACCGAACTGAGAAGCACCAGACGCAATCCCTTCGAGAAAGCCATGGCTCACGCTGAGAACAGATTACCACCCACGGCATCGACGCACTGCGCCCGCTGGCTGGCTATGACTTTACGCGGCCTTCCGCCGCCTCACTGCCGCGACATGTACTTTTCGTACAGCCGCGTTTGCTTATTCACCAGGGAGATTTCTTTGCCCTTGATGAAGACGTACTTCACCTGGGTGGAAATCTCCAACGGGTCGCCGGTGGTGACCATCACATCGGCCACTTTGCCTTTTTCCACCGAGCCGATGTCGCTTGCGTGGCCCCAGATCTCGGCGGCGTTGATGGTCACCGCCTTGAGCGCTTCCTCGTACGGCAACCCGAACGCCACCGCCGTGGCGGCCTGGTACGGCAGGTTGCGCACGAACTCGTTGTCGAAGGTGCCGAAGGCGAATTTCACCCCGGCTTTGTAGGCCTCCGCCGGCCGCGTGGAGGCGCTGTCGTACGGATCGTCTTCCTGGTCGGGCAGCGCCAGCACGCGCCCCAGAATCACCGGGATGTTCTTCGCCTTGAGTTCCGCGCCCACCTTGGCGATATCGCGCGGCTGCAGAATCACGATCTTGATCCGCTGCTTCTCGGCGAACGCGATGGCGTCGTGGATCACGCTGGCGCGGGAGGCCGATACCGCCAGAGGGACCTTGCCCTCCAGCACCGGCATCATGGCTTCCATCTTGAGATCCGGCTTGAAACCGGGCGCCTTGGCGGCGCGCTCCTTCTGATACTGCCGCGCCGTATCGAAAAACTCCGTGATCTTGGCCACCTGCTGGTCGTAGGTGCGCTTGGCCGCCGTGAAACCGGTGGCGCTCGTCGCCCCCGGAATCATTTCCAGAATCGCGTCGGGAGCGCCGCCGCCGCGCCCGCCGCGCCCGCCGAGGGTGGGAAAAATCAGGTGCACCGCCGCCGAACGGTCGATGGCCATGTCTTCCCACGTCCAGCCATCGGTGTGGATGAGCGCCGCCTGACCGGAAATAATCTGCCGTTCCCCTCCGCCGAAGCGCCCGCCACCACCACCGCCTCCGCCCGAAGAGGGGAAGGTCATCACGCTGGTGATGCCGTTGACGCGCACCACGCCAAAGTGTTCGCTCTCCGGGTTCACCGAGCTGAGCGCGCGCAATTGCGGCATGAACTCGCCCAGTTCGCCCGTATCCACCGTCTCCCGCACCGCCGAGATCTCGCTGAGTCCCAGTTCCGTGCCGGAATCGATCATCCCCGGATACACCCGCAGGCCCTTGCCTTCGATGATGCGCGCGCCCTTCGCGGGAACGATCTTGGCGCCGATTTCGGCAATCTTGCCGTCCGCCAGCACCACCGAAACGCCCTTCATTTCCGCGCCGTTCACCGGATACACATCGACGTTGCGTATGACGATGGTTTCGGCCGATAAGGCGATGCTGCATACAAGCAGAGCCGCGACCGTAAGGGAGCGGTTTTTCGCTATTCCCGGAAATCTCACTGTCCAACCCTCCTCGTGGGCGCGCCCGGCGGCGTGCGCTGCTGATTCTGCTTTTCCTTATCGATCAGCTTCTGCTTCTCGGCCTGCTTCATGCCGCGGCCGCTGACTTCGTTGTCTCGGTCGAAATACACCGTGCCATCGATCAGCACCTTCTGCACCTTGGCGTAATCGGAGAGCGGGAACTTATCGTAAATCACCAGGTCGGCATCCTTGCCCACTTCGATCGAGCCCACGCGGTTGTCGATGCCGAGTTGTTTGGCGGGATTTAGCGTGACCATTGCCAGCGCGTCGTTTTCGCTCACCCCGCCGTACTTCACCGCCTTGCCGGCTTCGCTGTTGAGGTGGCGCATCAGTTCCGCGTCGTCGCTGTTCAGCGACACTACCACGCCCTTCTTCTGCATGATGGCGGCGTTGTAGGGGACGGCGTCGAACGCTTCCACCTTGTAAGACCACCAATCGCTGAAGGTGGAAGCCCCGGCGCCGTGCGCCACGATTTCCTTGGCCACCTTGTAGCCTTCCAGCACGTGCTGCAAGGTGCGGATCTTGAACCCGTAATCGTCGGCGATGCGCAGCAGCATCAGAATTTCGTCGGCGCGGTAACAGTGCGCGTGCACATAGCGCCTGCCTTCCAGCACTTCCTTGAGAGCTTCCATCTGCAGGTCCCTGCGCGGCGGAATGCCGGTCTTCTTGGCGTCGTACGCGTCCCATTCCGCCTTGTAGATCTTGGCCTTGTTGAACGCCTCGCGGATAACATCCTCCACGCCCATACGCGTGGCCGGGTACCGGCCCTGTTGCGCCTGGCCGTTGATAGCCATCCCTGTGGGGTTGCCGGCGCGCTTGGGGTTCTCGCCCAGCGCGAACTTGATGCCCGGCGTGGCGCCTTCGAAAATCAGGCCCTCCGCATCTTTTCCCCACCGCATCTTGATGGGCAGCGTCTTGCCGCCGATGGCGTTGGCGGAACCGTGCAGAATGTTGGCCGTCGTCACGCCGCCGGCCAGCGCCCGGTAGATGGCGATGTCCTCGGGGTTGAGCACGTCCTTGATATCCACCATCGAAGAGACGCTGATGCTGCCTTCGTTGACGCCGCCATCCACCGCGATGTGCGAGTGGCAATCGATGATGCCGGGGATCACGTACTGATTCGCGGCATCGATGACCTTGGCGTCGGCGGGCTCCATCACCTTCTCGCCGACTTCGGCGATCTTGCCATCCTTCACCACGATCGAGCCCTTGAAAGTGCCCTTGGACACCGTCATCACCGTGGCGTTCTTGATGACGTACGTCTGCGCGCACAGGGGCGCCGCGGCAAGAAGAGCTGTGCAGAGGAGTTTTTTCATGATTAGTTCACCCCCGGATCGGCAGTTGCGCCGCGCCCGCCCGTGGGCGCGGCTTCCGGCGCCGGAACGTACTTGCGGCCATCCACCAGCGTCATTTCCACCCTGGTCCGGTCGTCGAAAATGTCGCCGCGCGTGACCACCAGGTTGGCGATTTTCCCCACCTCGATGGAACCGAGCCGATTGGCCACGCCGTAGATTTCCGCCGGTGACAGGGTGAGGGCGCGCAGCGCGTCTTCGCGCGCGAGTCCGTTATCGAGGGCCTTCTTGACGGCGCGCTGCAAGTCGCGGGCCGCATCCAGGCCGTCGGAGTAGAAGGCCCATTTGACGCCGGCCTTCT
Source organism: Candidatus Solibacter sp. (assembly GCA_050014175.1). Taxonomy (GTDB): domain Bacteria; phylum Acidobacteriota; class Terriglobia; order Bryobacterales; family Bryobacteraceae; genus Solibacter. Next base: position 12,783 of record JBEKDV010000015.1, on the reverse strand, counting down.
GCAGCACGGCCGGCGCCAGAGCTGCCTTGTCGCGCGTTTCCAGCGTCCGCATGCTGTCCGGCTCGTCGGGATCGGCGTCGCGCGACGCCTCCGGCCAGCGCATGCTGAGCAGGATGGGCGCGTGGAACTTCTTCAGCAGCTCCGCCGCTTCCGGGCGGAATGTCTCCCTCCCGCCGTAAATAATGACCGGCTGTTTGAGATCGGCCGCCAGGTGCAGCATGCGATCGATTTCCACCAGGCGATTGGCGGGCAGCAGGATGCGCGGCGAATCCAGCACGCCTTCCAGCGCCCGGTCGTACTCGGGCCGCGCCATGCCGACTGGGTTCTTCGCATAGGCATCTTTGACCAGCTTGTAGTGCTCGGCATCCAGGTAGATCTGGCGGACATACGCGATGTAGCCCATCAGAGATCCCGGAAAGCTGCGGCCCATACCGCCGCCGCCGCCGCCGCGCCCGATGGAGATGTACTGCCCCACCGGGGAAGCCACCACCATCTCGCCGGGCTTTTCCGCCGTCAGCAGATCGATGACCGCGCCCTGTCCGCCGAAGATCCCGCGCGTCGGGAAAGTCACCGCGGTGGTGAAGCCGGCGCCGCGCGCGCTTTCGATGCGCCGGTCGGTGCTCGAGACCTCGTCGGCGATCTTCAGCCAACTGGTGGTCTGCGGGCGATCCTCCGGGCCGCGCGCCGGGGTGGCGGCGGCCGGTGTCGCCGCGGTCGTGGTCGTGGTTGGGGCCGCCGTGGTGGTAGTCCCTCGGCCGCCGCGGCCGGCGGTCGCCGTGGCGGCGGCAGCGGGCGCTGCGCCGGGTTGTCCCCACGTGCTCAAGGCATCGATCAGGCCGGGATAAACGGTGAGGCCTTCGCCCTCCACCAGCATCGCGTCGGATGGAACGGCGACGTTCTCCCCGACGGCTTCAATCAGTCCATTGCGAACCACCACCGTGCCCTTGCTGATGACGGAGCCGGAGACGGTCACAATTTTCGCGTTGTGTATGGCCACTGCCGGGTGAGTCTGGGCAAGGGCCAAAGCGCAACACAGAAACAGCGCTGTGACTAGGTTTTTCATAATAGCGAATGGGTGATACGGCGTTCTCTTTGTACTAATGGTTACGCGACGGGGAGCACCACTCTGGCCTGCATTCTAACGCCGTATACTGGGATTTGTCCACCAGAAAACCAGTTCGCTACCGCGACGCGGGCGTGAATATCGACGAGGCCGATCGCGCCGTTTCCTCCATCAAGAAGTTTGCCCGGCAAACATTTACGCCCGGGGTGCTGGCCGAGATCGGCAGCTTCGGCGCCATGTACCAGCTCTCGGGGTACCGCAAGCCGGTGCTGGTGAGCTCCGCGGACGGGGTCGGCACGAAATTGAAGGTGGCGTTCCTTACCGGACGGCACGGCACAGTGGGAGAAGATCTGGTCAACCACTGCGTCAACGATATCGCCGTGCAGGGCGCCACGCCGCTCTTCTTTCTGGACTACTTCGCGGTGGGCAAGCTCGATGCCGAAGTGGCGGCGGCCGTGGTCGGCGGCATCGCCCGCGGCTGTAAGAAAAACGGCTGCGCGCTCATCGGCGGCGAGACCGCGGAGATGCCGGGGCTGTACGCCGATGGCGAGTACGACCTGGCGGGCTTCATCGTGGGCGCGGCGGAGCGCGGCGAACTGCTCACCGGCACGTCCATCCGCGCGGGGGATGTGCTGCTCGGGCTGCCTTCCACCGGGCTGCACACCAACGGCTATTCGCTGGCGCGCAAGCTCCTCTTCGAAGTGGCCGGATACGGGCCGAAGACGCTGCTGCCGGAAGTAGGGGCGACGGTGGGCGATGCCCTGCTGGCGGTGCACCGCAGCTACCTGCGGCCGATTCGCGCGCTCATGGCGGCGGGCCTGTTGCGCGGCGGCGCGCACATCACCGGCGGCGGCATCACCGACAATACGCCGCGCATGCTGCCCAAGCACTTCGGCGTGGCCATCGAGACTGGGGCGTGGAGGATTCCGCCGCTGTTCGAAGTCCTGCGGCGCATCGGCGACATTCCGGAGGACGATTACCGCCGCACCTTGAACCTGGGCGTGGGAATGATCCTGGCGGTGCCCGCGCGCGGGGCGGCAAAGGCGGAGACGGTGCTGCGTAAACTGGGCGAGACGCCTTTCCGCATGGGCGGCGTGGTGGCCCGGAAGCGCGGGCGTCCGCGGGTGGAGTACCTGTGAAGCGGCTGGGGATCCTCATCTCGGGACGCGGATCGAACTTCGAGGCCATCGCCGATAGTGTGGCCGCGGGCGCGCTGGGCGCGCTCGGCGTCGAGATCGCGGTGGTCATCTCCAACCGGGCCGAGGCGCGCGGCCTGGAGACGGCGCGCGCGCGCGGGCTGCACGCGGTGTGCCTGCCCTCCAAAGGTCTGGATCGCGAAGTGTACGACCGCATGGTGGTGGCGGAACTGCGCAAGCACGGCGTGGAACTGGTCTGCCTGGCCGGCTTCATGCGCCTGCTGAGCGCCGGCTTCATTCGCGAATTTCCCAATCGCATTCTGAATATTCATCCCTCCCTGTTGCCGTCGTTCCCGGGGCTCGATGCGCAGCACCAGGCGCTGGCGCACGGGGTGAAAATTACCGGGTGCACGGTGCACTTTGTGGATGAGGACCTGGATGCCGGGCCCATCGTGATTCAGGCGCCGGTGCCGGTGCGGGACGACGACACGGTGGAGACGCTCGCGGCGCGCATCCTGAGCGAAGAGCATCGCATCTACGCGGAGGCGATCGGCATTGTGATCGCGGGCAAATACCGGGTCGAAGGGCGGCGCGTTTTGCTTACGTGAGCCTCGCCTACTCCAGGGCGTTGCGGCGCTGCTCGCGCAGCACCAGGAAATGCGAGAGCTTGATGGGCGGACCGGGGCCGGTTTCCAATTGGCGTTCCACGGCTCTCTGATACTGGCGGAGAATTTCCAGCCGGCGGCGCGAGGGCAGTTGGCAGGTTTCGAAATCGATCAGCAGCTCGATTTCCCAGGGTTCAAAGCTGTTGCGATGCATTTCTCCGCGCAGCAGCTCGCCGATTAGCCGTCTGAAGCGGTTGAGCTGGCGTTCGCGTTGCTCGTAATCCTCTGCCGACATCATGGTGAGTGAATCGGCAGAATGGGGGCGGAACTTTAGTACTCTCGGAAACGCACCGGCCTCATCATTCGCACCGCGCCGGTAAGGCGATCGGAGTCATAATGGCGAGTGTGACGCAATCATGCCGGGGAATCGCCTGTTGGAAGCGCTAAGTCCAGGGAGCAAGACGCCCAAGGGAAGAGCCATTCTTGCCTGCGGCATCGTTGCCGGCCTTACGCTCTGGATCGCATTCGTCTCTTATACACACCACAACAACGCGCCGGTGTCGCGGGTCGACGTGTACGACCCTTTCGAAACGCGCGAACTGAGCAATATCTGGGAAACCGACAAATTTGTTCGCGGTGCGGTGACCATGCAATCGCAGGTGGTCCGTGCCGGCCGCGGCGCGGCGAGAGTCGTGCTTCACAGCCGCGACAAATTCGAAGCCGGAGTCAACGGCGATAAGGACAGCGAGCGGGCGGAGTTGACGGAGGCGGAAAAACTGCTCTCCAGGGAAGACATTGCCTATGAATTCTCCTTCAGCATGCTGATCGCGGCGGATTTTCCCATCGTGCCGACGCGCCTGGTGATCGCCCAGTGGAAACAGGACTGCCAAGGGCACGCCGCCTGTTCCAACGATAGCCCGGTGGTTGCCGTCCGCTACGTTTCCGGCGTGCTACAGATCACCCGGCAGACCAGCCGCCATCGGACAATTCTCTTCGAAACCAGCGAAAACCTGCGCGCCAAGTGGACCGATTTCCGCTTTCAGATCCGCTTCTCGGCACACGAAAACGGCCTTCTGCGAGCGTGGCTGAACGGCAAACCGGTGGTCGATTACCGGGGCGTGAATGCCTATCCGGAAAATGCCGCCACCGGGTATGCCAATCCCAGCCGCTTCTATTTCAAGATGGGTTTGTATCGCGACGTGATGGCGGAGCCGATGACTATTTACATCGACGAGTATCGCAAGCGGCAGTTGCCCGATGGGCTCTGAGGGACGGGCGCATCCGCCCCGTAGAGCGGACCAATTCCGGCCCGTTTTGCGCCACCGGACGTTGGGTAGAAACCCCGTCCCCAGGGGACCCCAGCCACGAGCGCTAGCCCTACCGTGCGATGTCCTGCACGCAGGTCAGGCGCGCAAGGTAGCCGCGCTGAAATAACGGCGGCGCGGCGCCCAAATCCAGGTCGAGGCGCACGGTCAGCGGCTTGCCGCTGGGTAGCATGATGGCTTGGCCGGCTTTTCCCGTACTGGCGATCCAATCGAGCGACTGCCCGGCGCCGGTGGTTGTGGCTTGATTCGCGAGTTGGAAGAGATGGAAAGCGGCCCAAAGGCCTTCGCCGTGGGCTAACCCGAGGTCGGTATTGCCGAAGCGCACGCTCAACTGCGCTTCGTGCGTACCGCTGCCCTGCCAGGTGAATTTCTGCAATGCCGCCGGCGCCCCCGCCGTGTGGGTGAGCGTCTGGCCATCCACGCGCAGGGTCACCATTTGCACTCCCTCGGTGGTCTCGGGCTTCAAGGAGTACGAAAAGTGGGGGTCCTGCCCGCCATCGGCGTAGAGCGTCTCGCCGAATGCCGCGGCTGCATTGAAGAAGGCGAGGAACGCCGGGTTCACCGTCACCTTGGAAGCCGGGTTGGGCACGTACTGCGCGCCCTGGCGCGTCAGCACCTTTTGCAGTTTCTGATCATAAAAAGTCCACAGCAGGCCGTCCGGCTTGCGGAAGAGCGTGTTGACGTCCGCCAGGGTGGCTTCACTGGTGGCGGCCGGATTGAAGGGGTACTTGTTGAGCACCGGACGGAAGCTGCCGCACAACGCCTTGCCGCCGGCGTTGATCTCCGGCGTATCGATGGAGCGCAGCATGGCGTCCAGATACGTGATGGGGTCCTCCAGCAGCTTCTGCACGCTGGCCTCGATATGCCCTTCGGCATCGATGTTGAAAGCCTGCGCCATCTGCTTGGTGTTGACCTTGGCCTGGGCGGCATTGTTGACGGTCTGCGCCGCCGCCGCGTCGTTGGGTGCGCCCGCCTGGTTGGCGATGGCTTCGAGCGAGGTCTGGATGGTCACCAGCGCGGTCATGTAATTCTGGTTGGGCGGCGCGATGTAGCGGTCCGTGCTGCCGGGCGGAACCACGGCCTGCACGGGCTGGAAGATCTTGGCCACGGCGGCGTCGTCCACCGCGGTGTTGGTGGACGCCAGGGCGAACAACTCCAGCAGCGGCGACTGGTTGCCGGAAAGCAGCGCCAGTTTCGTGGTGGCGTCTTTCAAGCCGGCATAGCGCACCACGGTGGCCGATTTGATGTAGGTCCGCCACTGCTTCACGAAGTCCGCGTAGTAACGGTCGTGCAGGCCCTGGGCGAGAGCGGCGCGATCGATATTGCCCGCCACCTGGTCGCCCAGCACCCACTGCTCGCCGTTGAAATAGCGGTCGGCGTGGGCGATGGCGTCCTTCATGAAGGCCCATCCGCCCTTGGAGAATGCGCCCGGGACGATGTGCGGTTGCGAGACCACCTGCGACGCGCCGGGGAACTGGCGGTTGTAATCGATGGGCGGATTGCTCTTGGCGGCCTCGGAAAGCATGAAGGCGTACACCCGATCGGCGCCGCCGAATTGTTTGAGATAGCCGCGCGCCCGTTCGATGGTGAAGCCGTCGTTCTCCCGGGAGAAAGGGTTCTCCTCGATGAGTTCGGTCGCGTAAAAATCGAACTGCTTCTGCGCCAGCGCCACCCGGTCGGCATCGGGCCCGCGGTTGCCCGACCACCATTTCGTCAGCACCGGCGAGAGGAACACCTTCGTGCTCTTATCGTGGTGCGAAGTGGTGATGAGGTACGCCTTAAGGGCGTCGTAAGTGGGCGCGTATTCGGGTCCCTGGGTGCCAGGGAGAGCCGCGGGTAGGCTGCGCAGGCCCTCCAGGATCGCGTTCTGGGTTTGCAGGAAGAGCAGCCGGCGGAAACGGTCGAAATAAATGCGGCGGACTTCGGGGTAGAGCGCGTCGCCGGTGTAGAGGCCCCAGCGATAGCTCCAAGGCGCGCCTTCATGGCGGTACTGGACCAGGGTTTCGAGCGACTGGCGAAGGGCTTCGAGCTTTCGCAGGGAGTCCACGGAGGCCAGCTCCTGACCCGGCAACTCGGCGGACGAGATGCCAATGGCGGCGTCGCGGGCCTGCGTTTCCAGCCCGCGATTACGGAAGAAGGAGACCGTGAAAGCGATCGAGAGCAGCAGGCACAAGACCGCCGCGGCGAGGAACAGCGCCCTCCGCGCGGAGCCGGTCTTGACGCTAGAGCCGCTGGCGCCCATGGCGGCGCTATCGGCCAGCAGCACGTCGTTGAACAGGTGGCTGAGGAAGAGCCACTGCGGGACTTTGCGGGTGGCGCCTACCTGGGGCGCGGCGGGCGGCGCCGGAGCCGCCTGGGCTGCCCGAAAAAGACCGGTGGCGCCGGCGGCCGGGCCGTAACCGGCCTGCGGCTGCGCGGCGGCCACGGGCGCCACCTCGTTGATGACGATGGGGCGCACGCCGGTGAAGTAAAATCCGCGCAGAAACGGTCCCACGGTCAACTGGCTGGGCTGGCAGATGTCCACCAGGAACTGCACCACGGCGGGACGGATCTTGCGGAACTCGCGCGGGAACTCGTAGGCGCCAGGTTGCTTGGTGGCATCGCTCTCACGGCCCAGGAATTCGGGCCTTGCGTCGGCCAGGGAATGGAAGAGGCGTTCGAAATCGGCGGTCAGGCGCGCCGTCTGCTCTTCGCCATAAACGCCGCCGGCGCGCACATCGCGCATTGGGATAGTCGCGCCCAAGACTTGGCCGGCTTCCTCCTTGGTGAGATTGCGGACGTACTCGGTGAAGAACGGCAGGCGGTCCATTTTGGTGAAGAGCACATAGACCGGCAAGCTGATGCCGAAGGCCTGGGACATCTCGCCGAGACGCGCCCGCAGCGTGCGCGCACTGGCTGTGGCGCTTTCCTGGGCGCCCGGCCTGGTGAAGGTTTCGGCATCGTAGCAGACCAGCACCGCGCGCGGCGCCTGGGCGCTCTGCCTGGCCACCGCGGAGCGAGGCTGCAGCTTGCGAATGAGGCGGGCCCACTTAGCCGGCTCGGCGAGCAACCCGCCGCCGGCTTCCACAAAAATGGTACGCCGCGAGAACCACAGGTTGGCGGTCCGCGTGGGCACCAGGCTGTTGTCGCGATAAATCAGGCCGGCGAGCAATTCGGGCTCCAGCCCGGCGTTGACCATGACGCTGGTCTTGGTGCTGCCGCTATCGCCCACCAGGAAGAAGATGGGCAGGTTGCCGAGACGGTCGCCCTGCTTGGAGGCGGCCAGACGGCGCTCCGCCTCGCGCACCAGAACGTCGATCTCTTCGTTGCCGCCGCCGCCCGGATCGCCGGCATCGGCCGCCGGGGCGGCGGTGGCCTTTCTCTGTTGGAAAAAGTACCAGACGACAGCGAGCACGATCAACGCAATCAGCACGAGGCCGAAGATCAGATAGAGCGCCGGCATGTAGACTCCTAGCCCTTACCCTGCGTGGCAAGGGTGTGCAACTGCGACACCACGGAACTCAGGCCGAACAGGTAGCCAGCGAACAGCAGAACGGTGACCACGGCGCAGCCTGCCGCGACAATGCCCCAGCGCTTGACCCAGGGATCGGTATGGCTGACGGCTTTCTCTTTGGGCGGTTGCCAGGCCGGCGACAGCGCGCCAAAGCGTCCCCGGATGCGCCGGATCTTTTCCCCGGTGAGGTTCATGATCTGCGCCAGTTCGCCGCGGTTTCCGGCGCTATAGCGGCCGCCAAAGCCGAGCAGCAGGCATAGATAGTGAATCTCGATGAGGTCGGCAAGGTCCGCCGAATCGCCGCGGCCCAACAGTTGCTGCAAGGCGGCGAAGAATTCCTCGCCGGCGGTGTGCGTGCCGAACAACTCGGCCTGCAGCGGTTTGCGCAGCCATTCCGCAAAGATGGGGTTTTGCGAATTGAGCACCGATTCATCCAGAAAGGCGACGGCGGCGAAGGTAGCGTGGCGCGTGTCGTCCGCGGTGTAGCCGGCGGCCAGGGCCTGGCCGGCCGCCGTCTTGATGGCCTCGCGGGTATGGTGGCGGAAGGCATTGGCGTCGGTCACGCCCTGACGGTTGGCGCGCAGGCGGACGATGGCGGTAAGAACATCCTGGAAGAGGAGTGCCAGATTCTCTGGTCTGCGAGTATCGGCCGAAGGAGACATAGGCTAGTTATCGAGCACGACTAAAACTTGCAGTTCGGGGTTGGGAAACGCGCTGGGTACGTAAACCCCCACCTGCCGCGTCTGCAGCATGTGGTTCCAGCAGGGCCCGACTCTGCTGATCCCAAAATACTGCGTTTCGGCGCGCGGGGAAATGGCCGCCGGTGGGATCGGCAGATGGGTCAGCGGCATGCCGGGCAGGGCGCGGTTGACCAGTTCGCGCACGAAAGGCGGGGTACAGACCTTGACCAGTTGCGGGGCCTGCGTCATGAGGTCGGCCTCCGCCATACCGGCGCGGACGGCCAGCACCCAGCGGGAATTGCCCAGGCAGCGCGCATCGGCGATCTTGCCCTCCCAAAAACAGTCGCCCGCCGCGGCCAGCGGGATGGCGATGCAGTTGGTGGGCAGGACCGTTTCCAGGTGGGCGCGGATGTGGCGGTCCAACTGATTGAAGCAATCGGTGAGATTTTGATGGTCGTACACCGGCAGGTCGCGTGGCTTGGAATCGAGCGAGAAAGTGCACAGCGCGCCGGCCAGCCGCGAGAGTTCCACGAAAAGTTCCTCGGGGTGGCCGCGCTTGGCGATGAGCAGGTGACGCAGCGGGGCCAGGGCGGAATTCACCGCATGCAACAGCCAGAAGGCGGCAATCTCGCGGGTCGAGAAATCGCCGCGCGAACTGCCTGCGTCGCGGCCCAGGGCGGCGCCCTTCTCCTCCAGAATTTCCACCGTCTGCTGCAACAACTGGAGCAGCCGCGGACTGGCGCCGATCCCTACCACCGGTGGCACGAAGGCGGGGTCGTAGGCGAAATGGCCGGCGCCGTCGCGCACCACGCGGGCCACCGGGATGGTCACCAGGTCGCCGGCCGGCTCGGTGTCGAGCAGCAGCCGCAGGTTCTTGCGGCCCAACTGCACGCTGCGCTCGTCGACGCCGGAGATCTCGTCGTGCAGGATTCTGGACTGGGAGGCGTAACGCGTCTCGCCCGGCGCCTGCGCGTCGAGCGCGCAGTTCATGCCATTGGGCTTGAGCGGCGGGATGCCCAGCAACACAACGACGCTGTCGCGGGTAGGCGGGATCAGGTCGGCGATGGCTCGCGGCGCCGGCAGATCGTCCGCTTCCGGCATGTTGAACGGCAGGCCATCGGGCAGGATGCCGCGCGCGTGCAGCAGCGACACGCTTCCGTTGTAGAGCGCGTCCGCATCCAACTCCAGGCCCGCCAGACCGTAGGAAGCAAACCAGAGCGATGTGGTGGCGAATTGGATGGAATCTTCGAAGTAGCGGCTCTGCACCTGGAAATGGTGTGGTCCCAGGTGCATGCCTTCCGACCAGACTACTCTCGAAAGCAGCTTCATAAGCCTGTGGGCACACTTTAGCATACCCCCGCGCACTGGACTCCGGGCGGCGAAGGTAGCATGATGGAAAACGGGCTCGACGGCACATGGATTTCTCGCAAAAGTACCAGTTGATCGAGTTGCTGCCGGGGGAAGGCGTGCAGAGCTATCGCGCCCGGCAGACGAACACCGGGCGCGACGTAACGGTGCACCTGCTGGCGGGCGGGAAGACCCCGGAAAACGATGCCTTCCTGGTGCGCCTGCGCGGCATGCAGCCGCAGTCGATGGCGAAGCTGATCGAAGTGGGCGAACACGATGGCGCCACCTTCGTAGTCACGGTGGCGCCCCCGTACCGGCGGCTGGACGAGTGGCTGGTGGAGCAGGATCGCGCGGCGGCCGCGGCCAAGGATTTCGGCAAAGCGGGCTTCTGGAAGCGTCCCGCGGCCGGAACGCTAGCGCCGCTGGCACACGCGCCGCTCCCCCAGGCGCCGCTCCCATCCGGGCCGGGCGAGTTCACGAAGATGTTCCAGAGCCCGGCGACGCCGCCCGCTTCACCACCGCCCGCGCCTCCAGCGGCAACGCCATCGGCGGGTCCCGGCGAGTTTACGAAGTCATTCCAGAGCCCCGTAGCGCCCCCGCCCGCACCGCCAACCTCCGCGGTGACCGCGCAATTCGCCCCGCCGCCATCGACCGCGCCGCCAGCGGCAACGCCGGCGGCGGAAGCGGGGGAGTTCACGAAGATGTTCCGGAACCCCGTAACGCCGCCTCCGGCACCGCCAACTTCCGAGGTAACCGCGCAGTTCGCCGCGCCCGCGCCGCCCGCGCCTCCGGCGTCGTCGGACCCGGGCGAGTTCACGCGCGTGTTCCAGAGCCCCGTAGCGCCGCCGCCCGCGCCGCCAACCTCCGCCGTGACCGCGCAATTCGCCCCGCCGCCACCGCCCGCGCCTCCGGCGGCACCGCCATCGGCGGAAGCGGGCGAGTTCACGCGCATGTTCCAGGCACCGCCGTCCCCGCAAGCGGGGCACCCGCCCGCTCCGGAACCACCAAGAACGCCTCCGCCGGCGGCGGGTCCAGGCGAGTTTACACAGATGTTCCAGTCGCCCATGCCCGATGTGCCGGCGCAGGGAGACTGGCCGCGTCCGGCCACCAAGCCGCAAGAGCCGGGCGAGTTCACGCGCATGTTCCGGGCTCCGGCGTCCCCGCAACCGGGGTCCCAGCGCCCGGAAGCCCCGCCCCAGGCTCCACAAGGGAGCGAGTTCACGCAGTTCTTCAGACCCTCGCCCGGAGGAATGCCGGCGGGACCGCAGTTTCCCTCGGCGTCCCAGTTTCCGGCAGTGCCGCCTCCACCCGCTCCGCCTCCGCCCCAGCATCAGGCCGGCGATTACACTCGCATGTTCGGTCCCGGATCTCTGTCCGGAGCGCCGGAGCCGGTTCCCGCATCGCCACAAGTGCCCGCACCGCCACCATCGTACGGCTCCGGTGGCGGCGCCACCCAGGCATTCCGGGCGACTCCCGGCTACCCGCCCGCGGCTGCCCCGCCGCAAGGTCCCAGCGAGTACACCAGGCTGATCTCCGTTCCCTCCAACCTCGGGCCACCGCCGCCGGGCGCGCGGCCCGCGGGACAGATGCCCGGCATGCCGCCAATGGGCATGCCCCAGGCGCCTTCCATGCAGCCACCGGCGATGCCGCAACATCCCGCCATGCCGCCAATGGCGATGCCGCCAATGGCGCCGCCCCAGGTGACGCCCCCGCCGGTTTCGGCGCCCGCGGGCAGGTCCTCCAACACCCTGCTAATCGTGATTCTTTGTCTCCTGGCATTCCTGGCGGGGGGAATCGTGGTTTACCTGCTCACGAGACGCGGATAGGCGATTGCTTCCCGGCAGTAGCAACCGCCAGCGATGTACCCCGCAGGATGGCGGAACAGGTATTATGGTGCTGGACTATGGCCAATCTGAATCCACGGATCACCGTTGAGCCGGGCAAAATGGGCGGAAAGCCCTGTATTCGTGGCTTGCGCTTCACGGTTTATGACATGGCATCCTACCTGGCATCGGGAATGTCGGAAGACGAGATTCTGAGAGACTTTCCGTATCTGGAGAAAGAAGACTTCCAGGCAGTCTACGAGTTCTTCGCCAGCATTCCGGAAAGGATCTCCATCCTTGAAGCTTCTCGTTGACGAAAATCTCGCGCCGGAACTCGCTGCCGCCCCGCTCGGAAGCACGTCCGATGCCTCGCAGTCCGCTTCTCCTGAGGTAGCGACGTGCCTGGGTGACCTTGAACTCCGTGACAGCCAGCCCGATATCCGGTACTGTGGAAAGAGAAAGGAGTCGCGCCATGACCATTACGCTGAGTGACGAACAGGCCCGTCTTCTCTCCGAGGTGGTCAAAGCCGGCGCGGCGAACTCGCCGGAAGACGCGGTCGATCAGGCTGTCCGCGCCCTCCATTCATCGGCTACCGGCAAGAGGCCGGTTCATCAGCAGGTGGACAACTTGGCCGACCTTTTTGCGAAATCCCCGTTCCATGGCCTTGATATGGATTTTGAACGAGATAAGGGCACCGGTCGGGATATCGCTCTGTGAACGGCTACTTGGTTGCCGTAGAGCCGCCTAAGCCAGCTCCTCCCTGCCACCTTTTGCAGCATCCTTTCTGGGACCGAACTGCCATGGTTGTGATAAACTACGCGGTTTCAGATGCTGACCAAAGGGTTCCTGAATCCAAGGCAACTGAACCGCCATTACGCATCGCATGGCGCGGATTTTGGGGTCAACAACGCCGCAGAATATCAGGCTTTGGCCGATACGTTTCTCGGTGGGACTAGGATCCCGCCAATCGAGGAATGCGTTCGGGGCAAAGGCGACATCGTGAGATTCAACCCCATCACCGACGAATACGGTGTGTTGGATAGCAGCCGTACGATCCGTACCTATTTCAAGCCTGTTCCCTGTTCGTCCTTGAGGGGCCCCATCAGAATAGCCATGAAACAGTCAGGGCGCTGCCACGGGCAGGCTTCCAATCTGTTATATTTTCAATCGGAGTGCGAAAAATGGTGACCACTTGTCTGTGTCCAGTTTGTGGCTATGGGATGGAGGACTCCCCGTCCGACTTCAACATCTGCCCCTGCTGTGGAACTGAGTTTGGGTACCATGATGCGAACGCCTCGACAAGTACGCTC
>JBEKDV010000014.1:0-46117 GCA_050014175.1 Candidatus Solibacter sp. | reverse complement strand
CGGTCAGTTTGTAATTGGCCGTGTTGTGGTCGAATCGCGTGACATCTTTCCATTTGGCAACCGTGTGGCAGCGCTCGCATTGGCCGCCCACTTGCCCCTTATGTTTATCCTCGTGGCAACTCGCGCAGGCTGTGCCTAACCCCAGGTAGGTGCGGCGCAGGTCCTTCATCAGAATCGCCTTGCGGGCCGCGGGCGCAATCCGCTCCGGATTGTGGCAGCGCGCGCACTTGAGGCCGGCATGACCGCCTTCCAACGGGTAGCCCGTCTTGCGATGATCGAACTCATCCAGGCTGACATCCCAGCGGATCGGCACGAACTTCTCGCCGTTGTGCTCGGAATGGCACTTCGCGCATTGGTCGTCGCGCCGCGGCCGGCCCATCCGCACCTGATCCATGAGAGCAGGGTGCAGACCCTGGTTCGCCGCGAGCCGCTGTTTGATCTCCGCGTGACAGCCGGTGCACTTCAACTTGCGATCGCGGCCGCCGCCGACGTGACAACTGGTGCAGTGGGTCGGTCCATCGAGCTTCGTGTGTGCTTTGGATAGGGCGCCGGGAGAGAACTGGGCGAAGGCCAGCGCCGGAAGGAGACACAGCGCGAGCAGCAGCTTGATAACGGTTGCACGCAGATTTTCATCACCCTTTGAGTGGCGCACTTAGAAGGTTAAATGCGCTTCACACAATTCCGGTTTCATCTTTGTTTACAGATATTTACGCGACATTTCCGCCGCCCTTTACGCGCCCGGCATGCGGCAAACCGCCGCACCATGCGGGACACTTTCACCGAACGAAAGGCGGATACTGGATGGTTAGGATAAACCCCAACTCATGGACTTGAATCGACGCGATTTTATCGTGGCGCCGGCCGCCGCCGCCATAGCCACCTCCTTACTTGCCGCCGACCCGGCGGCGCCCTGGCAACGCAATATTCGCCGGCTCGGCCAGACCAATATGACCGAACACGATCCGGCCGTCCTGGACGTCGAGCAGTGGGCGGACTATTGGGCCAGCCTCAAGGTGGACGCCGTGATGGTCAGCGTCACCGGCATTCTGGCGTTTTACCAGACCAAGGTGCCCTACCACCGTAAAGGCAAATTCCTCGGCAATCGCGATTTCTTCGGCGAGTGTTGCGCCGCCGCCAAAAAGCGCGGCATGCACGTGATCGCGCGCATGAGTCCCGACCTCAATTGGGAAGACGCCGTGCAAGCCCACCCGGAATGGTTCCAGCGCGACGCCCAAGGCAACGCCGTGCACCACACCGAGGACCCCAGGCTGTTCCGCACCTGCATGTTCACCACTTACATGACCGATTACATGCCGGCCATCATGAAGGAGATCAATTCCCTCTACGACGTGGACGGCCTGTTTACGAATGCGTGGCCGCCACTGGGCGCGCTGCCCGTGTGTCATTGCGAACAGTGTAAGAACCTGCCGGCACCGGGCTCCATTGCCTATTGGGACGAATTCAACGACCGCACCATGTACTTATGGAAGCTCTACGATTCCATCGCCAAGGAGAAGAAGCCGACTAACTTCTATTTCGCCAATCTCGGCGGCGGCATACGCAGCACGGCCAACCTGGTGCAACTCGGCGAAATCTGCGAGTGGTTCCAGTGCGACAACCAGGGCCGCGGCGGAGACGATACGCCCATCTGGGGCTGCGCCATGCAAGGCCGCGTCTGCAACGCCGTGCAAAAGGGTAAGATGGCCACCAACGTCACGGCCGCATGGTCCACCGGCGTCCCCCGCTGGCGCAACGTTTATAAGTCGCCGCAGGAAGAACAAATGTGGTTCGACGAGACCCTCGCCTCCGGAATGGTGCCCTATCATCACATCATCGGCGGCGAGAACGGCATGGGCGAGGACCGGCGCTGGCTGGAGCCGGCGCGCAAATATTTCGAGTGGATGGCCCGCCATGACGCCCACTTCGTCAATAAGCGATCCATCGCCAACCTCGGCGTGGTGATGGGCCAGCGCACCCACCTGTTCTACCAGCCGCCGCGCGGATCGCTCATGCGGGAGTACATGGAAGGGATGTACTACGCCCTGCTGGAAGGCCGCTTCCTCTTCGATTTCGTGCATGAAGACAAGCTGGCGCCCGAGGACCTGGCAAAATACTCCGCCCTGCTCTTGCCCAACACCGCTCTCCTCAGCGACCGCCAGTGCCAGCAGTTGCGCGCCTACGTCGATGCCGGCGGCTCGCTGCTGGCCACCTTCGAAACCAGCCTTTACACCGAGCGCAACCAGCGCCGCGGCGATTTCGGCCTGGCCGATGTGTTCGGTATTCGCAAGTCCGGGGAGATCGTGGGCACGTTGGGCAACGCCTATCTGGCCCGCATCGAAAAGCAGCATGAGATCCTCGCCGGTTTTTCGAACACCAACTGGATCCCCGGCGCCGAGAATCGCATTCCCGTCGCCCCGGTGGATGGCCCGATTCTGACAGTGGTCCCCGGCTTCGTGGCCTATCCTCCGGAACTGTCGTATCCACTCCAGGCGCGGACCAACGAACCGGCCGTCGTGTTGCGGCAGAAAGGCAAGAGCCGCCTGGTCTACTTCCCCGGCGATATCGAGCGCACCATGTGGCGCAGCGGCCATACCGACCTGGCGCGCCTGCTGCAAAATTCCATCCGCTGGGTCGCCGGTGCGCTTCCGCCGGTCACCATCGCCGGCGATGGCGTGATCGAGGCCTTCGCCTGGGAAACCCAGGCCGGATTTGCCGTGCACGTCCTCAATTACACCAACCCCGCCATGCACCGCGGATGGATCCGGAACTTCTATCCCATCGGCCCGCAGAAGGTCAGAATGGCGATCCCGCAGGGCAGGCGCGTGACCCGCGTGGAACTGCTGCGCGCCGAAAAGAACATCCCGTTTACGCGCGCCGCCGGCGCCATCGAGTTCACCATTCCCAGCGTCCTGGATTACGAAGTAGCGGGCCTCTATTCCGCCTGAGGGGGCTGTGGCGACGGGCCTCCCCAGTTCGGTTAGGCACCCGCAGCGGCGCAAACGCACGCCTCTCGAATCTTCCGCAACGTGCAATATGTGTCACAATCGAAACATGGCGACGGTCATCCGCGATTTCAAGGATCTGCCCGAGGTGAACGCGCCGGTTCCCGGCAGGAAGCCGCCCGTCCTGTCTTTTCCGTTTCAGGACCACGAGCACCCGGAAGAAGCCGATGAGTTCCTGACCTTCATTCGCCAGTTGCGCGGCAATTCCCCGGCCGTGCCGCCGGCGGTCCCTCGTTAGTTACGATGAGCGATCTGCTGCTGGACACCGACGCGGTGTCGATCCTCTTCAAGCCGGCCCATCCACTCTACGGAAAGTGTTTTGAGGCCGCCTCGGGGCATCGCCCGCTCATTTCGTTCATGACCAAAGCCGAGCTCATGTTATGGCCGCGCCGGAACAAATGGGGAGCGGCGCGGGTTGGGCTGCTCATGAACCATATCGGACTCTTCACCACACTCTACCCCGACGAGGATGCGTGCGCTCACTGGGCCGGCGTGGTTGCGGAGAGCTACGCCGCGGGGCGGCCGATGAGCACCGCCGACGCCTGGATCGCCGCTTGTGCGCGCCAGTGGGGCATCCCGCTCGTCACCGCGAACTTCCGGGATTTCGAGCACCTTCGCGGTATTACGCTGGCGCCGCTCGGTTGAGTGTTTCGCCCGAAAACCAACGCATCAACCCGGCGCAATTGGGTGCTATATTGGCCGTCAGGAGCAAACATGGAAGTTCTGGGTAAAATGAAAAGCCGCCACCGGAACGCTCTACTGGCCGGCCTTCTGACGGCGCTTGCGGGATTGCTCTTTTCCCAATCTTCGCCGCCTCCGCAAAACACCACGCCGGCGGCCGCACCTCCTAAGAAAGCTGCGCCCAAGGCCGCGCCTGTCACGCCGGTCTTGACCAACCAGGACATTATCAAGCTGGTAAAGGCGAAACTTTCCGACGACCTGATTATCCAAAAGATCGCCCAGTCGAAGACCAGGTTCGACACCTCCGTCGACGGTCTGGTGGCGCTCCGGGACGCCGGGGTCGATGACCGTTTGCTCGCCGTCATCATGAATCCCGCTTCCGCCGCCGCTGCCGCCCCGGCTGCGCGCCCGGCCGCAACTCCCTCCGCCAATCCGCCTCCCGCGCCGGCTCCGGCCTCGACCCTTCCGCCCAAGCCTTCGTTCGGACCGGATCAGACCCGCCCCAGAGAAGTCGCCGCCACGGTGACGAATTCGGCCAAGACTCCCGCGGCCAGACCGGTGGAAGTTGGCGCCGCGCCTCCGAACTATGGCGTCTACATTGCCGATCACGGCGAGCTGAAGCCGCTGGGACGCATTCAAACCAAGGTGCAGATCAGTAAATTGCGTTCGCTTCTCAGGACCTACATCCCCTTTGTGCGCCAGAAAATCGACATCAACATCCCCGGCGCGCACTCCACCAGCCGTTTCGAAGCCTCGCGTCCCACCTTCTTCGCCTATTTCCCACCGAGCCGCGACGCCAGCAAATTCAAACTGCTGCAGTGCAAGATCACCGGCCAGAACTTCGATCAGCGCACCGTGGCCAATGCCTCCATCATGTTCAGCACGGAGCAGAACCAGGACGAGGTCCCGTGCGACATCGGCCCCACCAGCGTGAAGGACCTGTACCGGATATTCCCCCGTGAAGATTTGCCCGCCGGCGAGTTCGGCTTTGTCGAAGGCAACACCGGAAGCAAGTCCACGTCGAACATCGAAATCCTCGACGTCTACGATTTTGGTGTGGACCGCAAGGAAGAGAAACTCCCGCTGAAGGACTACCTGGACACCTTGCCGGCCGCCTCGATCGCGGACCGGTCGTTCCTGGAATCTTCCCGGGAAGACTGCAAGATCATCGTGGACGATCGCGAGGGCAGCGTCGGTATTACGGGAGCCTTGCTGGGCTGGTTCAAACGCCAGTACGCCTCGCTCGACGTCTATTGGGCCGACCCGAAGTTCGTCAAGGCCTTCGCCCGCCTCGAAATGCTGGAGCGGGATCTCAGCGGCGATCAGGCGGCGAAGCTCGCCTCGACTCTGCTCAGCACCGATGGCAGCCAGTACTATATCCTGGTCTCGATCGGCGGCAAGATCGGCTCCGGACGTCTCATCGGCGCCAATGAGGGCGAACGCCTGATGCGGCCTTTCGACGCCTCGCTGACCAACGACAAGGGCAAGGACATCGTTCCCGCCAAGAGACTGGAATTCGTCGGCGGTTACGCCGGTCTCTGGAAAGTCACCTTCGACACCAAGAGTCTGCGGGGCCCGGTCCTCAACAATGAAAGCAAGAACGCCATATTCGAAGCCCGCCTGAATCAGAATCTCGATTTCAAGGCCAAGTTCCTGACCGACAAAATCATGGACATCGAGACCCCCGCCTCGGCGCCCGCCAATCCGGCCAGATAGATGCCCAAACGCCGCGCTATTTCTTCGCCGGCGTGATATCCGTCACCGGAAGATCCCAGTGGGCGAGCAGAATCTCGAACCGCCGCTGCTCCTCCCGCTGGTAAGTCTCCTGGTCGGGCCACAGGTCTTTGATCATGCGCTCTTCGGCGGGATTCGCCGTCGTCGCCAAAGTCGAGTTCTTGAACCGGATCGTGACCCGATAATCCCAGCGCCCATCTTCGGTGGTGTGGTTGGCGGGTGTTTCGATTTTCACCGAGAGCATGCGGCCGGCCGCGACGTTCTTGAGCAGCAGCGGATAGTGGTTCTTCAGGAAGAGAGTCAGGAATTCCTGCTGATGTCCCCACTGCACCTTGTAGTAATACTCCATGATGTAAGGCTGGTCCGAGGACCCCTGCGGCGGGGCGCCCTGGGCCAACAGGGAACTCGCAAAAACTGCAAGCAATAGCGTAAACAGGAGGCTTTTCATAGTTGATCTACCGAATCGATTCTAGCAGGCTCCGCGTGCCGGGCGCGTGGCTCCGTCATGTCCCCGTAACCACCCCGCCATCCACGCCGATGACCGCGCCGGTCACGAACGAGGCGCCGTCCGACGCCAGCCACAGGTACGCGTTGGCGATGTCCTCGGGCTGTCCCATGCGGCCCAGCGGCGTGTGGCTCACCATCGATTGCCGCACCTTCTCCGGTATCGATTGCAATATTTCCGTCGCGATGAATCCGGGCGCTACCGCGTTGACCCGGATGCCGTACTTGCCCAACTCCCGCGCCCACACCCGCGTCATCCCGATCACCCCGGCCTTGGAAGCCACATAGTTAGTCTGTCCGAAATTGCCGTACAGCCCCACTACGCTAGAGGCGTTCAGAATCACCCCGCCGCCGCCCTGAATCATGCGCGGCACCACCGCCCGCGTGCACGTGAACACGCCCTTGAGGTTCACCCCGATCACGGCATCGAACTGTTCGTCGGTCATCAGCCCGCTCACCGCGCCCTCTTTGTACTTCACCAACTGGCCGTCGCGCAGGATCCCGGCATTGTTGACCAGCACGTGAATCGCGCCCCAACGGCCCGCCACATCCCCTACCGCCGTTTCCACCGAGGCGGCGTCCGCCACGTCCACTTTCTGAAACATGCCACCCTCTTCGGGCGCGGCATCCTTGACGTCCCACGAGGCCACCCGGCAACCCTCCTGGGCGAAGCGGCGGGCTGTGGCTTTGCCGATGCCCGCGGCCCCCCCGGTGACGATCACAACCTTATCGCGAAGTCCCGTTTCAATCATGACGGTTCCATCATCCCACGGTGGGGCGGGCTTCACTTCACCCGGCGGTACACTTCTTTCCGGTTACCCACCTTCACCACGAGCACGAGGAGTGCTTCATCCCGAATCTGATAGATGGCGCGGTAGTTTTTCCCCGGCCCACGTAGACGCGATAGAGCTTTTCCTTCGTCTCCATCTTCTCCACTCCATGAGGACGCGGATTCTCCCTGAGCTTCTCTATGTCGGAGAAGACCTTGCGGAGCACAGGCGGATCCAACTCTCAAGTTCCCGGAGAGCGGCGGAAGTAAACTCCAAGGTATATGGCTTCTCGAGATGTGTCATCACCGTTTGTCAGTATAGGTGCGGTGGCCTACAGGCCCAGGCGCTTCATCGCTTCTCTAAGTGGGATGGTCCCTTTTTCTTCCGCTTCCGCGAGAGCTGCGCGGGCGTCTTCGATGTCGATTCGGTCCATCTCCTCCCGGGCCAGCCGTTCCAACAGACGAAGATCTTCAATCGGGATGACGGCAGCCAGATCTTTCCCACGGCGGGAGACGATCGTCCGCTCCTTTCCGTAGGCGGCGCGATTGACAACGTCCGGAAATTCTTCCCGTGCTTTGGAGACACTAAGGCGTGTCATGATGGTGTACCACTCGTACAAATTGTACCAGTCCATGACCACGATCGGCGGAGGCTGCCCGGCTTGGCAATCCGGCGCCGACTTCTCCGCGACTCCGCGTCAAATCGCACCTCTCGAACTCCAAGCGCTCCACCACGATATATAATCGAGTGTTGCCGACCGCTGCTCGCCATACCGGAGGAATCCCCGTACTTGCCTGAACTGCGTAAGGACCCCATCACAGGGCGATGGGTGATTATTGCCACGGATCGCGCCAAACGCCCAAGCGATTTTGTCCGGCAGGTGGCGCCGCTTCCCGCGTCCGCCATCTGCCCTTTCTGTTACGGGAATGAAAATAAGACGCCGCCCGAGGTGCTCGCTTACCGCACCAGCGGGGACCGCGACCAGTCCGGATGGCGGGTGCGGGTCGTGCCCAATAAATTCCCCGTCCTCGGCATCGAAGGCGAGTTGAACCGCCAGGGCGAGGGCATGTACGACAAGATGAACGGCATCGGCGCCCACGAGGTCATCATCGAGGGCCCGGAGCACGACAAGACCCTGGGAGGCATGCCCGAAAAGCTCATCGAAGAGGTCCTCTGGGCCTTCAAGGAGCGCGTCAACGATCTCAAGAAGGACCGCCGGTTCCGCTACATCATCCTCTTCAAGAACCACGGCGATGCCGCCGGCGCGTCCCTGGAGCATCCCCATTCCCAGTTGATCGCGCTTCCCGTCATCCCCAAGCGGGTCAAGGAGGAAGTGGACGCCGCCAAACTTTTCCACGACCTCAAGGAGCGCTGCATCTTCTGCGACATCGTCCGCCACGAGACCACCGCCGGCGTGCGCCTCATCAGCGAGACCGACCGCTTCACCGTGCTGGCTCCCTATGCGCCGCGCTTCCCCTTTGAAACCTGGATCCTGCCCAAGCGCCACCAATCCCATTTCGAGGATGCCGATGCACCCACCCTGGCCAACCTTGCCTGGGTGCTCAAGACTACCATTCGCAAGCTCGAAAAGGTGCTGGAACGGCCGGCATACAACTTCATCGTGCACAGCACCCCGGTCCAGGAAGGATCGCTGGCTTACTACCACTGGCACATCGAGATTATTCCGAAGCTCACTAAGGTCGCCGGATTCGAATGGGCCACGGGCTTTTACATCAACCCGACCCCCCCGGAAGAGTCCGCCAAGTTCCTCAGGGAGGCGGGACTCGGATAGCCAGCCACACCCCGGTTGCATCTCTGCAGCGCCGTTTGATATAACCGTGCTGCGTTCTTATGGCGGACAGGCGCATGACAAAACCCCTGGCAAGAGGAAGCTCTAAGCATCCCGATCGCCCCACCAAGGCCGATGCGCCCCGCGCCGCGGACGCCCTCACGCAACTGGCCGCGTTCGAAGCCGCCATGAAGCTCTTCCACGCGCGCCAATTCGGCGACGCGCGCCTTCTTTTCCAGCAGGCCGCCGCCGGCGCCGAACGCGACGTCGCCCAGCGCGCCCAGGTGCACATCGCCATGTGCGACCGCCGCCTCCAGCAGCCCACGGTCACCTTCAGTACCGCCGAGGAATGCTATAACTACGGCGTCGCCTTGATCAACGCCCGCAACCTCGCCGAAGCCCGCACCCACCTGGAGAAGGCGCTGGCCATCGCCCCTGGTTCCGACCACATTCACTACGCCCTGGCGCTGGCCCAGGCGCTCTCCGGCGACCTTCCCGCCGCCCACGAGAACCTCCGCCGCGCCATTGAACTGGAACCGCGCAACCGTCTGCTTGCGCGCCAGGATGCGGATTTCGCTCCGCTGGCCAACCAGGCCGCCTTCCATGGCCTGCTCTATCCGGGGAAAAAGCCGTGGTAGCACGGCCCCTTCCCTCGCCCAAGCCCCTACCATGGAAGACCACTCCCCACTCCGCGTAGTCTCCATCGGCGGCGGTACCGGACTCTCCAGCGTCCTCGAAGGGTTGAAGCACTACGCCCGGCCCACCGGCTCCGCCACGCCTTCGGTGGACATCACCGCCATCGTCACCGTCACCGACGACGGCGGCAGCTCCGGCCGCCTCCGCCGCGAGTTCGACGTGCTGCCGCCGGGCGACATCCGCAACTGCATGGTCGCCCTCAGCGAAGACTCCACCCTCCTCTCCCGCCTCTTCCAGTACCGTTTTCAATCCGGCCGCGGACTCAAGGGGCACAGCTTCGGCAACCTCTTCCTCATGGCCCTCACCCAGATCCTGGGCGATTTCCCCGATGCCGTGAAGGCCTCCTCGGAGGTCCTCAAAATCGCCGGCCGCATTTACCCGAGCACCACGGCCAACGTGTCCCTGGAGGCCACCCTCTCTAACGGCGCCATCCTGGTCGGCGAAACGCGCATCAGCCGCAGCCGGCATCGCATCCAGTCCATTCGTCTCCGGCCCCGCAAGGTGCGCCCCCTGCCCGCCGCGCTCACCGCCATCGCCGAGGCCGACGTCATCACCCTCGGCCCCGGTTCGCTCTTCACCAGCATCGTCCCCAACCTGCTGGTGGACGGCATCGCGGCGGCCATCCGTTCCTCGCCCGCCCTCAAATGCTACTTCGTCAACCTTATGTGGCAGCCCGGCGAAACCGATGAGTTCCGCGCCAGCGATCACGTGCGCGCCATTCACCGCCACGCCGGCGGCAAGCTTCTGGACTACGCCGTCGTCAACGTCCGCTCCATCACCAGCGCCCTCAAGAAGCGCTACGCCAGGCAAGCCGCCCTCCCCGTGGAGAACGATATCGACGCCCTCTTAAAGATGGGCCTGAAGGTCATGTCCGGCAACCTCTCCAGCGATACCGACAAGATCCGCCACGACCCCGCCGCCACCGCCGCCATGGTGGTCAACCTGGCCCGGGAAGGACGCCGCCGCAAGAACGCATAATAGTAGTAATGGACAAGCCCGTAACCATCGTCATCCTCGCCGCCGGACTCGGCACCCGCATGAAGAGCCGTCAGGCCAAAGTGCTGCACCAGGCCGGCGGAAAGACTCTTCTCCAGCACGTCCTCGATACGGCCCTCGCGCTCGCGCCGCCCGATCGCATTTTCGCCGTGGTCGGGCACCAGGCCGATCGCGTGCGCCAATCGGTGGCCGCTTCCGGCATCGGCTTCATCGAGCAGACCGAACAGAAAGGCACCGGCCACGCCGTCATGATCGGCCGCCATTCCATGGCCCACCTGGATGGCTACCTCATGGTTCTTTACGGCGATTGCCCGTTGCTGCGCACCGCCACCCTGCGCCGCCTCATCGCGCAGGCCACCGAAGGCAGCGCCGCCGGCGTCCTGATGAGCGCCCTGATGGACGACGCCACGGGCTACGGCCGCGTCATCCACGACCAGCGCGGGGCTGTTCTCGACGTCGTCGAGCAGAAGTCCTGCACCCCGGAACAACTCGCCATGCGCGAGGCCAACATGGGCATCTACTGCTACCGCGCCGATCTCTTCTGGAAGCACGTCGATGAGATCCGGCCCGACAACCCCGCCCGCGAATACTACCTCACCGATATGCCCGCCATCCTCTCGCGCGCCGGCCACACCGTGGAGGCCATGCAAATCGACGACCCCGGCGAAGCCCTCGGCATCAACGACCGCGCCCAGCTCGCCCAGGTCGATGCCATCTTCCGCGAACGCAAACGCGCCGCCGTCATGGCCTCCGGCGTCACCTTGATCAAACCTGAAACCATCACCATCGATTCCGCCGTCGAAATCGGCATGGACACCATCGTCGAGCCGTTCGCCCAGATTTTCGGCAACACCACCATCGGCGAGAACTGCCGCATCGGCGCCTGCTCCATCGTGCAGGATTCCACCCTCGCCGATGACGTGGAAATCGGCGCCTTTACCGTGGTCAACACTTCCACCCTGGAGCAGGGCGTGCACGCCGGCCCGTATGCCCGCCTGCGCATGGAAAATCGCGTCGAAGCCGGCGCCCTCATCGGCAACTTCGTCGAGCTGAAAAAAACCCGCTTGGGCGCCGGCGCCAAAGCCAGCCACCTGGCGTATCTCGGCGATTCCGACATCGGCGCCAACGTGAACATCGGCGCCGGAACCATCACCTGCAACTACGATGGCTACAAAAAGCACCCCACGCAGATCGGCGAGGGGGCCTTCGTGGGCAGCAACTCGACACTGGTGGCGCCCGTCGAAATCGGCGCCGGCGCCTACGTGGCGGCCGGCTCGGTGGTCACGCAGGCGGTCCCGGAAGACGCGCTGGCCATCGGCCGCGGGCGTCAGGAAAACAAGCTGGAATGGGCCAGGAAGCGGCGGCAGCTCGCCAAAACGGTCGAGTCCCACAAGAGCGGAGACTGAGGGACGCACTCGGCCCCCCCAATGCGGCAGTCCTCATTCATGCGCGCTTTCGCCCTTGTTCTACTCACCGCGGCCGTGGCCGGCGCGCAGTTCAAAAGCACCGCCACGCTGGTGATTGCGCCCACCACCGTCACCGATTCCAAGGGCCATTACATCGACGCGCTCGAACCCGCGGACCTGGTTCTCTACGACAACGGTGTGCGCCAGCCCATACAGGTGGACGAGTCCTTCAACCCCATCTCGCTGGTGGTGGCCGTGCAAACCGCCGCCAACTCCGCCGCCATCCTGGACAAACTCGGCTCCAGCGGCATTCTCTTCGCCGACCTGCTGGCAGGAGATCGCGGCGAAACCGCGCTCGTCACCTTCTCCGACGAAGTGCGCACCCCGCGCAACTTCACCACCAACAGCGACTCTCTCGCCGCCAGCCTGCGCTCGCTGCACGTGCAGGGCACTGGCGCCGTGGCCCTGGAAGCCGTCATGCAATCGCTCGCCATGCTGGCCAAACGTAAGAGCGACCGGCGGCGCATTCTGCTGGTGATCGCCGAGAAGCGCGACCGTTCCAGTAAGGTGGAGTTTCCCACCGTGTTGCGCGCTGCCCAGCGCCAGAACGTCCTCATCTACTGGCTCACTTACTCTCCGTTTCTGGAGCCCTTCACCGCCCAAGAGAAGCACGTGAAGAGCAAGGATCCCAAAAAGGACGGCGAACCCCTGCCGCCCGACATGGCTCCGGGCAACCTGCTCAGCGTCTTCACCGAACTCGCCCAACACGACAAGCCCGACAACTCCGTCGAACTGACCCGCACCACCGGTGGCCGCGCCATTGGGTTTCTCAAGCAGGAAGCGCTGGAAGAGGCGATTCAGGCGATCGCCAGTGAAGTGCACCGCCAGTACGTCGTCAGCTTCGGGCCCCGCCCCGGCAAGGCGGGAGTGTATCACTCCATCCGGATCGAAGTGAAGGGCCATCCCGAGCTGACCGCGCGCAGCCGCGCCGGCTACTGGGCCCTGTAGCGTAGCCTTGCATGGCCGCGCGGTGCGATCCCTTCTTCGCCCAGGTTGGGGTCCGCGCCGCGCTCCAGAAGCAGTTTCACGATCTCCATGTGCCCGCCGGCCGCGGCGTTGCGCAGCGGCGTCCCCGAACACGCGTAGTATGTGACGTAGTCCGACGGGCGGTTGGCAAGCCCGCGGTCTTGATCCACCAACTCTCCGACCCGCTCCAGGTCGCCGATGTACGCCGCCGTGCAGATGTCGCAGTTCGCGCCGCGCGCCCGCAGGTGCGCCAGCACTTCGCGCGGCGTGGCCGTGGTGTCTTTGGGCACATGCTGCCAGCCGCGATAGTGGTAATCGCCGTTGGTGAGCTGAATGGGGCGCGCGCCATCCACGCGCCGTGCGTCGATGTTCGCGCCGCGCGCCAGCAGTTCGTCGATGGCGTCGATCTGCCGCGTCATCACCGCCCAGTGGATCGGCTGATTGCCGCGTTCGTCGCCGGCATGCAGCAGTTCGGGCGAAGCGTCCAGCAGGGTGCGCAGGGTATCCAGGTCGCGCTCGCGGATGGCGGCGGCGATGGCGTTTGCCTGCGGCAAGACGCCGTAAACGCGGGCCAGCGTGTCTTCCAGCAGCTTCTGCATCTCCGCGTACCCGCGGTCGCGCGCGATTTCGAGCAGGCCGTCGTGACCGCCCGAAAATGCCATGGGATTCGCCCCGCGCTCCAGCAGAAGCGCCGCCGCCCCGATCCGGTTCTCCCGCACCGCGAAGTAAAGTGGCCTAAGATAACCGTGCTGGCCGCGCACCAGTGCAGGGTTTTTGTCGAGCAGCCGTGCCAGCGACGCCACATCTCCCCCGATGGCGGCGCAAAACATCTCCCACACCTCGGCGCCCGTGCCTGTGGACCAGATGAGAGGTTCGTTTTTCCGCAGCTCCTCAGGACGCACCATGCGGTCTATCCTGCCCGCTCCCCCGCTGGAGAGTTTTCCATGGCGCGGCCCCCCTTGGTAACTCTGCCCACGCTTCCCACTTACCTCCCCAAACGCGCCTTCAGAAACCGCCCCGTGTACGACGCCCTACATGCCGCGATATCTTCCGGCGTGCCGGTGACCACCACTTGCCCACCCGCGTGGCCCCCCTCGGGCCCCAAGTCGATCACGTGGTCTGCCGTCTTGATGACATCCAGATGATGCTCGATCAACAGCACCGTGTGCCCCGCGTCCACCAGGCGGTTCAAGCTCTCCAGCAGCCGCTCGATGTCCGCCAGGTGCAGGCCCGTGGTGGGCTCGTCCAGGATGTAAACCGTGTGCTTGGAGCGCTGCAACTTACTAAGTTCCGTGGCTATCTTGATGCGCTGCGCCTCGCCACCGGATAGCGTGGTCGCCGATTGCCCCAGCGTCAGGTACCCGAGTCCGAGATCGCTCAGCACCTCGATCTTCCTGCCGATCGCCGGCTCGCCCCGGAAAAAGCCGACGCCCTCCTCCACCGGCATATTGAGCACATCGTCGATGGTCTTGCCGCGCACCGTCACATCCAGCGTCTCGTTGTTGAAGCGCGCGCCCTTGCAGGCGCCGCAGGTCACCTCCACGTCGGGCATGAAGTAGAGTTGCGTGGTGATCGCGCCTTCCCCCTGGCACTCCTCGCAGCGCCCGCCCTTCACGTTGAAGCTGAAGCGCCCCGCCTGGTAGCCGCGCTCTCTGGCCAGCGGCGCCTGGGCGAACAGGTCGCGGATGTTGTCGTAGAAGCCGATGTAGGTGGCGGGATTGGAACGGCTGTTGCGCCCGATCGGCGATTGGTCGATGTCGACCACCTTGTGCACGTGCTCCATGCCATCCACGGCGTCGTGCTCGCCGGGCAGCGTGCGCGTGTCCACCAGGCGCTTCCACAGCGCCTTATACAGGATGTCGTTGATCAGCGTGCTCTTGCCCGAGCCGGACGCGCCCGTCACCGCCACCAGCGTGCCCAGCGGGAACGCCACGTCCACGCCCTGGAGATTGTTCTCGCGCGCCCCGCGCACCGTCAGCACCTTGCCGTTGCCTCTGCGCCGCCGCATCGGCGTCTCGATCCCACGCTTGCCGGAGAGAAACTGCCCCGTGGGCGACGCCTTGCACGCCAGCACGTCGTCGATGGTCCCCTGCACCACTACCTGGCCGCCGTGGACGCCCGGGCCGGGACCCATCTCCACGATGTGGTCGGCGGCGCGGATGGTGTCCTCGTCATGCTCCACCACGATCACCGTGTTGCCGATGTCGCGCAGGCTCTCCAGCGTCGCGATCATCTTCACGTTGTCCTTCGGGTGTAGGCCGATACTCGGCTCGTCGAGCACGTAGAGCATCCCCATCAGCCCGGAGCCGATCTGCGTGGACAGCCGGATGCGCTGCGCCTCGCCGCCGGAGAGCGTCCCCGAGCGGCGATTGAAGCTGAGGTAGTCCAGCCCGATGCCAAGCAGCAGTTCCAGCCGGCCGCGCACCTCGCCCAACACGTGCCGCCCCGCATCGGCGCCGCGCCCCGCCGGCTTCAGCGTTCCGAGGAACGCATGCAGCTCGTCGAAATGAAGCTGGCCCACATCATAGACGCTCTTGCCCTCGATGGTGAAGAGCAGCCTGGTGGCGCGCACGCGCGTGCCCTTGCAGTCGGGGCAGGTGTGCTCCACCATCACCTTGTCGAGCCACGCCTCCATTCCGGAACTGGCCTCGCCGCGCTGCCGGTAGCGGCGATAATGCCGTTCGATGCGGCGCGCGATGCCGCCGAAGCCAATCAGTTTGCCTTCCGCCTCTTCCCGCTTGGTTTTCGCCTCCGGCGGTCCGCAAAGCGCGATTTTCCGGTGATCGAGCCCGTCGAGGATCGCGTGCCGTACCGCGTCCGTCAGCTTCTCCCACGGCGTATCGAGCGAGAATCCGAGCGCTTTGGACAGGCTGTACATCACCCGTCCATCCCAGGTGTCCGGGTTGTACTTGAACGCCTCGCGCACGAAACACCCGCCGGTGATGCTGCGCCGCGGGTCGGGCACCAGCAGTTCCGGGTGCGTGACTTTGTGCACCCCGAGCCCCCCGCAGGTGCGGCACGCGCTTTCCGGGTTGTTGAACATGAAATACTCGGGCTGTATGTCGCCGTAGACGAAGTGGTGCGTCTTGCTGCACAGCCCGCGATAGAAGCGCTCCGCCTCCGCCTTGCCGGCCCCTTTGACGATCTGCGCCTGCAGCAGTCCATCGCCCACCAGCAGCGTGGCCGCGATCCCCGCCTTGATCGCCTTCTCGTGCTTTCGCCCCACCACGAATCGGTCCACCACCGCATCCATGTTCCTGATCCGGGATTCGTCGAGATCGACCTCGGCGGAGATGTCCACCGTTTTGCCATCGACGATCAGGACGCGGCACCCCTTCTTGCGCACCTCGGTCAGCACGAAATCCAGCTCTTCGCCGTACTGCTGGAATACCGGCGCGCGCAGCTCGATCTCGGTGCCCTCGGGCAGCGCGAGAATGGCCTCCAGGATCTGGCTCGCCGTCCGGCTGGGTGTCAACTCGCCGGTGCGCGGGCAGTGCGGCACGCCGATGGTGGCGTAGAGCAGGTTCAGGTAGCTCGCGATATCGGTCATGGTGCCGACCGTGGAACGCGGGTTATTCGCGATGGTCTTCTGCTCGATGGAGATCACCGGAGACAGGCCGTACACGAAGTCCACATCGGGCTTGGCCACCTGCGCCACGAAGCGCTTGGCGTAGCTCGAAAGCGACTCCATGTACCGCCGCTGGCCTTCGGCGTAGATGGTGTCGAAGGCCAGGCTGCTCTTGCCCGAGCCGGAAAGGCCCGTGACCACAATCAGCTTGTCGCGCGGAATTTCCACGTTGACGTTCTTGAGATTGTGCACGCGCGTGCCATGCACCGCGATGGTGGTGCGCGCCCCCACTTTGACCGCCCTAGAACTCATCCGGCTCTTCCCCCAGGTGGACGAACGCCAGTTCCTGCACCACCACGTTGCTCATCTTTGTAAGCTGGACCGGCGTCGATGCCTTGCCGATCAACCCCCGGGCGGCCAGATACTCGCACGCCGTGGTTACCCCTTGCACATCGAAGTTTCTCTTGAAGTGCGCTTCGATCTCGGTGGCCGAGCGCGCTTCGCCCACCTCGCGCAGATGTTCGAGCACCGGTTCGAACAGCGTGGCCGCGCGCTCCGCCACGTATCCGTCGATTGCGTCCAGCGCCGCCTGCACGTTCTTCCGCGTCTTCCTGGCGTTGAGCATTTCCGAATACACGGTTTGAAAGAAAGCGGGATTCAGCTTCATCGCCTGCGGAATCACCTCGCGGTCGGCCAGCAGGCGCGCGCCTACCACCTCGATGCGCGCCAGCGGCGTGGCCGCGTAGAGAATCCACAGCGCGGTGTAATCCAGATCGCCGCGCGTGACAAACCACTTGTGGGCTTTGTCGATGGGTGGCAGCGCCTGCGTCGCCGCCGCCAGCAGTTGCAGCCGCGTATCGCGTTCACCGATCTCGTGCAGGCGAACACACAGGGCGGCGATGGTTGCGTCGTGCGTGTAGAGCAGGCGCCCCTTCGCCAGCAGCGAGTGAGCGAACGAGTTCCGCACCGCGCCCTCCACCGTTTTGCGGAACTCCGCCCGCGGCATCAGGAACGCGTGCACGATCGCGTCGCCCGCATAGAGCGAGAGGCCCGACCGCTCCACCTTCTTATCGTCGATGGTGACCAGCGCGAGGTCGATGTCGGACTTCTCCCACACGGTATCGTGCGACAGGCTGCCGCACAGGATGGCCGCCAGAATGGAGCGGTCCTTTTTCACTTGCGCGACGAGACCGTCGAGCGCTTCGGTGAACTTCCTCCGGATGGATTCTGTCGGCTGGATGTGCCCCTCGCGTTGCAGGCCAATGTACCGTTTTTCCCATGCCGAAGTCAATGGTGGTGCTTCATGATAGGGCGACGCCCCGATCGCGCTCTTGCCTACCAGCCGAGCGGCTGGCCCTTGTTCTGTTCGTCGAGCCACTTCTCTAAGGGCGCAAAGTAGTCGCGGATGGCGGTGGCGTCCATCTGGCGCGTGCCGGCGATCTTCTCCAGCGCCTCCTGCCATGGGCGGCTCTGGCCCATTTCCAGCATGGAGGCAAGCCTGGCTCCGGCTTCCTTGTTGCCGTAGATGGAGCAACGGTTCAGCGGCCCGCTGCATCCGGCGGCCTGCGCAAGCGCGCGGTGGAACTGGAACTGTAGAATATCGGCCAGGAAGTAGCGCATGTAGGGCACGTTGGCGGCCACGTGATATTTGGCGCCGGGATCGAAATCGCTCTCGCTGCGCGCGCCGCCCGCCGGCGGCGCGATGCCCTGATACTTCTGCCGCAACTGCCACCACGTCTGGTTGTACTTCTCGGGCGGAATCTCGCCGGAGAACACTTTCCACCGCCACTGATCGATCACCAGCCCGAAGGGGAGGAAGGCGATCTTCTCCAGCGCCTTATGCAATAGCAGGCCGATGTCCTTGGAGGTGTCCGGCGCCCGGTCGAGCAGCCCGATCTTGACCAGGTATTCGGGCGTGATGGAGAGCGCGATGGTGTCGCCGACCGCTTCGTGGAAGCCATCGTTGGCGCTGTCCCGGAAGCTGGGCGGCAGCGTGGAGTAAGCCCGCTGGTAGAAATTGTGGCCCAGTTCGTGGTGCACCGTGAGGAAATCCTCGCCGGTGATCTGGATGCACATCTTGAGGCGGACGTCGTTCACCGCATCGATATCCCAGGCGCTGGCGTGGCACACCACATCGCGGTCCTTGGGCTTGAGGAAGAGCGAGCGCTCCCAAAACGTTTCCGGCAGCGGCGCAAATCCCAGCGACATGAAGAACCCCTCGCCGTACTTCACCATCTGCTTCCAATCGGTGTTGCGCTTCTTGAGCAGGGCGGTGAGATCGTATCCGGGGTCGGCATTGACAGGGGCGATCAGCGGGTAGATGTTGTCCCAGTCCTGCGCCCACATGTTCCCCAACAGGTCGGCCGGGATGGCGCCGGCAGCGGGTACGGCGTCGCCATATTTTTCCCGCAGACGGTGGCGCACGTAGGCGTGCAGCGAGAGGTAAAGCGGCCTGACCTGTTCCCAAAGGCGATCGAGTTCCTTGGCGAAATCGTCGGGAGCCATGTCGTACTTGGAGCGCCACATGGCGCCGTTATCCTGGAAACCCAGTTGGCGAGCTCCTTTGTTGGCGAGAGCGACGTAGCGCACGAAGTCTTTCCGCATGGGTTTGGCGATGGCGTGCCATCCGGCCCAGGCATCCTGAAGGGCTTTGGGGTCGCGGCTTTCGGCCAGCGTCTTGCTTAGCTCTTCCAGATCCTGGCAGCTCTGTGGACCGCTGGGGCAGTACTTGCCCTTCCCGTAAGTTCCCTCCATGCCGCTTACGATGCGCGTCAGTTCCTCGCTCTCTTTGGCGTCGGCGGGGGTGGCGATGGTGAGCGACAGCTTGAGCAGTTTGAGTTTGCGGGCCGTATCGGCGTCGAGCTTGAGCCCGTCGAAGCGCGCGGCCTGCTTGGCGTATTCGACGGTGGCGGCGATGGCCTTTTCGTCCAGCTTGGCGGCGATCGCCTCGGTATCGTCGGTGATGTAGGTGGACTTGATCCAGTCGGCGCGGCTGGAATCCACGCCCAGGAGCATCAGCTTCTGTTCGGCGTCATTGATAAACTTGCGGGCCTCCGCGGGGGTTGCCTTGGGGTCCGCGGCGAATGCCATCGCGGCGAAGCTGCACGCGATGCACGCTGCTGCGCGAATCTTCATGCCTACACCTTAGCAAGGCTCGGAGGGTTTTTGGCGCAGCGGCGTCCCGATCGGCGGAACGCCGCAATCCCGCTGAATAAACGCCATCGTCTTGAGGCCCGGCCGGAGATCACCCCGGGCGGCGTCGCTCTGGCAATGACGCTCGCGGTGAAGGGTAAGCGGAAGCCGAAAGGAAGCCGCGAGTGATCGGCGAGCTGGGACCGCATCCGGAGTACAATAGTGCCAGGAGAGAACCAGTGACTGCCGTCTTCGCCACACAAATTGAACTGGACGGTCGCGGCATCGCTTGGATTGGCGGCACAAAGGTGAAGGTCACCGAGGTGGTGCTCGACAAGATCGCCTACGGCTGGAGTCCCGAGGAGATCCATTTTCAGCACCCGCATCTGTCATTGGCTCAAATCCATGGCGCGATGACCTACTACTACGAGAACCAGAGCCAACTGGACGCACAGATCCGGCGCGGGTCGGAGGAATCGGCCAAACTCGCTTCCCAGGTCTCCGATGCGGATCTCCGGCGCAAGTTGACCAATCTCAAGCAGCCGCTTTGAGCCTTGCATACTACATGGATGTGCACGTGCCGCGGGCAGTCACGACGGCCTTGCGCCTACGGTCGATTGACGTCCTGACAGCGCAGGAAGACGGAGCGGCGCAATGGGACGACGACCGGTTGCTGGAGAGGGCGACGGGACTTGGCCGCGTACTGGTTTCGCAAGACGAAGATCTGCTGCGCGAAGGAGCGCGGCGATTACGCGCGGGCGAAGACTTCTCGGGTATTGTCTGCGCGCACCGCCTTCGGGTCACAATCGGTGGGATGGTGGAGGATCTGGCGCTGATTGCGACGGCAACTTCCCGGGAAGAGTGGTCTGGGAGGATCGAATACTCGCCAATCGGCTGAGATCCCAGGGGCTGTGGGCGCCTGCTTTCGACGGATCCCGCTAAATAAACGCCATCGTCTTGATGCCCGAAATGTCGAACGGCCGCCGGCAGCGCAAATTCTTGCACGCGGCCTTATCGTCCAGCAGCACCATATAGCTCTGCGCCTTGGCGAACTTGGCCCGGTCCCGCTCGTCCGCCCCAGGCGGCAGACGATCCTTCTTCTTGCGCACCATCCATCGCAATTCGTAGGTCTCCGCGCTGCGGCAGAACGGGCAGTTCAGCACCGCCGGCTTGGTGGTCTGCGATTCCGAGTAGTACGCGCGTTCGTCCATGGCTAGCGTTCCCCGATCGGGATCCAGGTCTGCCCGTCCGGGTTGCCCTTATATTCGGCCCGCGGACGAATCAGACGGTTGTTGCGGTATTGCTCCAGCACGTGCGCCGTCCAGCCGCTCATCCGGCTTACCGCGAAAATAGGCGTGTAGAGATCGATCGGTATACCCAGCGAATAGTACGCCGACGCCGAATAGAAGTCCACGTTCGGATCCAGCTTCTTGATCTCTTTTACCGTCTCTTCCATGCGCTTGGAGAGCCGGTACAGTTTCTCGTGGCCCGTGCGCTTGCCCAATTCCTCGCTCAGCACGCGCAGGTGCGTGGCCCGCGGATCTTCGGTGCGGTACACCCGGTGGCCGAAGCCCGGAATCTTGACCTTGCGCGCCAGCGTGCCTTTCACCGCATCCACGGCCGCCTCTTCGTCGCCCAGATTGAGCAGCCAGCGGATCACGTCCTGGTTCGCCCCGCCGTGCAGCGGACCCTTGAGCGCGCCAATCCCGGCCGTCACCGCCGAGTAGATATCCGACAACGTCGCCGCCACCACCCGTGCCGCGAACGTGGAGGCGTTCAGCTCGTGGTCGGCATGCAGCGTCATCGCCACATCGAACGCCCGCTCCATGACGTCGTCGGGAACCTTGCCGGTCAGCGTGTACAGAAAGTTCGCCGCGAAACCCAGGCTCGGGTCCGGGGCGATCGCCGCCTTGCCTTTGCGCAAGCGGTCGTAGGTGGTCACGATGGCCGCCGTCCGCGACATCAGCCGGACCGCCTTGTGGTGGTTCGCCTCCGCCGACATGTCCTGCGCCGCCGGGTCGTAGAGGCCCAGCATGGAAACCGCGGTGCGCAGCACGTCCATCGTGTTGGCTTGCGGCACCGACCTCAGGAAATCCACCACCGCGCCCGGCAGTTCCCGCTCCGCCGCCAGCTCCTTCTTCAACTGGCCGAGTTCACCCTGCCTGGGCAGCCATCCGTTCCAAAGCAGGAAGATCACTTCCTCGAAATTCGCATGATCGGCGAGCGTGTGGATGTTGTATCCGCGATAGCTCAGTACGCCGGCGTACCCGTCGATGTAACAAATCTCGCTCTCGCCCGCGATGACGCCTTCCAACCCGGCCGTAGGTGTTCCCATGATGCGCCTCCGTGAATCTGGTGTTCCCTCAGAACGACGCCGGACAGCCCTGGACCGGTGGGAATCCGATGCTCATATCCCGCCGCTCCACCCAGAGCTTGTCCTGCCGACTCTTGCCGTAATCCACCGTCAGAAGAACTCCGGACCCGCACGAGCGGCTGCGCGTGATCCTCGCCCCGCCGTAACCGGCGTGCCCGCTGTCCGGACCCCAATCTTCCATGAACTTCTCGAATGGATAGTAGCGGCACGGCTTGGCGTCCGTGCAGCCGAACAAGGCATACCCGGCCTTGTAATCCCGCGACGCCAGATCGCTCATGAACTGCCTTACCTGCCGCTCTTCGCGGAAATTGTAGAAATTGAACATCAGCGCGCCGCCGATTAGCACCAACGCAACCAGCGAGATCGCCACAATCTTGACGATCTTCCCGCGCCGCTCGCGCCGCTCTTCGTCAGCGCCGTATTGATCCAGATAGCCGGCCATCGATACGATTATGGCTCACTTCTTGGCCGGCGGAGGAGCCGCCGCCGGATAAGCCTTATCGAATGCCGCGATCAGATCGTTGGTTATGTCCAGGGCCGCCTTGAAATACGGGGCCGACGGGGCGTCCACTACGACATCGATGCCCTTCTCTTCCGCCAGCTTCTTCAGCACCTCCGTCATCTTGAGCGCGGTCTTCTGCAGGATGTCGTTGCGGTCCCGGTCCACATCGGCCTGTAGATCGTCCCGCAACCGCTGCGCGTCGCGCTGCTTCCTTTGGCCCTGGGCGTTTAATTCGGTCACCGCCTGTTCCGTCAGTCTGCCTTGGTTGGTCTGCAGGTTCTGCTGGATCGCCGCCAGCTCCTTATCGAGCACATCGATCTGCGCCACCCGGGGCTTATACCGCGCCTCCATAGCGGCGGAAGCGGCTTTGATCTCCGCCGATTCCAATACCGCCTTCTGAAGGTTGATCACCGCCACTTTGGCTTGGGCGGCCGCTACATGGGCGAACACGAAAAAGGCGGTCGAAACCATCAGCGGCTTGAGCGCCATCCGGAAAGACATGAATACAACTCCTGATTTGGTGTGTGATCTTTTAGACTAGCACAGCCTATTCCAAGACCCCGAGGATCTCGTCTTCTTTCAGGATGAGGTACTCCTCACCTTCGATCTTGATCTCCGCACCCGAGTACTTGCCAAACAGGATGCGGTCGCCTGCCTTCACGTCGAGCGCCACGCGTTCTCCGCTTTCCAGCAGCTTGCCGTTGCCAACGGCCTTCACCAGCGCCTGTTGGGGCTTTTCCTTGGCGGTGTCGGGAATGATGATTCCCCCGACTTTCTGTTCGCCTTCATCCAGACGCTTCACCATCACACGGTCATGCAAGGGACGTAAATCCATGTCACTAATTATACAGCGCCCTCCTAATTCACCAGCATCTCGGTGAGCACCCGCCCCACCGAACCGCTCGGCGTCTCGATTTCCAGCATCGTGGCCAGCGTGGGAGCGATGTCGTTCACCGCAACGGAAGCATGGTATTGCCCCGCACGAATCCCCGGGCCCAGGAAAATCACCGGGACGTGCGTGTCGTAGCTGTAAGGCGAGGCGTGCCCGGTGCCCTTGCCGGTCCCCACCATCCAGTAGGCGTCCGGAATCAGCTCGACATCCGGACCCCGCCGCGCATGGAAGCCGTTGGCCACCTTCCGGCTCACCGCATCCCGCACTCCGCCGCCCTGCATCATCTCTTCGAGCGTGTACACCCGGGAGACGTGCGGCAGCGCCTGAATCGCGTGCGCCGCTTCCCGCTCCACCTCGACCAGATCGAGCTTCGATTGCGCGATCAGCCCCTGATTCAGATACACCGCCAGGCCAAAAGCGCCGGCCACCCACTCCCCCGCCCCGTACTTCTTCACCAGCGCGCCCTGCACCGCGGCCTTGATGGCCGCCGGATCGATGCGCCCTCCCGGCATTTTGCGCGCCAGGTTGACCTCCGGCACCGGCGCCACCCCATGATCGGCCGTGAATACCACCAGGTAGTTGCCGGCGCCCACCTGCCGCTCCACCGCCAGGAAGAGCTTCTCCAGCAGCCGGTCGGTGGCCAGCGCCATCTCGTGCACCTCCGCCGAATCCGGACCGTAGCTGTGGCCCACATAATCGTTGGAAGAGAAGCTCACCGTCAGCAGGTCGGTGAATTCACGCGTGCCCAGCCGCTCGCCCGCCAGCGCCCGTTCGGTGAAGGCCTCGATCAGCTCGTTGCCGAAAGGAGTGGCTTCCAACGCCGTGAACAGCTTGGCGTTGTCCTCCGGCATCTTGTGCCCCAGCCACGTCACCGCGCGGTACTTGTCCGCCGGACGGGGCGCGTTGAACTCCTTGACCCACCCCGGCAGATCCTGGAAATAGTAGCTGCTGCTCACGAAGTTGCCGGTCGTGGGGTCGAACCAGAAGGCGCCGTCCGCCATGTGCCCGGAGGGTAGAATCGCCGCCCGGTCCTTGAGCGACACACCGATCACCCGCGGCTTGCCGCCCCAGGCCATCTTCAACTCGTCGCCCACCGTACTCACCAGCAGACGGTCGGGCGAAGAACCCGTCCCACTCGCGCCCAGCAATTGCGTCCTGGCGTCGCTCACGCTGCTGACACGCGCCCTCTCGTCGCGGTCGTACCAGTCGTTGGCCACAATCCCGCTGATCGAAGGCGAGGCGCCCGTCAGAAACGTGCTGTGCCCCACTGCCGTAACCGCCGGCACGTGAATATAATTGGCGTTGGTGAACACCGCGCCTTCCCTCAGCAGCCGTGCCAGACCGCCGTTGTATTCGCCGCGGAAGCGGGTCAGGTAATCGTAGCGGAACTGGTCCACTATGATGGCCAGCACCAGCTTTGGTTTTTTCGGTGCGGCGCCGTACAGACAGGCCGCGGCCAACGCGCACAGTAGGACTCTCTTCATGATGTCACGTTTTTTTCAGGGTATCATGTAAGTCCATGTACCTTCCGGTCGCGCAATTGCATCAAGAACTTACGTGGTGTACGCGGCGTTTACAGCGCCTTCGGCTGCCGGACGTCCAGTTGCTGTACATTCCCGGTCGAATGCGCTCGTAACCCACTGATTTATAGAATGCTCCGATTCGGACACACAAATGCATCTCAGAAGAGGGGAATGGGCGGAGGAAACGATCGATGTATTCCATGACTTCAGAAGACGAAAAACGCAGTAAGCATCGTTTCGCCATCGAGCGGGACGTGCGCTACAAAATCGCCAAGCGTGGAGTGCCTGTGGCGTCCGGCTCGGGCCATACCATCGATGTGGGCAGCGGCGGCGTGGCGTTCATCGCCGAACAGCCGCTCGCTCCCGGTATGTTCGTGGAGCTCTCCATCAGTTGGCCAGTCCTGCTCGCGGATACCTGCCCCATGCGTTTCGTCGTCTTCGGGCGGATCTTGCGATCCACCGGGCGCAAGACGGTGTGCACCATCGAGAAGTACGAGTTCCGCACCCAGGCGCGGAGTTTC
The DNA here is from genome assembly GCA_050014175.1 of Candidatus Solibacter sp. Lineage (GTDB taxonomy): Bacteria > Acidobacteriota > Terriglobia > Bryobacterales > Bryobacteraceae > Solibacter. The sequence continues at coordinate 21,001 of JBEKDV010000014.1, read as the reverse complement.
CAGGCCGCCGCCTCAACCCGCGCCGACACCATGCTCCAGCGCTGGGCGGACGAGGTGCGCAAGGAGAACGGCAAAACCAGCGCGGCGGGCGCCTAAAGCGCCGCCGGGCTACTTGCCGCTCGGCGCCGAGACCGGGGCAGGCTTGTTCTCGGACTTGCTTTTGGACTTGCTTTCCGCCTTGCTTTCGGACTTGCTCTCCGCCTTGGCTTCACTCTTGCTTTCCGGCTTGCTCTCACTCTTCGATTCACCCTGGGAATCGGATTTCGACTCCGATTTCCCGTTCGAGCCCGCCGCCGGCGTCTTGCCATTGCGGCCGTAATCGGTGATGTACCAGCCGGTACCCTTGAATTGCAGTGCCGGGAGCGAAATCAGCCGTTCCAACTCTCCGCCACAGCCTTCGTGGACCGTCAGAACCGCATCCGCGAATTTCTGCCTGACCTCGAAGGTTTCACCACATTGGTGACATTGATAATCGTAAAGTGGCATAATCTGTCGCCGAACCCTCTAAATCTGCTTTCATTGTAACAGACCGGCCAAAATCGTCCGCCAAAGTTAAGTATTGTCAAGTCCTTCCCGGGCGGCTAACTTTTCCCCCCCACGCTCCGTCTTATCGGTGTGAGACGAAAAGCAACCATCATCGCAACCCTGGCAATCGTGCTCGCGGCTGCCACCGCCGGCCGCTCGCCGGTCTATGGGCGCGCCGTCTCCTCCGTGCGCAACTTCCAGCGGAATTTCGGTGAGTTGAAGAAGGCGGATTCCATGAGCCCGATCGAGCGTTTCGTCTTCAGCCTGGTCTTATCGAGCTCCAAAACCCCCACCGCGGCCGCCAGTTCCTACGACCCCCGCGCCGACCGCACGTAATTCCGGACGTTTGCCGTCCGTGCCCGGCGCACCCGGGTACTTCTTCTTCGCGCCGCCTTCTTGCACCTCGTACTGTTACCTCGGATCACGCTTGCTCGACCACGGAAAAGAGGCGTTGGTCAAAACGAAAGGGTTCCACCCACAGGATTTTCGCGGTGAACTGCGCAGCGGCGGGAAGCAGGAGGTAATTGTACTCGCGAGGGATGATAACCGACGGGACGCGCAGGACGGGATGCGCGTAGAACTCGCGCCCGGAACGCGTCGAGAGATGGACGTTGGCTAAGCGCCAGGTCTTCGATTCGTTTGATGGCCTCTTCTGGGAGCCCGTGGACTTGTCTGCGATCCAGTTCAATTCCCATGGCAACATAGTCCTCCGGGATCTCGGATTTTTCCAGATGAACGAGGATCTCAAGAAGGGCAAGAGAAATGCTCTGTGCTGTGTAAACGGCTGGAATTCCCTTGGGATTATACCGGCCGCCGTACAGCCGCGCACCTTCGCCGCTCAAGTCGGCATGTCTTCGCCGTACCAGCCGATAGGCCCTCAGATGTAGACTCCGTAGTCGATTCGTGAAAGCTCAATCTCGACGGATTTCGGGTCGATCGCAAGCATCTCCAGCGGCGTCCTGCCTTGAAAAACATGGTTCGGCCTGTTCAGCCAGTGATCCGCCTTTTCCGCGGATCCGAATGTTTCGGCAGCGTGCCTCAGAACTTGGCCACCCATCGCGCCGCTCTTCGTGTGCCGACGAGCGGATGGCGAGGCGGAAGTTCCCGGTTCTGGTAAGCCCATGCTGTCGTAGCGCCGCCGCCAAAGCTCTGCGAATCTCGCCTTGGCACGCGACTTGATCAACCGGAATTGAGTCTCGGTCAGTTGGAGTGCGCGGCAGATCTCCTCGGCGGGTTCTTCCTGGAGATAGAAACGTCTCAACACTTCCCGGTCGCGTTGAGACAGCCCGCTTAGGATCTCTAGTGCTTGGTTGAATCTTTTCTTCTTGATCGCAAGCCGCTCTGGTTCCGGCCGCTGATCCATGAGGTCCTCGACCGGATCAACGTCAAGTGGGCTCCGTGCTCGCCAGTCGGCCGCCTGCCGGCGGATCAGCGTCCGCACGCAGGGCATGAACCGCCCTGGCTCTAGAATTTCCCCCTTCCGGATCCTGTCGGTAATGTCTTGCAAGATATCGTAGACTCTGTCGTCTACCTGCAGTGGCCCCAGTTGCCGCCATACGCAAGAGCGGACGTCCTTTTCAAACCGGGCATATAGTTCTTCCATCCCGGCGGGATCGTCGCCACGAATTCGGTCGACTATGCTCGACCACGCGGGCTCTTGAAAATGCGTACTCACGATTGGCTCACCTTTAGAGGCATATCGCGGAATTGCCTACGTCCAGTATAGCCGCAACACATAACAGCATGAGGGGGAGAGGCAAGGCGTTGTGAGGAAACAACCGCGGCTGAGGACTCCGGGCATGCCTGCGCACGGAGGGAGCAACCGGGGACGGACGTAAACCGTCCGCCCCCGCCCTACTACTACTTCTTCTTCGGCGCTGCCTTCTTGGCCGGAGCCGCCGCGCACGGAGTGGTCTTCACGTTCTCCAGCTTATCCTTCTCCACTTCCATGGTCAGCATGAACGGGTCCTTGGTGAACGCCTTCGGCACGCCGGTCCACTGAATGGTCCCGCCGGTTTCGGGCTTGCCCGCCAGCGCCGTATCCAGCTTCAGGGTGATTTCCGCCACCGGAGTGCCCTGCTGGTCGGGCAACGGAATCGCCACCAACAGCTCCTTGGACTTGCAGGCCGGCTTGGCGTCGAGCAGCGTGCCCTTCAACGGCGGCACTCCCGAATCTTTCAGTTCGCTGTCGAAATACGTGGCGCCGTTGGTATCCGCCAGGGCGCCTTTGATCCTCATCCACAGCGCCAGTTGCGGATTGGTCTGCTCGAATTCGGCTTGTTTCTTCGCGGCAATCGCCGTGGCCGTCTCAATCTTCAGATCGGCCGGCGGCAGCGGCGATGCCTTCGCCGCCGTCTTCAGTTGGTCCAATCCTTCCAAACTACCGTGGAACGTGTTGTACGCGTTCTCCAGGTAGGTGTTGAGCGCTTTGGGATCCATGGTGCCGCTCAGCGTCGGATCCAGAGCCGCGGCGCGCGCGAATTCGTAAAGCGCCTGCGCCACCTTCTCGGCGCCGGACGCCTGCTGGCAGCGCAACGCCCTGCCCAATTGATAGGCGACGAACGCGCTCTCCGGACTCTGCTGCAGCGCGGCCTTGTAGGCGGTTTCGGCGGTCACGCACTCCTTCACGTCCTTGCTCGTGGTGTAGCGGTTCATGGCGTCCGCCCCGGGCTTGGTGGCAATGTACATCAACGTGTCCTTGGCCACCTTTTCCATGGTGGTGCGTCCTTCGTTCCAGGCGGCATCCGTGGCGCCGGCCGGCTTGTTGGCAGCGGCGAAGAACGTGGGCACGAACTCCTGCAACTGGTGCGCCGCCTTCTCGCCAATCGCCAACTGGTCGGCCGTCGCCGTGGGCAGTTTTTGCACGTTCACCGCCGTCATGTAGAGGACCGTCAGAATGTATTGCGCCAGCTTGGGATCGGGGAAGACCGTCTTCAGATCGCGCGCCATCAACTGCCCACCCACCTCCAGCACTTTGGCCGGCTGGTTGGTGCCGTTATAGGCGGTGATGTAGTAGTAGGACCGGTCGTCCTTCCAGTCCGACTCCGGGTATTTCTGCGCCCAGGTGTCCAGATCCTTGAGCAGCGCCGGCGCCGTCGGGTTCGCGGCGTCCTTGAGCGTCTGGTTGTAAATGTCGTATTCGCCCTGGTCTTTGACCTTCTTCTCGGGTGGAGCTGCCGGCGCTGGTGGAGCCTGCGCTCGGGCGAGCTGAGCTGTTCCCGTAAGAACCACGGCACCCATTACGGCGACAGCCGCGATCCTGTGGTAGGTCCGATTAAAACTATGCAACGTGTGCCTCCTGCTGTTTTCCGCTATTAGACTATCGTACGCGCCTGCCGACCCATCTCGCAAACCGGGCGCCACTCACCGAGCCACCCGCTATCGGTGGACACTTGCGGAGTATAGCCGAACCATTTTCATGGCGCAACTCTCTTGGACTCCGTTTCCCTTCGCCTGGTTCCGAACCCAAAATGATACCAGATCACTCTTGCGGCCGGGGGGCTTTCCGTACCACCCCAATCACAGCGTAGGCCGCGTGTGTCGCCGCCGGCACACGGAAGAGTAAGGATTGCGTCACATTTTCGCCGCCATGGACGCTCGCGGAAAGGTATGCTGGGAAGTCGCTTCCCACTCATGCGCTATTTCGATCTGGCGGTTATTCTCGTCTACCTGGTCGCCATCACCATCTTCGGCGCCCGCTTTCGCAGCGGCCAGAAGAACCTGAAGGACTATTTCCTGGGCGGCCGCACGGCGCCCTGGTGGGCTATCGCCCTGTCCATCGTCTCGGCGGAAACCAGCACCCTCACCATCGTCGGCACCCCGGCCCTGGCCTTCGCCGGCAATCTGGGATTCCTGCAGATCGTCCTCGGGTACCTGCTGGCCCGCCTCGTCATCTCCGCGGTTTTTCTCCCCCAGTACTTTCGCGGCGAAATGTTCACCGCCTACGAGCTCATGCGCCGCCGCTTCGGCGAACGCGTCCGCAAACTCACCGCCTCCATCTTCCTGGTGACCCGCGCCCTCGCCGAAGGCGTGCGCGTATTCGCCATCTCGCTGGTGATTTCCATCGTGCTGGGCACCGGCGAAATCGCCTCCATCGTCCTCATCGTGCTGCTCACCCTCTTCTACACCTTTGAAGGCGGCATGACGGCGGTGATCTGGACCGACGTGGTGCAGATGACGCTCTACGTGCTCGGCGCCATCGCCAGCTTCGTCATCATCCTGGGCAAGATTCCGGGCGGCTGGGAGCATGTGGCGCTGGTGGCGGGGGCGGCTCACAAATTCACCATTTTCGATTTCCGCTTCGCCCCCAACATGGAATTCTTCTCGCGCACCTACAGTTTCTGGGCCGGCGTCGCGGGCGGCTGCTTTCTGACCACCGCCACCCACGGCACCGATCAACTCATGGTGCAGCGCCTGTTGAGCGCGCGCGACGAGCGGCAGAGCCGCACCGCGCTGATGGCGAGCTGGGTCGTCATCCTGGTGCAGTTCACCCTGTTCCTGCTGATCGGCGTGCTGCTTTACGTCCATTACGCCGACCTGCACCTCACCGCGCCGGCGCAGAAGGACCGCCTGTATCCGGAGTTTGTCTGGAATAATCTGCCGCCGGGCCTGGCCGGCTTGATCGTCGCCGCGATTCTGGCGGCAGCCATGGCCAACCTGAGCGCGGCGTTGAATTCGCTGGCTTCCACCACGGTGGTGGATCTCTATCGCGCGCGCGCCAAGAGCGTCACCGACAAGGCGGCGCTGCGGATCGCCCGCCTGGCCACTGTCGCCTGGGGCGGGGTGCTGTTGACCATCGGTATCTGGGCGCGCCATTCGAAATCCGTCCTGGAGGCCGGCCTGACCATCGGATCGATTCCCATGGGCGCGCTGCTCGGCGTCTTCCTGCTCGGCGTGCTCACCCGCAAACCGCGCGAAGGGGCCGCCATCGCCGGCGTGGCTTGCGGCCTCTCCATCGTGGTGGGCATCCATTTCTATACGCCCATCGCCTGGACCTGGTACGTGCTCATAGGTACCATCACCACCTTCGGAGTCGGCCTGCTCGCCTCTATCTTCCAAGGTCCGGCGCCCTTTCCGCTGGAGACCGCCGGCGTCCGTCAACCCGTCGGAGGCCTGCCGTATCTGCCCAGCCGTCACGCCGAGCCCGAGGAATAATCCGCCCATGGAAAAAACACCCCGTATTGAACTGAAGCGCGCTCTGGGACCGTGGGCCGCGGCGTCCATCGTCGTCGGTACCGTCATCGGCAGCGGCATTTTTCTGGTGCCGAAGACTATGATCCAGAAAGTCGGCACCGTAGAAGCCGTCTTCGCCGTGTGGGTGGCCGGCGGACTGCTTTCCCTGGCCGGCGCCCTGAGCTATGCCGAACTCGCCGCCATGCTCCCCGAGGCGGGAGGCGAATACGCCTTTCTGCGCGAGGCCTACGGACCGCTTTGGGGATTCCTTTATAGCTGGACGCAGATGTGGGTGGCAAAAAGCGGTTCCATTGCCACCCTCGCCACCGGGTTTTTTCTCTACCTCACCACCTTTTTCGAGCCGCTGAAGGGGGTGATTTACACCGTGCCGCTGCACATCGGCCCTAATGGCGGACCGCTCGAAATCCAATACGGGCAGTTATTCGCCATCGCCCTGATTCTGTCGCTGGGCTGGCTGAATTATTACGGGGTGAAGATCGGCGGCAATGTTCAGGTGGCGGTGACCTTTCTAAAGGTGGCTTTGATCGCGGCCATCATCGTGGCCGGTTTGGCGCTCGGCAAGGCACACCCGCCGGAAGCCGCCTCGGTCGTTCCGCTTACCTTCTCCGGCTTCATCGCGGCGCTGGTGGCGGCGCTTTGGGCCTATGACGGCTGGAACAATGTCAGCATGGTTTCCTCGGAGATTAAAGATCCGCAAAAGAACCTGCCGCGTGCGTTAATTGGCGGAACCCTTTGCGTAATTGCCATTTATATGCTGGCAAATGCCGCCTACTTTCACGTCATGACGCCGTCGGAAGTGGCCGGCAGCACGCGCGTCGCCGCCGAGATGATGCGCAAGATCTTCCAGGCGCCGGGCGCCGCGGCGGTCTCCATCGCCGCCATGATCAGCATTTTCGCCGCCCTCAACGGTTCCATTCTCTCCGGCGCCCGGGTACCCTACGCCGCCGCCCGCGAGGGGTACTTTTTTCACGCCATCGGCCGCGTAAACCCGCGGCACCATACCCCGGGGGTATCGATTATCGTACTGAATCTGTGGGCGTGCCTATTAGTACTTTCCGGAAAATACGACGATTTATTCAATCTGGTGATTTTCGCCAGTTGGATTTTGTACGGTATGAGCGCCGCCGCCGTTCTGGTACTTCGCAAGAAGCGCCCTGACTTGGCGCGGCCCTATCGCACCCTCGGATATCCGGTAATCCCCCTGCTGTTCCTGATTGGCGCCGGAATACTGTTGTGTTCAACCGCAATCGAACGCCCGCGCGAGTCTCTCATGGGCCTTGGGTTGATGGCCTTGGGCCTTCCTTTTTACTACTATTGGAAAAAACAGCGGGTCAAATAAATCGCCCCACTCCCGGTATTCCTAGGAATACCGGTACTTAATCGGTATTTTCGTTAGATCAAAATTCTTACGGAAATTTTGAATTTAAACCTTGTAAATCCGCCCAATTCGGGTAAACTTCTGATAGTATCCTGGGTAGGGATGCACGGCTCCCATGGGTGGTTCAGACTGCGGCGGGGAGCGGGAGTCGGCAAGGAGGATTATTTTGATGGACGTCAGCAAAATTCTCGCCGAATTGAAGGCGGAGCGGGAACAAATCGAAGAGGCAATTATCAGCCTCGAACGCCTGGCGCGCGGCCGCGGCCGCGGTCCGGGCCGGCCCCCAAACTGGATGTCGGACATCGTGCCAAAACGGCGTGGCCGGCCACCCGGCAGCAAGAACAAAGTGCGTCCGCCCGCGCCAAATAGTCTGGCCGCGGCCGCCGCCCTGCACTAGTGAAATCGACCAAAAGGGCCGGTCATCCCCCGCGGATGACCGGCCCTTCGCATTTGCAGTGACGCGCTTTTTCTAAAACTGCTGCGGGGCTTCTCCCAGTTTCAATCGGATCTTCTCGTTGCGCCCGCCGCGGTAGACCGTCAGCTCCAACATGTCTCCGCCGTGCTTCTTGTCCATCAGGCGCTTCAGCGATTCCTTATCCTGAATGGGCTGGCCGTCGCCCGCCGTAATCAGGTCGCCGCCGATGCCAAGGCGGAAATTGCTCACAATCACCACCCGCGTGGGTCCGCGAAGACCGGCGGTTTCGGCCGGTGAGCCGCGCTCCACTTCCTGAACCAGCAGGCCGCCCGAAGCCGGCAATTGCAGCATCTCCGCCAGATCGCCGGCCACCGGGACGGTGACCAGGCCGAGCCAGGGACGCGAGATCTTGCCGCGCGTCTGGTATTCCTCCAGCATCGCCTTGGCGCGTGAGATGGGCATGGCGAAGCCGATGCCGATACTGCCCTGCGCCCCATAAATCGCCGTATTGATGCCAATCACGCTGCCGTGCGAATCGAGCAGCGGCCCGCCGCTATTGCCGGGATTGATGGCCGCATCGGTCTGGATCATGCCTTCCAGCTTGTTTTCCTCGGTCTCGATGGTGCGGTCGAGCGAACTGACGATCCCGGTAGTCAGGGTGCCTTCGAACTGGAACGGGTTGCCGATGGCGAGAACCTTCTGTCCCACCACCAGCCGGTCGCTATCGCCCAGCCGCATGGTGGGCAACTTGCGCCCGGCATCGATTTTGATCAGCGCCAGATCGTTACGCGGATCGTAACCGAGCACGCGCGCTTTGTACACCTTCTTATCGGACAGGGTTACGGTCAATTGGGAACCGCCGCCGGCCACGTGATTATTGGTGAGAATATCGCCTTCGGGAGTGATCACGAACCCGGTACCGGTTCCTTTTTCCGGGTATACCCCGAAAAAGCTGCGCGTATAGACCGTCGATGTGATGAATACCGTGGCGTCGCGCGCCGATTTGTAAATATCGATGTTGTTCTGCTCGTCGGTGGAAAAACCGGCCGATTGCGCGGTGGCAGGCTCGCTCCACAAGCGGCCGGCACTGCGTACGGGGCGCAGCACGCGGCCGACATCCCAGTTGGTTACCCCGGTGAGGTAGACAAAACCGGCAGCCAGCACGGCAGCCCAGAAAGATGTTCGCAGCACTCTCATAATCGAATTCTCCGTAGTACGTCGTAGACGGCCCGGGTCTGCCGCAGGGTGTCTTCCTTCTCCCCGGATGTATCTATGACGAAATCCGCATACTTTCGTTTCCCGTCCAGCGGCATCTGGCGGCTGATGCGCGCGCGGATATCGCTCTCCAGCGCGCCTTCGCGCCGCAGGGCGCGTTCCACCTGCTGTTGTTCGGCGCAGGTAACCAGAATCAGTTTGTCGAAGCGCGCGTAGCTGCCGGTTTCGATGAGGATGGCCGCTTCCACGACGGCAATCCCGTCGGGATGCGCCGCCCCAAACGCGGCGATCGACTCGTCTTCGCGCTGGATTACCGCCGGGTGCACCAGGGCATTCAAACGCGCCAGGCGCCCGGCGTCGCCGAAAGCGCGCGCCGCCAGGGCGCGGCGGTCGATGGCGCCGTCGCCGGTCAGAATCTCGCGGCCGAATTCCCGTACCACCGCTTCGTAAGCCTCTCCGCCAGGCGCCAGCACCGCATGCCCGAGTTCGTCCGCCTGGATCAACAGACATCCGTAGCCGGCCAGCGCTTCGCCGACGAAAGATTTTCCGCTGGCGAGGCCGCCGGTCAACCCGACTTTCAGCATACGCCCGAGCTGCGCTCGGCCGAAGCCACGGTATTGACCATCAGCATGGCGATGGTCAGCGGCCCCACGCCGCCCGGAACCGGGGTGTAGGCGCCGGCCCGCTCCACCACGTCGATGGGGTCCGCGTCGCCCACCAGCACACTGCCGTTCCGATCGAAGACCGCCAGTTTTTGCGGCGAGCCGCGGAAAATCCGCTCCACCTGTTGGCGATCGTCCAGGCGGTTGGTGCCCACATCGATGACGGTGGCCCCTTCCTTAATGAAGTCCCGCGTGATCATGGCGGCCCGCCCGATGGCGGCCACCAGGATATCGGCTTCGCGGCACACCGCCGCGAGGTCGGGCGTTTTGGAATGGCAGATGGTGACGGTGGCGTGCTCGTGCAACAGCATCATGGCGGCCGGCTTGCCCACGATATCGCTGCGCCCCACGACGACGGCGCGCCGTCCCGCCATGGCAATGCCGCTGCGTTTCAACAGCTCGACAATCCCGGCCGGGGTGCAGGCTCGCGGCGCGGGCAGGTTGGCCACCAACGCGCCGACGTTGCAGGGATGGATACCGTCCACGTCCTTGGCCGGTGTCACGGCCATCAGAATACGCTTGGTGTCCACCTGCGATGGGAGAGGCAACTGCACCAGGATGCCATCGATTTCGGGGCGCGCATTCAGGCCCTCGACGATGGCCAAGAGTCCGGCGGTGGAAATGGAGTCGGGCGGCGTGATGGCTTCGGAATAAATCCCCAGGTCGTGGCAGGTCTTGATCTTGTTGCGAACGTAAATCTCCGAGGCGGGATTGTGGCCGACCAGGACCACGGCCAGGCCGGGCGGACGGCCCCGGGCGGCGAGCGCATCGACGCGCGGCTTCAGTTCGCTCTTGATGTCATCGCGTACGCGATTTCCGTCCAGGATTCGCGGCATTCTTTTCAATCATAACGTGGGAAGATGCCGGTCCGTGGCGGGTGATGGAGGGTGCGGCGGCAAATTGCCCGCGCAGGGTTTCGGCGGCGGACCTGGCGTCCTCGCCTTCCAACTGGGAGTGCAAGTCGCTAGCGACTTCGAGGAACTTGCGGTAGCGCGGTTCCCAGATTTTGAGAAAAGGGCGGGGGTCGAGACGGCCTTCGACCGGGCCCCGCTGGTAGAGGCGTTCTTCGAAGGCCTGGCTGACCAGGTTTTTCTCCAGGCGCTCGCGGCAGGCGTCCTTTAAAATGCCCGTCAACCAGTGCAATTCCCGCCGGTCGAGGCGGTCCAGAGGATTCTTGAGGTCGGACATGGGGCTCTAGAAATATAACAGGTGGACGCGCGGTTGGCGAGGGAAACGACAGGGAAACGGACATCGTGTTCCGTTTCCCAGGTCGGACTTGTTGAAAACAGGCCGGTTGAAACGGGCAGTTTGTCAGAGTCTGACAAATCGTCCGAGGCGGCGGCCCGGAATCGGCGGTCAGAAGCGCGTGAAGCGGGACCGGTCGAATGGGGGGACGCCGGGAGGGAGGTCGTCCATGGGGACGGGCTCGCCCAACTGGCCATGGAGGGGCACCACTCCGGCCCAGGCGGGGCGCGCGATATCGCCCTCGTCTTCCACGGGCGGACCGGTGCGCACTTTGGCGGAAACTTCTTCCAGTGGCAGCGCCAACACCATCGTTGCCTTCAATTCCTGGTCCGAGGGTGGGCGGACCTCGTCCCAGCGGCCGGGGAGGATGTGGTTGGTGAAGCAACGCAGGGCGGCCATCTTTTCCGCCGGTTCGGACAACACGCGGGCGCGGCCCAGCATGACCACGCTGCGGTAATTGATGGAGTGGTGGAAGGCCGAACGCGAGAGCACGAATCCGTCCACCAGGGTCACGGTGACGCACACATCGAGCCCGTCGCCCAGGGCGCCCAACATACGGCTGGCGGCGGAACCGTGGAGGAAGATTTCGCCGCCGGAGCGCGCGTAGCCGGTGGGAATGACATACGGCTGGCCGTCGATGACGAACCCGGCGTGGCAGACAAAGCCTTCGTCGAGGATGGCGTAGACCTGGGCTTTGTCGTAAACGCCGCGCCGCGGAAGGCGGTGCAGCGTAGTGCGTCCGGTGGGAGGAAACGTATCCATGGTATTTCTACTGTAGGCGAAAGGGTGGGCGGAGAGGAAGAAGAGTCCGAGCTTGGCTCGGATTGAAGCCTGCCCCAGCTAGCGAAGAATGCCCCCATGAATGGGGTCATGGCAGCCCTGGAGGGCTACTCTACAATGCTATGCAGGGCGGAACTCCATGCTAGAATGCGCCAGGATCGCAGCAACCGACGCATATGCCCGAAGAGCAGCGAGGAAACAGCACGGCCGTTCGCCCGCCTGACTGGCGGCGCCATTGGCCGTGGCTCAGCGGGGTGTGGGTTTGGCCGCTCTGTTGGGTGCTGCACTGGAGGCTGGCGCCCTCGGCCGCGGGCAGCGGTGTGATTTTGGCGGTGGCGTGTCTCGTGGCGCCGCTTCCGGCGCTGCTGATTTCCCGCCGGCGGTATGAGCGTGTGCTCGGCGAGAGAAGGCAGGCGCGGGAAGAGGCGGAAGAAACCAAGCTGCGGCTGGAGAACGTGCGCTATCGGACGGCGAGATTGCGCGAAGAACTGTCGGCCGCGAACCAGCAGGCGCGCCTGTCGCATCAACTCACGCTGCTGGGCCAGTTCACGGCGGGATTCATGCACGAGTTCAACAATCCGCTGGCGATTGTGACCAGCCGCATCGAGGTGCTGCTGGAGGAACGGAAGGAAGATGCGGCGCTGTGCGGCGACCTGCAGCAGATGCTGAAGGAGATGCGTTACATGGGGAACATCGCGCGCACACTGCTGCAGGCGTTGCGGCGCGAGCGCGGGGGCGAGGTTTTCGTCCCCACGGCTCCGGCGGAGGCCTTGGAAGAAGCGCTGGCGGCGCTCGGTTCCACGGCGCACGATCAGGGGGTGCGGCTGGTGAAGGAAATCGCCGATGTGGCGCGCGTCGATCTGCCGGGGCATGTGGTGAGCGAAGTGGTGCGCGGGCTGCTGGCCAACGCCCTGGACGCGCTGAAAGGGCGAGAGGGCGGCACGATCTGGGTCCGGCTGGAAGCGTACCGCACGGCGGGAGCCAAGGTGGTGCTGCGCATCGAAGACAATGGCCCGGGGGTTCCGGAAAGTATTCGGGAGCACCTGTTCGAGCCGTTCATCTCGCAGAGTGCAGGGCGGGAGCGGCTGGGGTTGGGACTGTTCCTGACGGCCAGCCTGCTCGATATGTACGACGGGCGCGTGTGGTACGAAGCCCGGAGCGGAGGCGGAGCCAGTTTCGCGGTGGAGATGCCGCCGGCGCGTTTTACGCGAGGCCAGCCCTACCATTGGTTTGTGGGAGGCAATCTACAGTGAAGCGCATCTTCGTAATCGACGACGAGGCGGCGATGGGGGAGAACATTCAGCGCATGCTGAAGTTTCCCGACACCACGGTGACGGCCTACACGGATCCGGTGAAGGGCTTGGCGGACGCGCTGGCAAGGCCGCCCGAGCTGGTGTTGCTGGACATGCGGATGCCGGGGATGGCGGGCGAGGAGGTGTTTGCGCGCCTGCACCAGGCGCGTCCGGAACTGCCGATCGTTTTTTTCACCGCATTCGGATCGGTGGAGGGTGCGGTGCTGGCCATGCGCAACGGCGCGTTCGATTACCTGCAGAAACCGTTCAAGCGTGACGATCTGCTGCTGGTGGTGAAGCGGGCGCTGGCGCACGCCGAGTTGAAGCAGGAGGTGGAAAGGCTGCAAGGAAGGCTGGAGGCGCTGGGCGAAACCGACCATCCGCAGAGCCGCAGCGCGGTGATGCAGGAATTGACCGGCAAGGCGCAACGGGCGGCGGCGACCGATGCCACGGTGATGATTCTGGGGGAGAGCGGCACGGGCAAGGAGGTGATGGCCCGCTACATTCAAAGCCAGAGCCCGCGCAAGAACAGGGCGTTCGTGCCGGTGGAGTGCAGCGCGCTGCCGGGATCGCTGATCGAGAGCGAGCTGTTCGGTTACGAGCGGGGAGCGTTCACGGGCGCCGACCGCACCAAGAAAGGGCTGATCGAATCGGCCGATGGGGGCACGCTGTTTCTGGACGAGATCGGCGACTTGAGCGTGGAGTTGCAAACGCGGCTGTTCCGCTTCGTGGAAGAGCGGCAACTGCGGCGGTTGGGGGGTCTGGAACCGGTGCGCGTGGATTGCCGGATTCTGTGCGCGACGAACCAGGACCTGGCGGCCAAGATCAAGGCGGGCACATTTCGCGAGGAGCTGTACTACCGGCTGGGAGTGGTCACGGTGAAACTGCCGCCATTGCGCGAAAGGCCGGAAGACATTCCACACCTGGCGCGTTTTTTCCTGGAGCGCTTTTCGCGGCGGTACGGCAAGAGCCTGTCGGCGTCGCCGCGATTCTATGAAGCGCTGCTCGGGCAGCCGTGGCCGGGCAATGTGCGGCAGCTCAAGAATCTGATGGAAAGGCTGACGGCGCTTCACCCCGGCGGTGTGTTGGAGCCGGAAGATATCGCCGAAGACGTGCAGCCGGCGGGCGCGGCCGGCCATCTTGTCAACCTGCCGTGGAAAGAGGCGCGCGAACAGTACCTGGCGAGCTTCGAGATCTCTTACGCGCAAGCGCTGTTGGCGCGTTGCGACGGCAATATCAGCGCCGCGGCGCGGGAGGCGGGGGTGGATCGCAAGACGTTTTACGGGCTGCTGAAGCGGGAGGGGTGAAGGGAGCGGCCGAAGAATGCCCGCTGGAAAGCGGGCCGCCCAAAGGGCACCCGGCCTGAAAGGCTACGCTACGCTGGGGAATAAATTCCACAGCGGGCCAGAGATATCGGGGAATCGGTTCCACAACTCGACGTTGGAGTGCTCGTAGGTGCTTGAGATCAAAGGAGGGCCTGCCCGGCCAGTGCCGTGCATTGCCTCCCGGCATGGCTCTACCAAGAAGTAAGTCCTGGCTCCCGGCTCTTATGCCGGTTTTAGCGGCCCTGGGTTACGCGGTGCTGGCTCCGCAGCCGGCACGTGCGATACCGGCGTTCGCGCGGAAATTCGGTGTGAAGTGTTATAGCTGCCACACCATTCCGCCGGCGCTGAATAAGACCGGCTATATGTTCAAGCGGCTGGGGTACCGGCTGCCTCCCGACGAAATGGATGGCAGCAAGCCGGCGCCGAAGATTACGGAGCTGGACAAGAATATCAAGTTCAGCATCACCAATTCGCTGGCGGTGATCGCGCAGGGCAGTTTCACGGCGGACAAGACGAAGGGCGATGCCATCAGTCCCACGTCCAGCACCAGCTTCAACCTGGATGAAGTCGCGTTGTTCGCGGCCGGAAGCGTGCCGGACAGCGGGTTTTCCTACTTCACGCACTTCGAGTTGTCGCAGGGCGGCGCCAGTCCGTTCCTGGAACAGGCGGTGATGAGCTACACGGCGGGCCGCGCCAACAGCAGCTTTTTCATCAAGGCCGGCCAAATGCACATGCAGGAGGGGGAAGGCACGCGGGCGGCGATGTTCTACAACCTGTTCCCCGATCCGGCGCCGCTGTTGACTTACACCAGCCCGACCAACTTCACGTTGGACCAGCATCCGGTGGGGGTCAACGTGGGATACACGTGGGCTTCGAATTACTTCAAGCAGGTGCTCGCGGTTTCGGGCAAAGTCACCAACGGGCTAAACGCCGACGGCAGCGAGATCATCTATAGCTCCACCAAGAACTCCAAGGATTACTGGTTCGACGCCGATTACTGGTTCGGCCCCGATGGCGGCGTCACGTTCATGACGTACCAAGGCTCGAAAGACCAGGTGCAGAACTCGGGCGCCGACAACCAGTTCACTTACCATCCCAGGATTCGCCGCTACGGGGTGTTCGGTAACTACCTGTTCGCGGATAAGCTGGACGTGCTGGGCGGGTATCTGCGCAGCAGCGACGACTGGCAGGACGTGCAGGGCGGCCCCACCACCCGCTACACCTCGAACGGGTATCGCGCCGAGTTGGATTATTACATCCAGCGGGGATTCGCCGTCATGGCGCGGTTCGACCGCATGAAGCAGAGTATCGCCGGCGGGCCGGGGACTTATACCAACGCCTGGAATATCGGCAGCGAAAAAGCGCTGACGGAACTGGGCAACGTGGTGGTGCGCGCCAGCTACGGCCAGGAGCGGGACCAGGATCCGGTTTCGGGCGCGGCGGTGTTGGACAAGTTGTTCAGACTCGATGTGCGATTGATGTGGTAAAGGAGTGACTGACATGAAAAGAACGATCCAGATCATGATGCTGCTGGCGCCGGTTTTCCTGGTGGCGCAGACGAGCAATGTGGTGCTGCCACAGGACAAGGGGCCGGACAAGATCGACGTGAGCGCTTATCCGCCCGCGCAGCAGACGGCCTATAAGCTGTTTGCGAGCAAATGCTCGAAGTGCCACACCATCGCGCGGCCGCTCAATACGATGATGAAGCGCGACGAGTGGGAGCGCTACGTGAAACGCATGATGCACAAGCCGAACTCGGGCATCAGCGACAACCAGGGAAAACAGATTTTCGACTTCATGGTTTACGATCAGACGGAGCGGAAAGACAAGAACCCGAAGGCGTTTTTCCCGGCGTTGAGCGATGAAGAAATCGAGAAGCTGAAGAAGCAGTAGACGGAAGCCGCCATGCGCTATCGCGTCACAGTGCCGGACCAGGAGTACTTCGACCGGAACATTCCGTGCCGCACGGCCTGCCCGATCCACACGGAATGCGGGCGGTACGTGCAGGCTATCGGGATATCCCGGGACGAGGAGGCATACCTGCTGGCGCGCGCGCCGAATCCGTTCGCCTACGTGCTGGGACGGATCTGCGCGCACCCTTGCGAAGACGCGTGCCGGCGCGGCAAGATCGATGAGCCGATCGCCATCTGCGCGCTCAAGCGATACGCCACGGAGCGGCACAACCTGGGCGCGGGGCACGATCCGGCGCGCAAGCTTCTGGCGCCGGCGGCGAAGCGCGGAAAGAAAGTTGCGATTGTGGGAGCGGGCGTATGCGGTCTGACCTGTGCTCACGACCTGGCACTGCTGGGTTACTCGGTAGAAGTCTTCGAGTCGGCGCCCGTCCCGGGGGGAATGCTCTATCTGGGCATTCCCCACTTTCGGCTTCCGCGGGAAATCATCAAGATGGAAGTGGACAACATCCTGGCGATGGGGGTCAGGCTGCACACGCGCATGACGCTGGGGCGCGACATTTCTTTTGCTCAACTGCGCTCCCGGTTCGACGCGGTACTGCTGGCCACGGGCCTCAACAAGGGGCGCGAACTGAACATTCCGGGGGCGCACCTGGCGGGGGTTTTCAACGGCATCGATTTCCTGATCAACGCCAACCTGGGCTACGAAATCGAGTTGGGGAAGCGGTTGGTGGTGGTGGGCGGCGGCAACGTGGCGATCGACGTGGCGCGCGCGGCGGTGCGATTGGTGCAGGAGTTGGGAGAGCCGGGCAGCGGCGAATCCGGCGGGGAGAGTTTGCAGCCGGCCTTCGACGCGGCGCGCATGGCGCTGCGGTCGGGCGCCGAGCAGGTATGCCTGGTCAGCCTGGAATCGCGCCAGCAGATGCCGGCGTGGCAAAGCGAAGTCCAGGAGGCCGAGCACGAAGGCATCGCGGTGGAAAACTCCTGGGGGCCGAAGGAGATCGTGGGCGCGAACGGTGTGGTGACCGGACTCAGGGTGCGCGCGTGCGTCTCGGTGTTCGACGAAAACGGGCGTTTCAATCCGGCGTTCAGCGACGAAGAAAAGGTGATTCCGTGCGACACGGTGGTGCTGGCCATCGGGCAGCAGGCGGACCTCGCGTTCCTGGGCGGCCAGGACGAGGTACAGGTGACGCCGCGGGGGATTCTCAAAATCGACGAGAACCTGATGACGACGGCGCCGGGAGTCTTCGCCGGCGGCGACGTGGCGTTCGGACCGCGGGTGCTGGTGGAAGCGGTGGCCAACGGGCATCGGGCGGCGCGCAGCATCCACGTCTATTTCAACGGGAAGAGCACGAAGAGCACGCTGAGCCGGTTCCGGATTTTCAACCACTGGGAGATGCCGCGCGGGTTCTTGCGCACGCCGCGGCAGACCATGCCGGTGCTGCCGGCCAACCGGCGGATCGGGATCGCCGAGGTGGAGCTGGGGTTCGACGAGGCGCAGGGGCGGGCGGAAGGGCTGCGCTGCCTGAAGTGCCAGGTCAACACGATATTCGACGGATCGAAGTGCATCCTGTGCGCCGGATGCGTGGATGTCTGTCCGGAAAATTGCCTTCGCCTGGTGGACCTGGCGCAGGTGCAGGGCGATGAGCGGTACGACGCCTTGATTCGCAAGCGGTACGGGATGGGCGCCAGTGAACTTCCGGCGAAACGGGCGGGGGCGATCATCAAGAACGAAGAAAAGTGTATCCGGTGCGCGCTGTGCGCGGAGCGGTGTCCGACGCAGGCCATCACCATGGAGGCCCTGGAGCAGCAGGAGCGGGAGGTATTCGAGTGAGGGCAAGAGCATCCGGCAACCGCTCCCTGACCCGGGGAAGCCGGAACCAAACAGGCCTTGTGTTTGACGCGGAGTCGCGGAGTCGCGGAGGGAAGACGCGGAGGAAGAGAAAAGTCAACACCTGAGAACGCAGAGGAAGCGGAGGAATGCGGGCTGACGCCACGCGGGTTCTGGGAAGTTGGCGGATATTTCGGAGTGCGGCGGGAGCCCTGCCAGCATTGGCTGGGAATGGTGGGTGTGAGAATATTCTGCCAGAAAGTTGCAGAATTCAGCTGCGTAGGTACTGACGGTCGCGGCTCGGATGTGCTTTCGGTTGGCGCAGTGATTCGGGAACAAGAGCTATGGGAGAAGGCATGAGGCGACGAACGTTTTTTAGTTGGGGCACGGCGGGGCTCGTGGCGTTGGGGTCGGCGGTCAGCTTGAGTTTGGGAGCGGTGGTACGGTTTCTTACGCCGAGCGTTTTTTACGAGCCGCCGCAAAGCTTCAAGATCGGCAACCCGGCGGATTTTTCGTTTGGCCCTCCGACGTTTCTGGCGGAAGAAAAAATCTTCGTGTTCCGCGACCGGGAGAAAGGCTTCGCCGTGGCCAACGCGGTGTGCACTCACCTGGGCTGCACGGTGGGGTATTTCCAGAGCGACGAGCGCTTCCATTGTCCCTGCCACGGCTCGGTGTTCGCCGCCGATGGCACGGTGCAGCACGGTCCCGCGCCGCGGCCGTTGGAGTGGTTTGAAGTGACTCTGGCGCGCGACGGGCGGCTGAGAGTGGATAAGGACCACGTCGTCCCGGCGAGCTATCGCCTCATGGTGTCATGATGAATCCCTTACGAGATGCCTGGCAGTCGATCGTGCGGCGCGACCCGCTGTCTACCGACAAGGGGAAGAGCGAGTTCGTCTTCCTCAACGTGTGGCTGCACATTCACCCCGCCAAAGTAAAAAAAGAGAACCTGAAGGTGAAGCATACCTTTTACCTGGGGTTCATCACGTTCTTTCTCTTCCTGATTCTGGTGACGACGGGGGTGGCGCTGATGTTCTACTATCGGCCGCATCCGCCGCAGGCATACCAGGACATGAAGGACCTGCAGTTTGTGGTCTACCTGGGGAGCTTTCTGCGCAACATGCACCGCTGGAGCGCCCACGGCATGGTGATCTGCGTCTTCCTGCACATGTGCCGGGTGTTTTACACGGGATCGTACAAGCGGCCGCGACAGTTCAACTGGGTGATCGGGGTGGTGCTGTTCCTGCTCACCTTGGGGCTCTCGTTCACGGGCTATCTTCTGCCGTGGGACCAGCTCGCGTTTTGGGCCATCACGGTGGGGACGAACATCGGCAGTTACGCACCGTTGGTGGGCTCGCAGATTCGCGAATTGCTGCTGGGCGGCCACGCGGTGGGCGAGGCGGCGCTGTTGCGCTTCTACGTGCTGCACGTGGCGGTGCTGCCGAGCGTGGTCACACTGTTGACCATGGTGCACTTCTGGCGGGTGCGCAAGGATGGAGGGCTCTCGCGGCCGGTGTGGAAGTTGCAGGAGGAGAAATCGGCGCAACTGGTTACCATCGGAGCGCCCGACACCCCCGCTCCGCTGGCGGTGGCTACCGCGTCGAAGGACAAGACCTATGGGCTGATGGAGGTGGTGACCGGCAAACCGATCTTCGAGACGGTGAGCATGGAGGAGGAGGAAGACACGGTCTTCTCCTATCCCTACGCGTTCTTCCGCGAGGGTGTGGCATTGCTGGCGACGGTGGCTACCGTGATGGCGGTTTCCATTATCTGGCAAGCGCCGCTGGAGGAGCTGGCCAATCCGGCGAAGACACCGAATCCGGCGAAGGCTCCGTGGTACTTTCTGGGGCTGCAGGAACTGGTCAGCCACTCGGCGCTGATTGGCGGCGTAATCGTGCCGGGGCTGGCGGTGCTGGCGCTGCTCGCCATTCCGTACGTCGACATGAATCCCAGCCGGCGGCTGGCGGACCGGAAGTGGGCGATTCGGGCGTTCACGCTGTTCGTGGTGGTGAATGTGGTGCTGATTGTCGTCGGGACATTGTTCCGCGGTCCCGGTTGGGCGCTGGTGCCGCCATGGGTCCACGTTGTGGGGGCTGAGTAGATGGAACGGAGATTACCGCAGTTCTTCTTCGCGCTGAGCCTGATCGTGCTGGCGCTGATGCTGGGGGCCGTGTTCCAGGCCGGCACGCCGGGATGGAAAACCTACCAGCGTGAGTTCTACCGGTTGGAAGCGGTGGGAGAGCCCAACGCAGCGGCAAAAAGCGATGTGTTGAACGCGGCCGTGGTCGTCCGGCAGGAGCTGCTGCCGGGGTTGCAGCGCGTGGACCGCTGCGGCACCTGCCACCTTGGGGTGGAAGATCCGACCATGAAGAATGCGCCGCAACCCTTCACCTTTCACGCCAACCTGGCGCCGCACATCCCGGCGAAATTCGGCTGCACGGTGTGTCACGGCGGGCAAGGGCTGGCGACGGACCAGCAGAACGCGCACGGGAAAGTGCCATTCTGGCAGGAACCGCTGCTGCCGAAGGAATACATTCGCGCATCTTGCGGGCGGTGCCATAAGGAAGGCGAGGTTCCGGGCGTGCCGGAGTTGGCGGAAGGCCGCCACCTCTTCGAAACGCAGGGGTGCCGCGGTTGTCACAAGCTGAACGGCGTGGGCGGCACGGTGGGTCCGGACCTGACCGAGGAGGGCGCGGTCCGCCGATTCCCGGAGTGGCTGGAGCGGCATTTCCTGGACCCCAATACCGTTTCGCGCAACTCGCCGATGCCCAATTTCCATTTCACCAAAGAGCAGGCGCGCGCGCTGACCTTCTACATGCTGTCGCTGACCAGCGAACAGATGGGGACCTACTATTCGAGCGTGCGGCTGATCCCCAGCGCGGGGTATGGGCGGCAGTTGTTCGTGGAAAAGAATTGCATCGCCTGCCACAACCTCGGCGGCGTGGGAGCCAAGAGCGGGCCGGACCTGTTGGGCGTCACCAAAAACCACTCGCCCGGATGGCTGGACGAACAACTGGTGAATCCGGAACTGGTATATCCGGGAAGCATCATGCCGGCCTACGATCTGGAGACGAACGCCAGAAAGGCGCTGATCGCATTCATGGCCTCCGCCACTACCGAAGATGCGCAGTCGATCCTGGCGCGGCGCGCCAAGCCGCTGACGGCGCAGGATGCGGCGATCGAGGCGGGCAAGCAGAGTTTCGCGCGCTTCGGATGCGTGGGTTGTCACGGGC
>JBEKDV010000013.1:0-46732 GCA_050014175.1 Candidatus Solibacter sp. | reverse complement strand
CCCGGGGGCTCGATGGGGAGTTGGCAGGCGGAAGCGCCTGCCCCACCTTGCCTGGTCCACCATTTTTCATGAAGTTTCGCGGGCGGAACGCCCATCCCAACAGGCCAGGAGGCCTGTCCTACGAAGAGCAGCGCGCCGGCCACGGCGAAGACGCCGGGAAGCTTGATGGCGTAACAGAAACCGGCGAGCACGCCGGCGGGCAGCAGGTAGCACGTGGCGGCTTGAAGAATGCCCCCATGAATGGGGGCATGGCAGCCTGGAAGGCTACTCCACAGCAGGAGATAGAAGGCGGCGAGGAGGTAGAAGACGCCGGCGGCGTCGTTGTAGGAGGACGAGCCGGTGATGCCGGCCACGGGCGCGCAGAAATAGAAGACGGCGGCGACCAGGCAAGCCAGGTCGGTGGCGCCCAGGCGGCGGCCGACGCGGAAGATCAGCGGCAGGGTGCCGAGGAAGAAGGCGAACTCCACCAGTTTGGCGGCGGCGTGGCGGCCAAAGGCAAAGGCCACGGTATAAAGCATCTCCATGCCCTGCGGCACGACGTCGTAGAAGGTGATGTGGTCGGGAAAGCCGCCGAGGCGGAGATACTCGTTGGGCAGTCCGAGGTGGTAGGTGATGCCGTCGGCGGTGGTTTCCGGGGCGAGCGCGTTGACCAGGTACCAGACGCCGTAGGGGAGGAAGACGACCCACGCGGCGCGTGGAATGCGGATGGGATCGTGCGCGGCGGGGGTGCGAAAGCGCCAGGCGGCGAGGAGGGCGGCGGCGCCGATGGCGAGAAAGACGCTCCAGTGTGCCAGATGGAAGAGGAGAAGGAGGAAGACGATAACGCTCTCCGTGGCGGCGCCGATGGCGAGCAGGATCTCCGGCGGGGCGGGATGGCGACGCATGAGGAGGGCGCCGAGCGAGTAGGCGGTGGCGAGGGTAAAAGCGGCTCCGAAGAGGGTGGCGAGGAGAGGCATCAGGTGGTTAGGGCGCTCTGTGGAGGCGCAACGGGACGTTGGGCTGACGAATGCATCTCTGAGGTTCCATTGTAGGACAAAGGCGGTGGTTCTTCTTTGCTCTTCGTCTTCGTCGATCCGGTCCGGCGGCGAGAAGCGGGGCACGTGGTACACTTTTCCCAAGGATGCTGGGATTACGGGATAGCTTTCGCTGGGCGCGCGGCATGGTGGCCGCATGTCTGGCTTTGTTCTTCTCGTTGGCTTCCCTGGCGCCTCTCGCGGCCCGATCGTTGAGCGCCTGCAATTCGTCCTGTTGCCGGAGCCGGGCGAAGTGCTGCTGCGGCAAGGCGAACGCGAAGCGCCCGGCGGGCGCGGCACTATCCAGCCAATCCTGCGGCAGCGACTGCCGCGGACTGACGCTGGGGGGTATCGGCACAAGTGGATTCGTGTCGCCTTCCTCCGGATCCTGGGCGCCACCCGCTGAGTTTCCCACCCTTGTGCGCGGTGTCGAACCTTCCACGGCAGCACACCTCTCCGACCACGCCCTGCGGCAACGCCCCCCACCCGCCTCTCCGCTCGCGTGGTATCCCGCGTAAGGAGTTGACCATGCGCCACCAGAGGGCGCATTTTGCATTCGAGTCGTCAAGGGAGATTCTTCAATGGGTGGGTTCGACGCACCGCGCTTTTCGCGAGCCTTGGTCATCGTGCTCGCGCTTCTGCGGCCTACGATGACGTGGGCCGTTGTCGTCGCCAGCGTACGTGGAATCGTTCACGATTCGGATCATCGTCCCGTTCCAGGGGCGATGGCAGTCGTGAAGGCCGCCAACTCGGACTATTCACAAAAGCTGCCGACCGATGCCGAGGGACGCTTTGCGGCGGCCGCGGTGCCGGTTGGATCGTATATCGTGAGCGTGACGAAGGACGGCTTTGCCCCTTCGGTGCAAGAGATTATCGTGACCTCCGGCAGTTCCCCGATTCTGCATTTTCAACTGGCCGTCGGCGTCCGGCGCGAGGAGGTGAGCGTCTCGGAAGGCGCTATGGCCGTCAGCCCGGAGCAAATGACGCCCACCACGATGGTGAGCCGCAGCGAAATCGCGATGACGCCCGGAGCGGACTTGAGCAACAGCCTGACTATGATTACCGATTACGTTCCAGGGGCGTGGGTCACGCACGATCAACTGCACGTGCGCGGCGGCCACCAGGTGACGTGGGCGATCGACGGCGTTCCCATTCCGAATACCAACATCGCCAGCAACGTCGGCCCGCAGATCGATCCCAAGGACATCGACTACCTCGAAGCGCAGCGCGGAGGATATTCCGCGGCGTCCGGCGACCGCACCTATGGCGTGTTCAACGTGGTTCCCAGGACCGGCTTCGAGCGGAACAATGAGGCGGAGGTGCTCACGACCTACGGCACATTCCAGCAGACCGACGATCAAGTGAACTTTGGAAGCCACACGGAAAAGTTCGCCTATTTTGCCAGCGTCAATGGCAATCGCGGCGGCCACGGCCTGGAAACGCCGGGGCCGGATGTTCTGCACGACCGGGTTTGGGGTCTCGGCGGCATGGGCACGCTAATCTACAATCGCGATGCCAACGATCAATTCCGTTTTGTCACGTCGATGCGGCGCGACGACTACCAGGTCCCCAACGATGCGGATGCCCAGGCGGCAGGTGTCCGCGATGTGGAGCGCGAACGGGACGCCCTGGCTAATCTCTCGTGGGTGCATACCTACCAGCCCGGCTGGCTGCTCACGGTATCCCCGTTTTATCACTACAACCGCGCCAACTACGATGGCGATCCCAACGACACGCCGGTCGCCACGAAGCAGCATCGCGAATCGCAGTACGGGGGAGCGCAAGTCACGCTCAGTGCTGTCACCACGCACCACAATACGAGCGTTGGAGTGTACGGCTTCGGACAGCACGACGATGAGGCTGTGAAGTTGACGGCCAACGACGGGTCCGGACTTTCCCTGGCGCAGGATCGAATCGCCACCGGCCACCTGGAAGCGGCGTTCCTGGAAGATCAATACAAGGCCTTCTCGTGGCTTACGCTCACCCTGGGAGTGCGGCTGACGCACTTCAGCGGCGCGGTTTCCGAGAATGCGGCGAGCCCGCGGCTCGGAGGAGCCATTCGCGTGCCTCATTTGAACTGGGTTCTGCGGGGCTTTTGGGGCAGGTATTACCAGGCGCCGCCGCTTTCCACGGTAGCCGGTCCGCTGCTCGATTATGCGGTGTCGCAGGGACTTGGTTTTATTCCGCTTCGTGGCGAGCGCGACGAGGAACATCAGTTCGGCCTCACCATTCCGATGCACGGTTGGGTGTTCGACGTAAACAACTACCACCAGCGCGCGCGGAACTACTTCGACCACAACGCCATCGGCAATTCCAACGTCTTTTTCCCGCTGACCGTCGACGGCGCGAGGCTGTACGGATGGGAGGTGTCGATGCGCTCTCCGAGGATTGCCCGGCGAGGGGAGATTTACCTGGCGTACGCTTATGCGCATGCCGAAGGTTCGGGGGCGGTCAGCGGCGGCCTTACCGACTTCTCGCCTCCCACGAGCGGCTATTTCCTGTTGGACCACGATCAAAGACAGACGTTTCACACGGGGTTCAACTTCAGCCTGCCGTGGCGAATGACGGCGGGAGGAAACCTGTATTACGGTTCGGGCTTCACCGACGGCTCCAGCCCTGTGTCGGCGCATCTTCCGGGGCACACCACCTTCGACCTTTCGGCCAGCAAGGCGGTCTCGGAGAACCTGACCTTGTCGGTGACCTCTCTAAACTTGTCGAACCGCCGCTTTCTGCTCGACAACAGCGCAACCTTCGGCGGCACTCATTATGCGGAACCGAGGCAGATCTACATGCAGGTACGGTATCGATTCCATTTTTGAGATAGGGCGGGCCAAACCGGCCGGCGAGGGCGTCGTAGGCACAGCTACTTCACGGCTACGGTCACGCTGGCGGTGCTGGCGAAGTCGCCGATTTTCACGATCACGGGCAAGGCGTTTGCGGGCGTCACGCCGGCGGGAACCTGAACGTTGATCTGGGTCAATCCGGCCACGCTGCCGGGCGCCGCGCCGGCATACTGCACGACCGCATTCACGCCGCCGATGGTCACCACCGGGGTCTGCGCCAGCAGGAACGACGCTCCCGCGATCACGGCGCCATCGGTACTCGGAGGCTGGGTGACGCCGCCTCCGGTGCAGTAGAGGGCGATCACGGAGAGCCGCGCGGCGGGATTGCCGGTGGAATTGACGGAAAGATCCTGGTTCAAAATGGCGCCCGGTCCGACGCCGCTGGCGTCGAGCGAGAAGATGGCCGGGGTGGCGGCCCGCACGGGCATGGTCACGGTGTTGGAAAGCGAACCTTGATACGACACCTGCACCTGGGTGCTGGTCTTGCCGGCGACGCCATAGGGCACGACGGCGCTGACCTGCCCGCTCAACGTGTAAATCATGGGCGCGGCCACGCTGTCGAACAGCACCTGGGTGCCGGCCAGGGTATTGGTCACGACTCCGTTGCTTACCTGCAGGGTCACGATGGAAGCCGGGCCGAGGCCGGAGCCGAAGAGGGCCACAATTTCCCCGGGCGAGACCGCGTCGGTATTGTAGTTGGCGGCGTTGGCCACGCTGGAGAGCACCGCGGGCGGCGGACCGGGCGCCTGTTGGGTGATGATGCAGGTGAGAGTGCCCACGTGGATGTTGCCGGTGCGCTGGGCGCTGGTGTTGGCGAGCAGATGATAGGAGATCCCGCCGCTGCCCGTGCCGGGGGAGCCATAGGTGATTTGGATCCAACTCACGTCGGCGGTGGCGCTCCAATTGCAGCCATCCCCCGTGCTGACGGTGATGCGGCCGTCGCTGGCGGCCGCCGCGGCGGTGATGCTGGCCGGAGAGAGCGTGAGATTGCCCGGCGCTCCATCCTGCGTGACGGCCAGCGCAGGCGGGCTTGCCAGACCGGTCTGCAGCGTGATGGTTCCGCTGCGTCCGGCGACACAGGTATTCGCCGCCACCGAATAGTTGACCGTGCCGTTTTGCGTGCCAATGGCAACTCCGTTGAAAGCGATCCACGTCACGCTCGTACTGGCCTGCCAGGAGCAACCGGCCTGAATGTTGGCCACCCCGTTGCCGCCGCCCACCGGGAAGTTCTGACTGGTGGGCGTCATGCCGAAGTTGCAGGTGGCGCCGGCCTGGGTAACGTAGACGTTCAACTGTCCAGAGATGACGATGAGTCCTATGCGCTGTGTGGCGCCTGGATTGGCATCGGCGGTGAAGGTAACACTGGTGCCGGGCACGCCTCCGCTGGGGTCGTTGATGTGCAGCCAGACGGTCTGGGTGGTCGCGATGTACGGCCCGCAAACGCTGCCCTGGGTTTGCGTCACCGTAAACGCGGCCGGGGTGGTCGCCGCGCTGATGCTAAAACTGGACGGTGTGGCGACGTACACGCAATTCTGGGCGAACAGCGGCGCCGCGAATGCCAGGGCGAGAACGAACCTCATCGTCACCATGTTAACGCGTCATGTTAATGCGTTGCGGCAAGCCCGCAGAATGGCCACGCTTCCGGGGGTGTCGCCGTGCACGCAAATGGTATCCGCCAGACCCTGGCGGGCAAAGCGCAGGGCCTGCGCCGCCGCCTCTTCGGGATCGGTAATCAAGGCGTCGGGGAATTTGCGCGGGCGCAGGGTGCCGTCGGCCTGGTAGCGCCGGTCGGCGAAGGCCTCGCCGGCCACTGCCATGCCCATGGCGCGCCAGACGTCGAGCATGGGCGACCCGGCCAGCCCGAAGAGGGTAACGCCGGGATTCCAGCGGGCCACGCCGCGTGCGATGGCGCTTGCCACGTCGGCGTTGCGCACGGCGACATTGTAGAGCGCGCCGTGGGGCTTGACGTGCACGATTGTGCCGCCCAGCCGCTGCACCACCTCGTCCAGGCGCGCGATCTGCTCATATACGGTATCGGCGATGGCCTCCGGGGCCATGGCGATTTCGAGGCGTCCGAAATTCTCGCGGTCGGGATAGCCCGGGTGGGCGCCGATGCGCACGCCGCGTTCGAGCGCCAGCCGCGCGGTGCGCTCCATGGTCCGCTCGTCGCCGGCGTGGCCGCCGCAGGCGATGTTGGCCGAGGTGATGAATGCCATGAGGGCGGCCTCGTGCGCCGCGTCCTCCAGTTCACCCATGTCGCAGTTCAGGTCGATATTCATAGCGAATACAGCCACTCCTCCTGGTCGCGCAGCAAGCTGAGCGCGCCTTCCATGGTGACGCGCTCGAAGCGGACTTCGTCGCGCGGGCGCAACTGGCCGAGCCGCCAAAAATCGGCGGAGATCACATTGGCCGGCTTGGGATAGCCGCCGGTGGTTTGGTGTTCCACGAAGAGCACAATGGGCTGCCCATCGGGCGGCGCCTGCACCGCGCCCAAGGCGACCCCTTCGGTGATCATATGTCCATCCTGGGAGAGAAGCGCCGGCGGGGGCAGTGCCGGCCCGCGCAGGCGGATGCCCATGCGATTGGATTCCTCGCTGACCCGATAGCCGGCGGTGTAGAGCTCTTCGCCGAACCAGCGCGCTTGCGGTCCGGCGGTAGCCCGCAGGTATGCCATCCCATGGTGCGAAGGAACTCCCAGGGCCGGCTTGCGAGGCCGGCGCACGCACGTGTCGCCGATGGGGAGCACGTCGCCAGCGCGGAGCGGCCGTCCACCTACACCCGTCATCACATGTACCGACGCGCTGCCCATGATGAGCGGTACATCGAGTCCGCCGCGGACCGAGAGGTAACAACGCGCTCCGTGGCGCGCGGGTCCAGAGCGCACGATTTCGCCGGGGCGGATTTCCACCGGCTGCCACATGGGGACGGAAGAGCCGAAATCCGAACCGGTGAGCGCGATCACGGCGGCTCTTTCGAAGCCGAACTCGCCGCCGGTGAGGGTCATCTCCAGAGCTGGAGCGTTTTCCGCATTGCCCACCAGCAGATTGCCGGCGCGCAAGGCCAGCGGGTCCGCGGCGCCGGATGCGGAGATGCCGAAATGCGCGTACCCGAAGCGGCCCAGGTCCTGCACGGTGGTGAGGAAGCCGGGCTTGATGACGTGGATGCGGCTCACCGCGGGGCTCCCGGTAGCGGGACAAAGCGGACGCGGTCGCCCATGCGGAGGAGCGGCGGCGGGGAGGCGGAAGGGTCGAACAACTTGAGCGGGGTGCGCCCGATGAGACGCCAACCGCCGGGCGAGGATAGAGGGTAGATTCCGGCCTGCGCGCCGCCGATGGCGACGCTCCCCACCGGCACCTGTTTGCGGGGCGCGGGCAGGCGCGGGGTGGCCAATTCGGGCGGCAGGCCACCCAGGTAGGGAAAGCAGGTGGCAAAGCCCACGAAGTAGACCAGGTACTCCGCCGCCGCGTGCAGTTCCACGACGCGCTGTTCGCCGATCCCGCAGTGGCGCGCCACGTCGCCGAGATCGGGGCCGCTCTCGCCGCCATAGCGGACAGGGATCTCGATGCGCCGCGGCTCGGGCGGCGGCGCGTCCGTAGGCGCGGCGAGGCGCTCGCGGACGAGCGCCTCCACCTGGGCGTGGGAGCGCAATCGCGGGTCGAAATCGACCAGCACGGAGTTGTAGGCCGGATGCAGATTGAGGATGCCGCGGACGCCTGCGAGGCAGCGCGTGAGGCGCGCCACGGCGAGATGGGCATCGATAGAAATTCCGCCGCCGAAAGAGAGCAGGAGCGAGCGGTCGCTAGCCGGCCGGATAGTCACTTGGTCAACGTCTCAGGGTAGCAATTTCGCGCCTGGCGATGCTGGGGCGGCGGCGGGACCCCGCGTCTTTGCAGGCCGCGCCGCCGTCCGCGTCCGGCGCTTTAGAATTTCGGCGGTTTGCGCGATCCGTGGCGGAAATGAAGGACCTCGACCAGATGCTTCTCCTCATGGACCTGGTAGTAGACAAGAATCGGACTGTGGACCAGCTTACGCACCCGCGACCTTTTGCGAATGGTGTTCCCCATGCGGGGGAACCGGCCGAGCAGATCAACGTGATCGAGCAAGGCCTCGCCAAAACGGGAAGCGACCTCGTCGTCGTCCTGGGCGATATGCCCCACGATCCCGGACAGGTCGTTTAGCGCTTTTTACGTGAAGAGGAGGCGGTAATCCAATTGGGCAAGAGACTTCGGACTTCTTCTATGGGCAGAGTACGGCCAGCCTCGGCGTCGCGGATGCCCTCATCAATGGCGGCAAGGGCTTCCTCGTCTTCCTCCTCATCGATGGGGGCCGGGTCGTCGAAGTCAAGTCTACTGGCTTCAGCCATAGCTTCACGGTAGCGGATTGGCGGGTGGCGCAAACGGATGATTGACCAGCCCTGGTATTAGACCGCGCGCACTGATAACATATGTGTTAGCATTGGATAGTGATCGCCGTCAGGGAATAGGTTGACGCCGCGGGGAAAAGCGCCTTCGCGAAATGGCTTCGTGGCCTAAACGTGCAGGCCGCGGCGAAGGTCACGACAGCCCCTGAACGGATTGCTGACGGCAATCTCTCGAACGTCAAGCCCGTCGGCGCCGGCGTTCTGGAATACCGGATCGATTTCGGCCCCGGCTACCGCATCTATTTCGGGCGGGACGGCAGCCGGCTGGTGATTTTGATTGGCGGCGGTACCAAGAAGCGGCAGCGGACTGATATTGAAGCCGCCGCGGCGCACTGGGCGGACTACAACCGCCGCAGATTTTAAGGAAGACACGATATGCCCCTGACAAAGGATTTCCGCGAAACAATCCGCGACCGCGCGCAGCGCGAGCCCGCCTTCCGCAAGGCGCTTCTTCGTGAAGCAATTGAACTCATGCTCTCCGGCGATGAAAAGACGGGCCGCGCGATCCTAAGAAACTACATCAACGCTACCCTCGGCTTCCCGCAACTCGAACAGGCGACCACCATCCCGGCCACCAGCCTCATGCGCATGTTCGGGCCCAATGGTAACCCTTCGGCCAAGAACCTGTTCCGGGTTCTCGTCCATCTTCAGTCCCAGGAAGGCGTGAATTTCGAGATCCGCCCCCGCCGCACCTAGCTTTCGATTTCGAGTGCAAGGAAGAGGATCCCCCCACCCGTCCGCGCCGGGGAGTACGCTATACCTGATGTCCACCAAGCGCCGCACTTTTCTCCAGCAAGTGGCCTTCGCCAGCGCCGCCACCCAAGCCAGCGCCCCCGCCCAAACCCAACCTCCCGCCCCCGCGCAGACCGCGCCGCCGCCCGCGCCCGACATCTCCTACCCCCGCGTCTTCACCGGACGGCACCTCACGGCCATCGCCTTCCCCTTGGGAGGCGTCGCCGCCGGCGCCCTCTCGCTGGGCGGACGCGGCCAACTCCGCGACTGGGAAATCTTCAACCGCCCCGACAAGGGCAACGCACCCAGCTACGCCTTCCCCGCCATCTGGGTGCAGGCCGGCGCCCGCAAGCCCATCGCCCGCGTCCTCGAATCCCGCATCCAGCCGCCTTACGAAGGCTCCAGCGGGCTCGGCACCAAGAACGCCCCCGGCCTCGTCCGCCTCGCCTCCGCCACCTTTACCGGCGAGTTCCCCTTCGCCCGCATCGATTTCGCCGATCCCGTCCTCCCCGTCCGCGTCTCCCTCGAAGCCTTCACCCCCTTCATCCCCCACGACCCCGACGAGAGTGGCCTCCCCGTCGCCATCCTGCGCTACCGCGTCACGAACCCCGGAGCGGCGCCCGCCAAAGCCTCCATCGCCTGGTCCATCGACAACCCCACCGGCCGCGGGGCGCCCTCTGGGCCGGCCACCGACACGCGCATCAACGACTACCGCGGCTCCCCAGCCCTCGCCGGCCTCTTCATGCACAGTCCCGGCCTCGCCGCCGCCGATCCCCTCAAGGGCAGCTTCGCCCTCACCGCCCTCCATCCCGACGAGGCCCACGTCACCTACCTGCGCGGCTGGCAGCGCGACCGCTGGTGGAACTCCCCCATGCTCTTCTGGGACGATTTCTCCGCCGATGGCGAACTCGGCCCCGAACCCGAAGCCCGCAGCGGCGTGGGCGCGCTCTGCCTCAACCGCACCATCGCCCCCGGCGTGCACGCCGATTTCACTTTCCTGCTCGCCTGGCACTTCCCCAATCGCACACCCCGCCGCTGCGGCTGGACCGCTCCCAAGGGCGACGAAGACACCCTCCTCGGCAACCACTACAGCACCCGCTTCCCCGACGCCTGGGCCGCCGCCGAGTACGCCGCCGCCCACCTCGACGCCCTGGAAAAGAAGACCCGCCGCTTCGCCGCCGCCCTACGCGAATCCACCATCCCCCCCGCCATTAAGGACGCCGCCAGCGCCAATCTCTCCACTCTCGTCACCCCCGTCTGCTTCCGCACCGCCGATGGCGAGTTCCACGGCTTCGAAGGCGCCAACGACCACGCCGGCTGCTGCCACGGCAGTTGCACCCACGTCTGGAACTACGAAACCGCTACCGCCCACCTCTTCCCTACCTTCGCCCGCTCCCTGCGCGCCACCAGTTTCGGTTACGATCTCGACGCCGCCGGCGCCTTGCACTTCCGCGAGAACCTGCCGCACAAAGAACCGCTCTGGGGCCACGCCGCCGCCGATGGCACCATGGGCCAGATTATGCACGCCTACCTCGATTGGTCCCTCTCCGGCGACCTCGACTGGCTGCGCGCCATCTGGCCCCGCGTCAAGAAGGCCCTCGAATTCGCCTGGATTCCCGGCGGCTGGGATGCCGACCGCGATGGCGTCCTCGAAGGCGTCCAACACAACACCTACGACGTGGAGTTCTACGGCCCCAACCCCATGTGCGGCATCTATTACCTGGGCGCCCTGCGCGCTGCCGAGGAAATGGCGCGCGCCGCCGGCGACCCCTCTAGCGCCGCCGAATACCGCCGCCTCTTCGAAAGCGGACGCCAGTGGATCGACGCCAATCTCTTCAATGGCGAATACTACATTCAGCAGATCCGCGGCGTCGCCAAAGATAAAATCGCCGCCTCCTTGCTCAGCAACATGGGCTCCGAGGACACCGAGAAGCCGCAATACCAGGTGGGCGCCGGTTGCCTGCTCGATCAGTTGGTGGGCCAGTACATGTCCGAAGTCGCTGGCCTCGGCCCCCTGGTGTCACCCGCCAACATTCGCAAAACTCTGGAGTCCATCTACCGCTACAACTACAAGCGCACGCTCACCAATCACAATACCGTGCAGCGCACCTACGCCCTCAACGACGAAGCGGCGCTCGTCATCTGCGATTACGGCAAGGCCGAGCGCCCGCGCATTCCGTTCCCCTACTACGCCGAGGCCTGGACCGGTCTGGAATACCTCGCCGCCGCCCACATGATCTACGCCGGCATGACCGCCCAGGGCGCCGAGTGCGTGCGCAACACCCGCTCCCGCCACGATGGCGAAAAGCGCAACCCCTGGAACGAGCCCGAGTGCGGCCACCATTACGCCCGCGCCATGTCCGCCTGGAGTACTTTCCTCGCCGCCGGCGGCTTCCGCTACCAGGGCGGCGAGCGCGCCGTCACCATCAAAGCCGCGCCCGATCACCGCTGTTTCTGGAGCACCGCCACCGCCTGGGGCACCTTCCACGTCACCGCCGCCGGCGTCACCCTGCACGTCGATCACGGCACGTTGGAATGCCGCACCCTCACCCTCAACGGCAAGCGTCACACCCCGAATGCCACCCTGAAAGAAGGGGAAGACCTGCGCCTGTGACGCCAACTGTGAAGCCAATCGTCGCGGTGATCGGCGGCTTTCTCGGAGCCGGCAAGACCACGCTCATCCTCGCCGCCGTCCGCCTTCTCCAGCGCCAGGGCGTGCGCGCCGCCGCCGTCCTCAACGATCAAGGCGACGACCTGGTGGACACACACTTCGTGCAATCCCGCGGAGTCCCCGCCGATCAGGTTTCCGGCGGCTGCTTCTGCTGCCGCTTCCCCGATCTCGTCGAAGCCCTCGACCGCCTCTCCGTCCACGCCCCCGAAGTCATCTTCGCCGAAGCCGTCGGCAGTTGCACCGACGTCGTAGCCACCACCCTGCGCCCCCTGCTCCGCGACTCCCCCGGCCGCTTCCGCATTGCGCCCCTGACGGTGGTGCTCGATCTCCGCCCCGAAGACCCCGGCCTCCAATACCTCTACGACCACCAGTGCGCGGAAGCCGATATCTTGATAGGGCGCGCCTCCGTCCTGCCCCCTGGCGCCAGGCGGGTCGATGCCGTCAAAGACGAAGGTGTGGCCGAGTGGCTCCAGGAAATCCTGACCGGCACTCATCCCGTGGCCGCCCATGCCCTAACCCTCGACTACGCGCGCTACGCTGCGGCCGAAGCCTCGCTCGCCTGGCTGAACGCCCGCGTGACCGCCCGCGCCACGCCTGCGATTTCCCCTGCCCTGTTGGCCGGTCCGCTGCTCGATCGCCTCTCCGCCGTGGTGCCGAATATCGTCCACCTGAAGCTCCTGGCGCAATGCGACTCCGGCTATCTGAAAGCCGCGCTCACCGCTTCGCACGCCGACCCGGTAGTGGAAGGCACGCTGGACGCCTCGCCTTCCCGCAATCACGAAATCCTCTTGAACGTGCGAGCGCTCACGGACCCGGCCGAACTCCAGTCCATCGTCGAGCGCGAATTCGCCAAACTCCCCGCCCGCCTCGCCTGGAGCCATCTGCAATCTTTCCGCCCCGCCGCCCCTGTGCCGTATCACAGGGCATCGCAGGACGACTCTTCTCCGCCTTGATAGCGATACAGCGAGCACCTCAGCCGCCCGGTTACCTGGCGCGGGCTATTGAATCGATTCCAACAGTCCTAGTTTGAAAAGCTGTTCTGCACGGTTTTCGATTTGGGCGATGCTGAAACGCGGCTTCAGATCACGAACGCGCCGCGAAAGCTCCACTATAGTCAGAGGCTCGCCTTTTCGGGCAGCCTCTCGGTCGGAGTAAACCAACGTGCTCGCAAGTTCAAGATCACTGGCATCCAACCCGCGGAATTCATCAGCTACCCACTGAAGCGCTCTCGCATGTGAGTCGATAAACGATTCGCCTAATCGCTTCACTCGATCAGCTCGTTCCCCTGGTTCAATTCGGTAACCGTAACCTCCCGAAAAGTATACAACCGATGATTTGACGCCACCCATTGATTCCGTAGCATCAAGATCGGAGAGCACATCACAGTCGAACGGGCCGTACGAATACAGTGAGAAACGGTATCCGAGCGGGACACCACAGATCACCTGCAGGAAGTAGCAGTACTTCATTAACGCGGTGCGCCCTAGGCCACTCGCGTTTTCCGCGAGCCATGTAATCACGGCCAAACGATTCACATCGGTACTCATCGTTTCCCTAATACCTTTCCGACCACGGCTTTCGCGGCCGTCGCATTCTCAGGTTTTGCGTAAAGCAGAACCTGGCTAGTGCTTTTCATGTTTGCGATCATGCTTGAGTACCGGGACAACGGCGCAACCCGCCTGTCCCGGGAATCACTGAAAACAGGGATGTCCGTTTTCCCGGTTTTGTACCAATTCTTGCTGGCGGATTCCTCCGCAACAAGCATGTCTCCCAATTCCGCGCGTATCCGCCCCAATTCAGTCAATTCTTCTTCCGTACACACTTCATTTGTTGCATGGACGCGCCGATAGTGCTGGCGGGCACTCAACCGGTCGCCATGTTCGCCCCCCCTCGCCTTCTGAAAGGCGCCCTAGAACCCGCCAGTCGTCCCACTTAAGGAACTCCTTCAGATCTTCACCCTCTGGTTTTGGGAACTTCCCATTTGGCAACATTTCTCGAAGCGCGCCGCGTAGGTGAATATCATAGGCAACTCGCGTCTTGTGAAAGTAAACTTGAGTGAACATGAAGTAGCGGGCCAGGACCAAGGCTTCGGCTGCGTGCCAGCCACCCTCCGAAATGCCGAGCCGCGGCGGTCGTCCGCTTGACGCTGGAATTGCCTGAACGGTGGAAACTAGACGGTGGAGATCGAATTTGCCGTATCCGACGCCAATGTGGTGCGAGTCTCGCAGAAGGTAGTCCATGCGATCGGCGTCCATTTGTGAAGAGATAATGTCTCTCCAGAATATCCCCTGTTTAGCGCCACCGGTTCCCTCGATCAACGATGCAACATCATCGGCAGTGAACCCGTAGTTGTTGCAGGTAGGGTGGTCTTCAATCGCTGACCGGAAATGTGTTCTAACGATTGCAGCGGAATAGTCTTCGTGGCGATACTGTTCGTTCTTTTTTTTCATTGACTGGCAAGAGATCCTCACCCGCATGTGAAAACGGTCCGTGCCCGGTATCGTGAAGTAATGCGGCGAGCCTCACCAGTTGGCGGTATCGGCTGAAGCCAGCCTCATCGTAGGCTAGTTCCAACTCCAGCACTTCTCGGGAATTTCGGACGATAGCATCGTAAATGAAGAGTCGCCGTATGCATCACGCCCAGCGAGTGCTCAAACCGGTTGTGCATTGCGCCGGGATACACGAGGTCAGTCCACGCTAGCTGACGGATGCGCCTCAGCCGCTGAAATGCCGGTTCGGAAATGATGCCCATCTCCCAATCATTCAGGCGAATGAATCCGTGGACAGGACACCGGATCTCATGTCGATCCCTGGAATTCAGCACCGACGCCATACCATCCACATGAAGACAATTCTGCGCCATTATGATTGAGTAGCATAGGCGAATAAAAAGCGAATATCAAGAAAAATCGCAACATTACGAGTACGCAGCACGAGTGACTACTATATATGGTAGGGCGCTGGCACGGTCCCACAAGCTTCAAAAACTGCGATCTCCCAGAGAATACTCGCTGGCTCCCACCGCCAGACACTTATCGTGTCCAAGGTCCTCCCATGAAGCACCACATTCCCTGCCTCGAATGCGAGCGAAGAAACAGCCGAGGCGGACAAAGTCTTCGTATAGTCTAACCTTCGTGGGAAAAGGACCGGCGGGCAACAGATCCCCGGCAATCAGAAGTCGCATTCGGACCGGCCCCAGGCCGGTCCTCTTTCTTGTGCCGACCGCGGTCAGTGACCTGGAACAACCGGTAACCAGTTGGGCTCAGGCTAGGCCCAGGCGCACTTGACGCCGGCCGCTTGGCTGTATTGTCGGTACGCCGAGGTGTCACTGAAGCTCGTCAGCTCTTTCGGAAAGCCTCCGCCAGATACCGGTCGTGCTGGGCGCTTCCATTTTTCGTGCCGGAGGAGAAGCGGCCTGCCGCACGGAGAGAGCGCCCGAGGCGTTCCGCGAGGTCGAGTCCGTGGCGCGTGTTTAAAACTGTCTCAACGCCTTCCCGAATCAGATCGGAAATCGACCGACCGCTCTCCGCGGAGAGTTGGCGCAGCGCCGTCAACTGATCTTCCGTCACCTGAAGCTGAATCCGTGTCATCGTGCCCACCGCCGCGCGCGCTCTACCGGAACAGCGCTTCGGCTCCCCGTTGAATCGCCGCCGCCCCGGCCACGCCGGCCGCCGCCCATTGAAATGCCGGCTGCGCCCCGCGGCGCTTCCATTCCTCGTGGACCGCATGATATCCCAGGTAGAACAGCCACCCGGCCGCGATCCCCATCGGATAGGTGATCCACCCCGAACCCAGGTGCGGCCCCATCGCCAGCCCCAACCCGCCGCCCGCTAGGGTCGACCCTTCCGCCAGCGCGGCCCACCCCAGCGCCACCTTCCGCGACCCCACCGAAGCCCGCAAAATCCCGCCCAGCGCGATGCCTTCCGGAATTTTGTGCAGCGCCACCGCCAGCGGCACCGCCACGCGCAGGCCCAGCGGCACCGCCAGTTGTACCGTGGCCACGCTCCACCCATCCAGGAAACTGTGCACCGTGGCGGCCACAATCAACGGCGCCGCGAAGCCGTGCAGTTCGGTGGAACATGCGTTGTGATCGTGATCGTGGGCGCAGGTCGGACAGACCCGGTAGACGTATCGATTGACCAGGAGGAGTGCGCTATACCCCACGGCGAACAACAGCACGCTGACCGGCCACCCGATCTCGCTGGCCAGTTCCGGCACCAGCCCGAACAGCGCCACCCCCAGCAGCACTCCCGCGCTGAACGGCACCACGGCGCGCGCCCGTTGCCGCAACCCGGTTAGCCAGATGCCGAGCACGGCGCCGAGCAGTCCCACAAAAGTAGCCAGAGCCGGCGCCGCGATACCCATAATCAGCCTCTACTTTACCAGTGATCTTCGCCGCTCCGTGTTCCCCGTGCCCTCGTCTCTGCGTCGAAATCCCATGCCTCGAATCTCCAAGCGCCCCCACACTTGCTATCCGTCTCTCACTGTGTCTGAATATTCAAATGCAACGTTTCCTGGGGATGCTGTTCCTTGCCGTTTTCACCTTGGCCCTGCGCGCCCAGGCGCCCACCGGCGAAATCGCCGGCACCGTCTACGACGCTTCCGGCGCCGTCGTGCCCAACGCCTCCATCAAAGTGAAGAACTCCGCCACCGCGTTCGAACGCGCCCTGCTTAGCAATCAGAGTGGACAGTACAGCGTGCCGTCGCTGGCCGCCGGCGATTATGAAATGCGCGTCGAAGCGCCCGGCTTCCACACCTTCCTGGTCAAAGCCGTGGTCGCTACCGGCGGCGTCACCACCGTCGATCCGCGCCTCCAGTTGGGAGAACAAAAGGACACCGTCACCGTCGAAACCATCAGCCCGCAGATCGAAGTCGAATCCCACGCCATCGATCAGGTCATCACCCGCCAGCAGATCCAGCAACTCCCGCTCAACGGCCGCAGTTTCCTGCAGCTCGCCTTCCTCTCCCCCGGCGTGGCCATCTCCAGCAACTACCAGGGCGACTACAACCGCGCCATGGACGTCTCCATCCTCGGCGGCGATCCCGACCGTACCCGCATCGCCGTGGATGGCGCGCGCGTGAACGATTCCATCGATGGCGGCACCCAACAGAACTTCTCCCAGGAAATCGTCCAGGAATTCCAGATCTCTAGCGTCAATTTCGATCTCTCCACCGGCATCACCGCCGCCGGAGCCATCAACATCGTCACCCGCAGCGGCGGCAACCAATTCCACGGCAGCGGCTTCTTCTTCTTCCGCGATCACCACATGTCGGCCTATCCCGGCCTGGCACGCGACCCGCTGGCGCCCGACCCGTTTTTCGCCCGCCGGCAGAGCGGTCTCTGGGTCGGCGGACCCGTCGTCAAGGACCGCCTCTTCTTTTTCGCCGCCTACGAACACAACAACCAGGACGGCGTCTTCACCAGCGTCCCCACCGACCCGGCCTTCAGCAGTCTCGCCCGCGTCACCGCCAGCCCCAAGCACGATAACCTGGCCAACGCCCGCCTCGATTACCGCATCGGCGCCGCCAACACCGCCTTCGTGCGCTACTCCCACGATGGCAACAACGCCTTCGCCCCCCGCGAAGTCAACTCCCTGCCCTCCGCCTGGGAGAGCAACATCAACTGGGCCGATTCCGGAGTCTTCTCCCTCATCAGCACCCTGCGTCCCACTCTGGTCAACGAATTCCGCTACTCCAATACGTTCTGGAGCAATCACAACGCCCCGCCCACGGCGGACCAGTGCCCGGACTGCCTGGGACTCGGCGGGCCGCACGTGACCGTCGAAGGCGCCGGCGTGGCTTTCGGCAATCAGACTAATTCCCCGCAGAGCCGCCTCACCCGCCGCAATATCTTCGCCGATAACATGACCTGGCAGCGCGCCACCCATCGTATGAAGTTCGGCGGAGAGGTCGAATTCCTCAAAGGCACCGGCACCTATACGCTGGACGCGCCCGCCGACATCACCCTCTTCTCCCCCCAGGAAGTCCGCCAACTGGCGCCGTCGCTCGCGCCCCTCATCCCCGCCACGTTCCAAACGCTCAACGACGTACTCAGCCTCCCCTTGCAGACCTTCACCTTCGGCATCGGCGACGTCAATCAGCCCCCCGCCTTCCAGCGCAGCCAGGCCGACCACGACCGCCTCTTCCACTTTTACTGGCAGGACACCTGGAAGCTCCACCCGCGCTTCGCGTTCAACTATGGCCTCGCCTGGTCGTTCGAAAGCAACGCGCTCAACCACGATCTCACCAAGCCCGCGTACCTCGCGCCCATCTTCGGCCCTGGCGGCCTGGGCCACGAGCGGCACGCTTACCTGCGCTTCACCCCCGCCGCCGGCTTCGCCTGGAGCCTGCCCGATAACCGCACCGTCATCCGCGGCGGCGGCGGCATCTTCTACGACACGCTCAATATCGAAACCCGCCTGGTGGAGCGCGCCTACCTGGGCCCGCTCGGCACCGGCTATCTGCCGCTGCCCGGTTCCATCGTCCCCAACCCCATTCCCGGCATTGCCGGCTTGCCCTATGGAGCGCCGCTCGATATCCGCGTCCCCACCGCATTCTCCGGCAGCCTGCTCACCGCCCTGCTGCCCCTGATCCGCTCCAGCGCCATACAGCAGCTCAACGTCAACCCCAACAACACCGATCTCTCGGTGCGCAACATCGATGTTTTCAAAACCGCCACCGATCTCTTCGTGCCCGATTTCGTCCCCGCCCAGGCCCAGCACCTCTCTCTCGGCGTGCAGCGCCAGGTCACCAGCGATTTCGCCATCACCGCCGATTTCGCCTTCCGCCATTACATCCACGAAATGCTGCGCGGCGTGGACCTCAACCACTACACCGCGGTGGGCGGTCCCGTCATCCCGGCCTGCCCCGCGGCGCTCGCCACCACACCGGGCGTTGCCTGCTCCAACGGCCCCATCCAGGCCTCCATCAGCGGCGGTAACGGCACTTATCAAGCCCTGCTGGTGCGCGCCGACAAGCGTTTCAGCCACCGCCATTCGGTCGCCGTTTCCTACGCCCTGCAAAGCGACCGGAACATTTACGGCCTCAACCAATTGGACACGCCCATCACCAACCTGAACAACTGGATGCAGAACGTCGGACCCTACTCGCCCCGCCACGTGCTGAATATCTCCGGCCTGGTGGAGGCGCCGGGCGGCGTGCAGGTGTCGTTCATTTCCAGCTTCAACAGCGCCCAGCCCTTCCAGCCCATCATTACCGGGACCGATTTCTACGGCACTGGAATCGACCAGTTTCTGCTGCCCGGCTCCGGCACCAACCAGTTCAATTTCAGCCTCGGCAAAAGCGACCTGGTGAAGCTGGTGAATCGATACAACCAGACCTACGGCGGCAAGCAAGGACCCAACCCGGCGCAAATCTTCCCCACCATCACACTGCCCCAAAACTTCTCTATCGGGCGCATCTTCAACTCGCAGGATTTGCGCGTGACCAAGATCTTCCGCTACCGCGAGCGCGTGGAATGGCAGCTCTTCGGCGAAGTCTTCAACCTGCTGAACACCGCCAATCTCAGCGGCTACGAAAACAACCTGCTGGCCCCGGGTTTCGGCCAGCCCACCAGCCGTTTCAGCAACATCTTCGGCACCGGCGGCCCGCGCAGCTTCCAGTTGGGCACGCGGTTGTCGTTTTAGGCGACTGCTTCCGGCCCGGCATATTCAACGAATCGGCCCGCGGCGAAACTTGGATACTGGGTTGGCGCTACAAATGGGCGGCGGATGACAATTCGCCGGATCGATACCGCCAAATCTGCTTCGCGCCGCCCAAGTTCCGATGGGCCGCGATTCGCCCGCAAGCCACGACTTTCCTCGACAGCGGGATTGTCAGACCGCCACGCGCAGGCCGAGGTGCTTTGCGAACGGATCAAAATCCCGGTCGTTGTGCAGCAGGTCATACCCACCTTCGATGCATCGGGTTGCAATGACGGTATCGATGGTCTTGCGAACGGTTACGCCAAGCCTGCGCAGCGCGCGGAAATTCTTCGCCGCTTGAATGGCGATTTCCTGGCCGCCCAACTCCACTACCACCAACGAAGTCAGCATTTTCCTGGCGTCATTGAAATCTCGTTCGTTATCGAAGCCTTGCAGGACCTCAGTCAGGATCAAATCACCAATAGCCAAAGGCTGTTGGCCAAGCAGCCTGTCGAGTACCTCGGTCTGCGCCGTGATCGTCCCCTTAAAGTAATCGATCCACACGCTGGAATCGACGAGGATCAACTGTCGCTCCTCATCGCGTTCAGATCGCCCTGCCAGTCCAGTTTGCCGCGGAGCCGGCGGATCCCCGCCTGTCTCCTCAGGCGGAGCAAAGTTCGCAGCCCCTCTTCCACGGCCGCGCGCTTGGTCTTCAGACCCGTTGCGCGCAGCGTGTCCCGCATGAGTTTATCGTCGATCACGATGTTCGTCCGCATAGATGTGTATCTCTGTAGATAATGATACACATTCCAGGCGCGGATCGCCAGTCGTCTCCGTCCTACAACCCGTTCCGCGCGTAAATCCAGTAGGCGCCGTTCTCCAGCACCTGGTGGAACTCGCCATCCATCATGCCGCGGATATATCGATACGTTTCCGGCTCCCGCTGCTCGTATTGCGGAATCCATTCGGCGTAGCGATTCTTGTCGATCACGATGAAGTTCGGCCGCTTGCCGCTGCGGTACCCCAGACGCGGATCGTCCACCAGGTTGTCCACGTACCCCAGCTCGAACGCCAGCTCCGAGCTGCCCATGACGATGCCCTTGCCCTGTGCGTGCTCTTGCAGATATCCCGTCACCGGCAGATAGATTGTCGCGTAAGCGCGCTGCGACACGCGCCGTCCGATGGTGGCGAACTGCACCAGCACTACCAGCGCCACCACCGCCGCTACCGCCCATCGCGGCACCGAGCGCCGGTCCCAATACCAGACAATGGCGATCGCCGTGCACGCGATCAGCCAGAGCACGAAGTGAACCAGGTAGAAGTGTTGCGACTCGTTGTCGATGGCCATCATGGTAAATAAGGTCACGCCGCTCGTCACCAGCAGCGTGCGATAGCCTTCGTGCCGGCGGATCTCGCGGGTAAACAGCACTCCCAAAACACCGGCGGCGTACACCGCTAGTAGCAGAACCTTCATGTGGCTGAGTCCCTGTGTGTCCGGAGCCATGCCGAACATATGCCAGAAGCGTTCCACAAACTGCACGTACAGCAAACCCACCGGATCGTTCAGCGGTACCCCGCGAGCCGCCGCATTCCCGCCGAATTGCAGCAGAAAATCGTGCGGCGCTTGGCGGATGTACAGGCCCCATCCGGCGGCCCCCACCAAGTAGGGCACACACGCCGCCATCACATGCGGAACGCGGATCCGC
Source organism: Candidatus Solibacter sp. (assembly GCA_050014175.1). GTDB lineage: Bacteria > Acidobacteriota > Terriglobia > Bryobacterales > Bryobacteraceae > Solibacter. The sequence goes on along the minus strand of JBEKDV010000013.1, from coordinate 25,704 downwards.
CGCCAATCCTTGTACAGCGTGAGAGCCAGCAGGCCGGTGAAATACCCCAACGCCAGCGGATGGCTCAATCCCGCTGCCGCCACGCAGGCCTGGCTGATCAACACGGCGCGGACCAGATTTCTTTCCCGCAGCCACAGAAACGCCGCCATCCCCGCGATTCCCAGCGCCGCCGCCATCATATCCATGCGGCCCCAGGAAGCGGCCAGGACCACCGTGAAATCCACCGCCATCAAACTCACGGCCAGTGCCGCCACACGGCGGTCGCCGCCAACCGTCATCAGGAGCCGGTACCACGCCAACAGCGCCACCAACCCCCAGATGGCGGAAAGATAGCGCACGTGCATCAGCCCGAACCCAACCACGCGGCACCAGGCCGCCTGCGCCAGCGGATACAACGGCATGATCCAATAAGTGTGCTCTTTGATGCCGGTAAGGTTATTCTTCCGGAAGGCGGCAGTCGGGTCGAGCACCGAGGTGCCGAAAGTCCCGTGGGTAATCAGATTCAACGCGGGGCTGGCAAACCATGCCTCGTCGGTCCCGGGCAGGTTCACATGGGCGCTCATTACGGCGAGAACGATAAAGAGCAGGAGGATGGGAAGAAGAATCTTCATGGGCAACGAGGTTTTCGCTTGAATTATAGCAAGGGCGTTCCGCGAACCCGCTACACTCCGCGGCTTTCCACCAGAACGGCGCCCCAATGAAAGCCGGCGCCAAAGGCGGCGAACACCACCGGCTTCGCCGTCATCGCTTGCGCCGCAAAATATTCCGCCGCGGCAATCAGCATGGAAGCCGAAGAAGTGTTCCCGACGCGCTGGATATTGCAGTAGAACCGCTCGGCGGGCACGCCCAAAGACTGGGCCACGCGGTCGATCAGATTCTTGTTCGCCTGGTGCACCAGGAACACCTCGACATCGGCCGCCGCGATGCCGGCGCGCCCCAGCACTTCCACGATGCCTGCCGGCAGCTTGCGGCCCGCCTGCAGGATCACCGCGCGCCCGTTCATCTCCAGCGGGCCGCCGCAGGTGAGCCGCAAATCGCCGGCGAACCCGCCATCGGAGTGAATCGCCTCGCCCGTGATGGCGCCGAACCCGTCGCCGGCCGACACCAGGCAGGCGCCCGCGCCATCGCCGAACAGGATCGCTACGTTGCGGTCCAAAGGCTCGCGCATCGAGATGGCCGACATCTTCTCCGCGGCCACCACCAGCACCGCTCCGTAGCGCGCAGCCAGCCCATTCGCCAGCACCAGCGCGAATAAGCCGCCCGCACTCGCCACCGGCAGATCCCAGGCCGGAATCTGGCCGCAGCCCAAGCGGTTGGCGACACTCGACGCGGGTCCCGGGAAACGCTGTTCCGCCGATGCCGAACTGACCACCAGCATCCCCACATCGGACGGCTGCATGCCGGCGCGGCTCAGGCAATCCCGCGCCGCCGCCACCGCCATTTCCACCACGCCCTCGCCTTCCGCGGCGAAGCGGCGTTCTGTGACGCCGCACGCGCCCTGGATCCACTCCGGCGTGCATTCCAGCCGCTGCCCCAGTTCCTGGTTGGACACCTTGCGCGCGGGAAGGTAAGCGCCAAATGCCTTCAGAAAAGCCACTCCGCTCCTCCCTTATCGCCTGCTGTCCAGATAGCGCTCGATGCGCGCGATCGATTCGAATTTCCTGGGACTGAGATCCGAATCCGGAATGGAAATGTGGAATTCCTTTTCGATGGCGCCCACCAGGTCCGCTAGCGCGAAAGAGTCCAGCATCCCCGAATCGAACAGAGATTCTTCCACTTCAGGAGTCGCGTCCTTTTTGGACGCGGTCCGGATGAGACCGGCCAGCACCCGTTGCCTCTCGTTCATAGAACGATAGGCTAACATCATGCGGGCGTGGAAGCGGAAGCGGCGTTGGCAAGCTAAAGCATGCCCCACCTGCGTCAATACAAAACGCGCGTGCGAATGGTGCCCGGCACCAGTTCCAGCTTGCGGCGGATCTCCGCCGTCTCGGCGCGCTCGTCCGTCTCCACATCGATCACCACATAGCCCACCTTGGCGTCTGTCTGCAAATACTGGGCCGCGATGTTGATCGCCTGCTCGGAAAAGACGGCGTTGATGGCGCTCAATACGCCCGGCTGATTGCGATGGATGTGCAGCACGCGGTGCTTGCCCGGATACTCCGGCAGCGACACCTCCGGAAAGTTGACCGCTCCCAGGGTGGACCCGTTGTTGCTGTAGCGGATCAGCTTGCTGGCCACCTCGATGCCGATGTTCTCCTGCGCCTCTTCGGTGCTGCCGCCGATGTGCGGGGTGAGCAGAACGTTGTCCATGCCGCGCAGCGGCGATCGAAACTCCTGCGTGACGCTCTTCGGCTCGGCGGGGAAAACATCGATCGCCGCCCCGCCCAGCCGCCCCCTTTCGAGCGCGCCCGCCAGCGCGTCGATCTCCACCACCGTCCCGCGCGACGCATTGATCAGGCCCGCGCCCGGCTTCATGCGCTCCAGTTGCGCGGCGGCGATCATGTGAAACGTGGCCGCGGTTTCCGGCACGTGCAGCGTGACCACATCGGCCGCCTCCAGCAGCGCCTCCAGCGATTGCGCCTGCCGCGCATTGCCCAGCGCGAGGCGCGTCTCGATATCGTGGAAGACCACCTGCATGCCCAGCGATTCCGCCAGCACTCCCACCTGCGTGCCGATGTGCCCGTAGCCCACGATTCCCAGCGTCTTGCCGCGCGCTTCCCGGCTCCCCGTAGCGGTCTTCAGCCAACCGCCGCGATGCGCTGCGGCATTGCGCGCAGGGATGCCGCGCAGCAGCAGGACGATCTCCGCCAGCACCAGTTCGGCAACGCTTCGCGTGTTGGAAAACGGCGCGTTAAACACCGGAATGCCGCGCTCTTCGGCCGCCGCCAGATCCACCTGGTTGGTGCCGATGCAGAAGCAGCCCACCCCGGTCAGCCGCGTAGCGTTCTCGAAAAACTCGCGGCCGAGTTGCGTGGCCGAGCGGATGCCCACAAAGTAAGCGTCCGCCGCGGCGCGCTCCAGTTCTTCGGCGCGCAGCGCCTTCTGGTGGGATTCGATATTCGTGTAGCCGTCGGCCCGAAGTTTCCCTCCGGCGCTGGCATGAATGCCTTCCAGCAACAGGATCTTGATCTTGCTTTTATCGAGGGAAGTCTTGGTCATGCGATAGTGCTTGTTCCCGCTTGCTTAGCGCCCGGTGATACGCAGCCGGACCACGCCCCAAACCGCTTCCAGAATGATGGGGAAATCGATTTTCGAGCGTCCCAGGTCGCGGTCCCGGAAAATGATGGAGGTTTCCCCGATGGAGAATTTCTTGGTGCGGTGCAGCCGGTACGTGGTCTCGATTTGAAACAGGTACCCGTTGGAAAACAAATGGTCCAGCCCGATCGCGCCCAGCGCCTCCCTGCGCCAGGCCTTGAAACCGCCGGTGGCGTCGCTGTAGGGCATGGAGGTAATCAGCTTCACGTACAGGCTGGCGCCCTTGCTCAATATCAACCGCTTGAAATCCCAGTTCACCACGCTGATGCCGTGCAGGTACCGCGAGCCCAGAACCATGTCGAACTTTTCCAGCATCCTCAAAAACTCCGGCAGATACGCGGGATCGTGCGAGAGATCGGCATCCATCTGGAAGATGGCATCGTACCCGGGCATCTGCTTCAGCACGTGTCCGAATCCCGCCACATATGCGCGGCCCAGCCCCTCTTTGCCCGGACGATGCAGCACGTACACCTCGCCCGGATGCCGGCTGCACAATTCATCCGCCAGCCGCCCCGTGCCGTCGGGCGAGTTATCGTCCACGATCAGGATGTGGAAGCCGCCCGGCTGTTCCCGGATCAGACCCACGACCCGCTCCAGATTTTCGATTTCGTTATAGGTGGGGACGACGACGATGGGCTTCATTCTCTTCTGTTTTAGCGGCGTGGTTGGCGAGTCAGGATGCGATATCCACCCTGATTGTATACTTCCTGGTATTCCGTTTTCAGCAGTTGGTGGATGAATGCATAGACCGGAGGCGCCAGGGTCTGCAACATCTCGATGCGATCCGTCCATTGCTGGTCGATCACCACCACCTCGGCCCGTTTGCCGCTGTCATAGCCCAGGCGAAAATCGTCGAGGATTTTCCAATCCGGAAGCGCGAAAATCAGGGCCGCCTCTCCCATGATGAAGGTATCGGCGTTGCATCGCTGCCGAAGAAATTCTACCGCTGGGTCATAGGTCGTGCGCCGCGGATTGCGCGACACGGCGATCGGCGTGCGCGTGGCCTGGAGAGCCACGAAAACCAACAGCACGGCGGCCAGCACGCATCTCCAGCGCGGGCGCCGCTCCCAGATCCAGCCAGCCGCCACCGCCAGCAGGATGGAGTACAGCGGCGTCAGGTAGATCAGGTAGAAGTGCGTCTTCAGGCCTTCCAGCTCCGTCAGGAAGACCAATACGATCGCCGTCCAGATGAGCAGCAGTCTGTAAGGGCGGTGCTGCCGGATCTCGCGCACCAGCAGGCATGCGCCTACCGCCGCCAGGAAGATCGCGAGCGGAATCGCATTCAGCCTTCCGGCGCGTGACGACCACGCGGCCAGCCCGTAGCTGTCCATATAGCGATGCGAGATCTCCAGACGGAGCGCTGCCAGCGGCGTCGTAAAGGTAGGTCCGCGATCGGCGGCGTTGCTCAGGAACTGCGCCACGAAATCCGCCGGACTCTGTGCGATGTAGAGCGCCCAACCGGCCCCGAGCGCCAGGTACGGAATCGCGGCCATCGCCATCGTGCCGATGCCCACCCGCCGGCGGTCGAAATAGAGCGTGGTGGCGGCCAGAATCAGCGCCGTCATTAAGCCGTTCGGATGCGTGAAGAAAGCCATGGCGGTCAGGCTCTGACTCATAGCGACGGCCAGTGGAAAGCTACGCTCGCGCAGCACCAGGTAGGCGGCCACGCCACTCCACCCCAGCGCCACCGCCATCGCATCCATCCGGCCGTCGGAGGCTTGCAGCAGGAAATGGTAGTCCACGGCAATCAGCCCCAGGCTGCCCAGCGTCAGTAGTGGCTGGCCGGTGAGTTTCCACAAAATCGCGCCCCAGGCGCCCAGCGCGATCAGCCCCCAGACGAGCGAGAGCAGCCGCATCGAAAAAATGCTGAACCCGAATACCCGAAATCCCGCTGCGTTCCACAGCAGGTTCAGCGGCATCACCCAGTACGTGTGCCGGTCGATGCCCGTCAGTTTCACGCTTTTCCAGGTGCTGCTGGCCGGTTCCAGAACGGTGGTGCCCATGAAGCCCTTGTAGGCCAGATTGTAGGCGGGACTTGCGAACCAGGCCTCGTCGCACCAGGGCGCCCGCGTGAACACATTGGTAAGGCCCAAGGCGAGGTAAACAAGGACGATCAGGGCCGATCCGGCGGCAAGACGCGGGCTAGACACAAGGGCACCCGATCATTTCGTTTCACTATATCAACGGGGTGCCAGGGCGAGCAAGAAATGGTGGGCGCGCAGGGACTCGAACCCCGGACCCCCTCGGTGTAAACGAGGTGCTCTAACCAACTGAGCTACGCGCCCCGAGAACTTCAAGAGGCCACCATTCACGACTCTAGCATGCCGGCGCAACGCCCTCCAAACGTGGGGCAGCTTGTTAAGGTGGGGCGGACCCCTGGTCCGCGCGGGACGCCCGCTTCCGGAACAACGGTATCAGCATCTTGCCAGGGCGCAAGAGGCCGGCGGGGGCGTCGGGGTTCGCTACTCGTACCGCAACGCCGCGATGGGGTCGAGCCTCGCCGCCTTCAGCGCCGGCCAGAGGCCGAAGAAGAGACCCACGCTGGTGGCCACGCTGAATCCGGCGATCACGCTCCACAGCGGAACCGTGGAAGGCAGGCTGGGAACGAACGTGCGGATGGCCAGACTCAGCAGCCAGCCGGCCAGGATGCCGATCAAACCACCGGACGCGGTCAGGGTCATGGCTTCCAGCAGGAACTGCCACACGATATCGCTGCGCCGCGCGCCGATGGCCTTGCGCACGCCGATTTCCCGCGTCCGCTCGGTAACCGATACCAGCATGATGTTCATCACTCCGATGCCGCCTACCAGCAGGCCGATGGAGGAAATCACCACCATCACCAGCCCCACCGTGGCGATCAACTGGCGGAACTGGCCGATGACACTCTCGGCGCTGGAAATGCCGAAGTTGTCGGCGTCCGCCGGCTTCACCCGCCGGCGGCGGCGCAGCAACTCGGTCACCTCGTCCTTGGCCTGCTCCATTTTTCCCGGCTCCACCAGCACGCAGATGAAGTTGTCCTTGGCCTCGGGATAGACCTTCTGGAACGAGTGGTAGGGGATGAAGATGGCCTTGTCGTTCTGGTCGTCGCCCAGGAACGATTTGAATTTGGTGAGCGTGCCGATAACCTCCAGGCTGTGCCCGTCCACCAGAAAGGTCTTGCCGATAGGGTTTTCGTTGGCGAAAAACCTCTCGCGCACGCCGTTGCCGATCACGGCCACGTCGCGGCGGTGAAGGTCGTCGGCTTCGGTGAAGAAGCGGCCTTCGCCGAGCGTGGTATTCATGAGCCGCAAGTGGTCCGCGGTGACGCCGACGAAGAGGGCGTCGGGCATGTCCCGGCCCTTGTACCGCGCGGTGACCGGAGGCAAGCCGAAGTCTCCCATTTCGCGAAACAGCTCCACCGAAACCGCTTCGGTGGAGGCGGACTGCTCTTTGATGGTCATGGCGTCTTCGTAGCTGAGCGGCTTGCGCAGCTTCTCTTCGCGCGTCAAAGCGTGCGGCGCGCCGAGTTGCAGCTTGTACACCCAAAGCGTGCGCGTGCCGAATTGCTCGGCCACGTCCACCAGTTGCTTGTCCAGGCCGGCGATGATGGAGGTCACCGCGATCACCGTGGTGGTGCCGATGAGCACCCCCAGCACAGTCAGGAACGAGCGGAATTTGTGCGTGCGCAGCGTGTCCAGCGCCAGCAGCAGATTCTCGCGGACGTGTTGACGGTAGGCGCGCGCCATGACCGTCAATTCTCCGATCGGAGAGCCTCGATGGGCTCCAGCAGGGCCGCCTTCTTGGCCGGGTATATGCCGAAAAAGAGGCCCACCGTGGTGGACAGCGTCACCCCCACCCCCACCGCGGCCAGCGGAATCTCGGCGGTGAAGAACATGTTCACCACGCGGGCGACCAGCACGGCAAACAGCACGCCCGCGATACCGCCCATGCTTGCCATGATGCCCGACTCGAAAACGAACTGCCAGAGAATGTCGCGGCGGCGCGCTCCCAGCGATTTGCGGATGCCGATCTCGTGCGTCCGCTCCGTCACGCTGGCCAGCATGATGTTCATGATGACGATTCCGCCCACCACCATAAACACCGCCACCAGCCCGATGGTCACGGCGAATATCGTGCTGGTCAGGTTCTTCCAGGCGCTCATCAGCGTGTCCGACGCGTTGATGCCGAAGGTGTCCTCCTCGCGATAGGGGACATGCCGGCGGGCACGCATCAACGCACGCACTTCGTCCTCCAGTTCCAGCATGTGCCGGCTATCCGGCGACTTGATGTAAACCAGCAGCTCCGGACGGCCCATCCAGATATTGCGAAACGTGCTCATGGGAACGAAGGCGAAGTTATCCTGGCTTTGTCCGAACGTGCTGCCCACTCTTTCGGTGACGCCGATGACGCGGAAGGGAAGGCCCCCCAGCGAAACCTCCTTATCGAGCGGATCGACGCCCGGAAACAGCTTGTCCACCAGGTCCTGGCCGATGACGCAGACCCGGGCGTTGTGCTGGTAATCGGCGTCACTGATGTAGCGCCCCTTCTCGATCTTTTCGCGGCCGATATCGGCAAAGCTCGGTGTCACCGCGTTCAGGGTGATCTCATCGATTGTGTGGCCCTTATAGCGCGCCGTCGGATTGGGGCTGAGCTGGGTCAGGGCGCCGATTTGCCCGTACCCCTGGAGGTTGTCCCGCAGAAACTCGTAGTCTTCCACGCGAATCGGCTGGTTGCGCCGCCGCGCGTTGAGGAAGGAATCGAAGCCCTGCGCCCATTGGAACTGGTGCAGCACGAACGTATTGGTGCCCAGGTTGGCAATGTGCTCCGCGATGTAGAGGTTCATGGCGTTGACGATCGACATGACCACGATCAGCGTGGTGGTGGCGATGACCACGCCGAGCAAGGTGAGGAAACTGCGGAGCTTGTGGCCGCGCAATGCCTCTAGCGCGATCCAGAAGGCCTCGCGCGCCGTCACCCACAGGGTGATACCGCGGCCTTCCCTGCGCGCCCGCTGGTGTGGTGCAAGCTGGGGTTGGTTGCTCACCGTCTCGGCTACCTCCGCCTTGCCGCCGCGCTGCCGGATCGAGTCCGCAGCCCGGGCGATTGCTACCCCTCCCCATAGCATGCCACAATCGTTCCCATGTCCCGAATCCTGCTCGTCTCTCTCGCCGCGCTCGCTCTCGTCTGTTCCGCTGCCGCCCAGGCGCCGGCCAGCGGCAAACGCGTGCGCCGCCTGCTGATCCACAACGCCGTCGTGGTCGATGGCAATGGGACGCCCGCCAGCGGTCCCAAGGATATCGTCATCGAGAACAACACGATTGCCGACGTGATTCCGCTCGACCCCGTCGCCAGTGCCCGCGGATCGCGCGGGGCTACGCAAGCCGACGCCGTGATCGACGCCACCGGCAAGTACGTCCTCCCCGGGCTGATCAACGCGCACGCCCACTTGCAGGAGGAGCGCGGCGGCAAGCCGCAGCCGCTGGAATACGAGCTCAACATCTGGCTGGCCTGCGGCATCACCACCATCCGCGACGTGGGCAGCGATACCAAACGCGCGCTGGAAATCCGCCGGCAGAGCGCCGAGGGCTCTCTCGCCGCGCCGCGCATCTTCATCTATCCCATGTTCGGCCGCGCCCGCAATGCCGCCGAAGCCCGCGCCCGCGTGCAGTCGCTGAAACAGCAAGGCGTCGACGGCATCAAGATTCTGGGCATCGATCGCGACATCATGGCCGCCATGGAGGACGAGGCCCACAAACTGGGACTGCGCATCGCCCACCACACCGGCGTCGAAGAGACCAACGCCTGGGACGACATCAAGTTCGGCACCACCAGCATCGAGCACTGGTACGGCATCCCGGACGCGGCCATCGAGAGCGGCGTGCAGGCGTTTCCTTCCACCTACAACTACAACAACGAGACCGACCGCTTCCGCTACGCCGGCCACCTCTGGCGCGAAGCCAACCCCGAGCGCCTCGGCAAAGTGCTCGACGCCATGGTGCAGGCTCACGTGGCCTGGGTCCCCACGCTCGACATCTATGAGGCCTCTCGCGACCTGCAACGCGCCCAGAATCAGCCTTGGTTCGCCGATTACCTCCACCCCGTGCTCGCGGAGTACTTCCAGCCCAACCCCGCCAACCACGGCTCCTACTTTCTGGGCTGGACCTCCACCGACGAGATGTTCTGGAAGGAAAACTACCGCCTCTGGATGGCTGCCCTGCGCGATTTCGACCGCCGCGGCGGCCTCATCGGCATGGGCGACGATGCCGGCTTCATCTACCAGATGTACGGCTTCGGCCTGATTCGCAGCATGGAACTCCACCAGGAGGCGGGCTTCCATCCCCTCAAGATCATCCAGCAGGCCACCGGCAACAACGCCAGGATCCTGGGGCAGGAGGAGAAACTGGGACGCGTGCGTGCCGGGTTCGCCGCCGATCTGATCGTAGTCAACGGCAACCCGCTGGAGAATTTGAAGGTGCTCTACCCCAGCGGCATCGAAGAAATCCGCGATGGCAAGCAGGTGCACACCGGCGGCGTGGAGTGGACCATCAAGGACGGCATCCCCTATCACGCGCCCGAGCTGATGGCGCGTGTCAAGGAGATCGTCGCCCAAGCGCGGAAGCGCTGAGCGTGTGGCCTGGCCCGTAGGCCGGCTCCACTTCGTTATTGCGGCAGGATGATGTAGTCCGGCCAGCAGCTTTGGTCGGGAGTTTCGAGGCCATCCATGCCGATGCGGATGGTGACGCCGGTTCCGCCGGAAGCGGCGGCGAACTTCGGATCGAGGATCCTGGCGATCTGGTCGCGGACGCCTTCCAGGTGCGCCCTGGTCTCGCGGTCGGCGGTTTTGGCGAGGGCGGTGGTCACCGAGGAGTTCAGCGAGCGCAGTTCGGCGCGGTAGAACGGCTTCTCGTCGTTGCTGGAGGCGAACATGCCGGCCATTTCGGGCGGCAGTCCGCTGATCACCGGGGTAGAGCCGTTGATTTTGGTGTTGGTCAGGTCGAGGTAGGCGTGTTGTAGGTTGCGGCGATAGGCGTCGACCTTTACCTGCGGCGCGTCGAGCTCCTTCCAGATGCCTTTGCGCACGGCGGCCAGGAAGTCGGCGGGGTTATAGGAACTGCCACCATCGATGGCTTCCTGCTCCACCAGGCGGGCGAAGCGGGCGCTGGAGAGCAGGCTGCTGAGCACGCTGCTCTGCGCGCTACGGATGCGGCTGAGCGCGCCGATGGGCTCGATGAGGCGGAGTAGGGAACGGTCCACGGCCCAGGTGGGGGTGGCGAAGGCATTCTCGCCGAGGAACTTCACGGCGGCCTCCTGGCGGGGCTTGGGGACCGGCACAAACAGCGGGCCCTCCTGGCCGGTGTGCTTTTCGCGCGAGTCGAAGCCGCCGACGATGGCGGCGACGTGGTTCATCTCCAGGGTCCACTGGCCCAGCATGCGGCCGTAGAGTTCGGCGAGATCGTCGTAGTTCTCGCCGGGCTTGGCGGTGGTGGCGGGGATGAGCATTTTGGCCACGCGCTTGAGGTTCTTCAGGCCGGCGGTGCTGGATGCCACGGCGTCGGCATCGCCCACGGCCTCGGTGAGTTCGCCGGGATCGCTGCCGCCGGATTTCGAGCTGGAGAAGCGCAGCCACGGCGTCTTATCCTGTTCCATCGCCCACTGGTTGAGGGTGGCTTTTTCGTCGTCGGAAGTCTTAGCCGATGGGATGGGAGTGTAACCCCACTTAGTGGCGAAAATATCGTAGGGGCCGATGCGGGGGACGAGGTCTTCGACGGCGATGCCGTCTTCGGGCTGCGCGACGTAGTTGAAACGGGAGTAATCCATGATAGAGGGGCAGTGGCCCATCTTAGCGACCCACTCCTTGTCGTGGACTTTGTCGGCGGGGTAAGTGGAGCTGGCCTTCATGTTGTGTTGGAAACCGAGGGTGTGGCCGACTTCATGGGCCACGACGAACTCCAGGAGGCGGCCCATGAGGTCGTCGGGCAGCGGCAGCTTTTGGGCGCGCGGATCGAGCGGGCCCACCTGGAGGAAGTACCAGGCGCGCTGCAGGTTCATGATGTTGTGATAGAACTGGATGGGCGCGTTGAGGATTTCGCCGGTGCGCGGATCGTGGATATTGGGGCCCATGGCGTTTTCGATGGTGGAGGGCAGCCAGCGGATGACGGAATGGCGCACGTCTTCGGAGCTGAAATCGGGGTCGTCGACGGGCGCCTCTTTGGCGATGATGGCGTTCTTGAAGCCGGCGGCTTCGAACGCGGGCTGCCAGTCTTCCACGCCCTTCTTCATCCAGGGCACCCATTTGGTTGGGGTGGCGGCGTCGATGTAGTAGACGATGGGCGTGACGGGTTCGCTGACGGCGGCGGTGGGGTCCTTCTTTTCGAGGCGCCAGCGGTCGATGTAGCGCACGCGGGGGGCGCGGTGCTCGTCCTTGCTGTAATCCATCTTGTTCTCGGTGAAGAAGCCGACGCGCTCGTCGAAGACGCGGGGCATCATGGGCTTTTCGGGGAGCTTCACCATGCTGTGATGGAGGACGACGGTGGCGCTGCCGGGGCGCATCTGGCCGCCGCCGATGACGGTGGGCATGGGTGAGGATGAGGGCGCGCCCGCGGGCGTGGGCATACGGGTGTAGGTCATGCTGGCTTCGACTTCGATGTTGTCGGGGTAGGGCGAGATGCGCTCGATGGCGGAGCGGGTGGCGTCGAGGGCAGTGGCGCCGAGGCGCTGGCGGGCGCCGATCTCCTGCACGTCGGTGGAGAAGAGGCGGGTGACCTCGATCACGGGTTCGCCGTCCTTATTAAAGGCGGCCACGGGGAAGGTCATGATGATGGTGTCGTTGTTGGCGGCCTTGACGGCGAGAGAGATGGGGGTCTTGGGGTCGGCCACCACGTCGTAGTTGATTTCGCGCAGGTGGACCTTGTTGCCGGCCAGTTCCCAGCGCACCACGCGCTCGGTCAACTGCTGGCCGCCGTAGCCCACGCCTAAAGTGGTCCTGGCGATCTGCGAGTTCCAGAGGAACTCTTTGTTGAGTTCCGTCTTGGGGATTTCGTAATAGAACTTATCTTTGATCTGGTGGACGAGGAAGATGCCCTTTTTGGTTTTGGCTTCCTTGGTGATGACCTTCTCGTAGGGTTGGGGATCCTGCGAGGGCGGCGTCACACCGGGACGCGCGGCGGCGGCGCCGCCGGTGGCGCCGGCCTGGGCGGGCGGCTCCTGGGGAGTGGGCGGCGGATCCTGGGCAAAGGCGATGGCGGCGGCGCAGCAGGCGATCAGTGCGAATCGTGAGAATCGTGTCATAAAGTACTCTTCGGAAACTGGCGATTATGGTAGCAGGCTTGCAGCGGGGGTGGAATTGGGGGGACATTGGCGTTAAGTTGAGGACTGCTGGACCAATTCCTGGTTGGTCTCCTCACAGAGGCTCAGCGTTCTTGACGTGCGCCAACCATCGCATTCTCGACTTCAGCCTAGTGCGATGCACGTCCACCATCTGGTCATCAGGCGGCCATGAAGTAAGACCACCTGTTTTCGCGGCAGCAGGAAATCACCAGAACAACGGAGACCAAACCCCGGTTGCTAAGGCACCCGCTTGAGGGTGAGACTCAGCGTCGCGCCGCCTTGCTTCCAAGTGCCCGTGATCGCTGAATTGTCTTTGTTCATGGCGCCGTCATAAGAAGCCTGCATGCTGCTGCTTTCGAAGTGCAGGGTAGGTTCCTTATAGGTTATGGCGGTGATCCCGATACCCGAAGTAGATTGGTCAGGGTAGTCGATCGTGCCACTTAGACTTCCGTCCCCCTCCGTGGAAATGTGCACCAGAATTCGCTTCTTAGGCTGGGCACCAGGATCAAGAGTTCCTTCCCAGGCTCCGACGATAAGCGGTTCCCCCGCTGCCATCATGGGATTGGGCATGATCGGTAATCCGGGCATCAGCGTTAACCCCAACCAAAGCCCGACCGATAATGCGCGATACCTTTTCATGGTCGATCTCCTAATCGAGATGCAGTCGAAATCGGCGAGAAGTCAGTCCGGCATTACCCTTTTCCGATGCCTCTCTCCAACCATCGCAGTTGAAGGTCGAGTTCCGGCTGCTCGTCTTCACCATGCAAATTCTGCCAGAATCCCTTTATGGCATCCTGGCTACTACAAGCTTACACCCGACTCTGGCCCGCCTCAGCTGTGGCTCAGCTGTGGCAGCACGTCAGGAGCGAGAGCGACCTCAAGGAGTTCACACCGACCGTCCGGGCCCGCTTTGAGAGAACACGCAGCAGTGACTCCTCCATAAACCCGAGTTGACCAAAGGCTCTCAACGCCAGGATCGTCGGCCATCCGCAAGTTGGCCCGAAACGGCCTTGTGGGAAGTGGCTCATTCCTTGTTGCCGAGGATTTACCGAGTGCGGACGCTGACGGCCCATCAGCAATTCAGCGGCGATGTCGCGCCGGCGCCTATTCGGACGCGTATGTGGGAGTTGGGAGGGGGAGGCGCACTCCTAATCGCACCCCTAAGGCCTACCCGCTAGCGCAGGCGGCCATCCCAGCGCAGGCCGACGCGCCAGAGACGCGGTGCGCCGATGTTGGGGGTGGGGGTGAACGCCGTGTAGAACTGGCGGTTGAGGGCGTTCTCCACGGTGGCTTCGGCGGAGAGAGAACGCACCAGGTGCTGCCGCAAGACAGCCTGCACCGTGGCATAGCCGGGCAGACGGTAGACATTGAGATCGTCGTCGAACTGGTAGGAGTAACTGCGCAGGCCCGCCGACGCAAAGGTGCCCCCGCGCAGGTAAGTCAACTGCGCCGTCCCCTGGTGTTTGGGAATCTGCGCCACGCGGTAACCGGTGACGTAGCGCGATTCCACGTAGAGGTACTTCAACTCGCCGGTGAAGTTGCGGAGACGTTCGCGGTACTCGGCTTCCACGCCGCGGCTGAGCGCGTCGGCGGCGTTGGCGCGCTGCCTGACGATGGCCGTCGGCGAACTGGAAAGCGTGACGTTGGTGATGAGGTTGTCGAGCACATTGCGGTACGCGGTGAGGCGGAACGTCCCCGTCTCGCCGATCCAATCGACGCCTGCCTCGGCGCCCCACATGGTTTCGGGGAGCAGCGCCGGGTTGGCTTCGGTGGTGGTGTTGCCGGCCTTGAACGTGCGGTAGAGTTCGTTGAGCGTGGGCGCGCGGAAGCTGCGGTAGACGCTGCCGCGGGCGCGCAGGCGCTTTTTGCCAGCGACGAATCCGCCGCTGGGACTGAGGAATTCGCCGCCCTGTCCGGTGAAGCTGTGGCGGACTCCGCCGAAGAGTTTCACCCACCCGAGGGAGACGTCGGCCTGCCCGTACACGCCGTGCTGCAATTGCGTGCCGCCGGCGACGCGGAGGCCGGTGGGAAGGAGGTGATCGGTATCGGTGGCATCCACGCGGTAAACGTCGGCGCCGGCGGTGAGGTTCCATTTGGACTGATGGTGCTGCCAGAGCGCGGCGCCGCCTTCGGCCTGGGTGGGCACGCTCTGCGTATACGACAGGACATCGGTATTGCGGTTGCCGGTTACGCTGTCGAAGGTGCTGTGAAAGCCCTCTTGCGTGTAGAATCCGGCGAAGGAAAGCCAGTCGTTGGTGAACTCCCGCCGGTAGCGCAGCGACACCGTACCCAGCCCCGTGGAATTGTGCGTGAGGACCGTGCCGTTCTGGCGTTCTTCGGCGAGGATGCTGGTCTTGAAGAAGAGATCGCCGATGGAGGTGTAGTGATCGATGCGCACATCGCCGGTGACGAACTCCACGTTGGCGCGCGTGTCGGCGGCGCCGCGAATGTTGGCGGGGACGATGAAGTATCCGTCCGTGGTGAAGGCGCGGGCGGTGCCCGAAATCGCCACGCGCGACCAGACGTCGGAGAATCCCAGGGAGATATCGTGCGTATTTTCGTTGCCGAACTCGTATTGGGCGAAGAGGCGCAGCTTTTCAGCCGGCCGGGAAAAAAGTCCGATGGCGCCGCTCATGGCGCGGTCGCCGAAGATACTGGTGGCGGCGCCGCGCGAAATTTCGACGCGGGCGATTTCGTCGGGGACGAACTGCGTCCAATAGACCCAGCCGCCGAAGGGGTCGTTGACGGGAATGCCATCCCAAAGAACGAGGGTGCGGCTGGCGCCGGAAGATCCGATGCCGCGCAGGGAGATTCCCTGTGTAGTGGGGTTGGCCGCCAGACTGGACGAGCGGCGGAAGAGGCTGAACCCGGGGACGTCGCGTAGGCGGTCGTCGAGGTCGGTCCCGGGACTCTGTTGCAGGGCGGCGGAATCGAGCGTGGTGACGTTGGCGGGGGTTTCGGCGGAGATCTTTTCGACTACGGTGATGGAGGTCTTGACGGGCTCAGGCGCCGGCTGTTCGGGTTTCTGGGGATCCGGGGTTTGCGCCAGCAGCAGGAACGGGCAGCACATCAGGACCCAGCAGGCGCGCCTCGATCCAACCGGCGTCACGGAACGCGCGGGGCGACGGGGTGAAGACAATTTTAAAGCTCGCATCATTCAGGGGCGCTTCGACAGCGTCGGCGCGCTGCGGGTACACGAGTGCCAGGTACTTGAGAATAGTATATATGTCGCCGTCCTCCGGTTGGCGGAACTCGTATCCGTTGGAGCGGAAGTGAATGGATGCGCCCTGGGTGGAGAGGCGCCATGCGAGGAAGGCGCAGCAGTTGACGGCGTGCTCGAACCACTGGTCGAGAGCGTGGGGCACGTCGCGGTCGAGGAAGATCTCGACGGTTTGTTCCAGCTCGCGGGCGAATTCGCGAATCTGCAAACTGCCCACGTGGGCGGACGCCTTCCAATCGACGTGGCGGGAACTCTCCATGGCCTCGTAGGGGCGGATGCGATAGAAGTCGCGGCCCAATCCGCGATAGTGCGATTCGATTTCGCCGGAAATGCCGGCCAGCAGATCGTCAAAGCCGGGCTGCGGATCCACGGCGGGGTAGACCACCATTTCGCGCGTCAGGGTGACGCGCGCGGTTTTTTCCAGGAAGCCGAAGGGGAAGGAGGTGGAGAAGGCGAAGCCGTTCTGGCGGTAGGCGCCGCGGCGGGGAAAGCGGACGTCCACCACGGAATCGAGCGTGGCCCCGGCGGGGATCAGGGCAAAGTAGACTCCCGATTTCATGGTGGGGCTTCCGGCCTCGCGGATGGCCTCCACGCGGATGGAAAACGAGGGCAGGAACCACTTGTTGTTGCGCACGAAGAGGCGCGCCGGCACGCTGCGGCCGGCCGGGATGTGCTCGGGCACCTGGAAATCGAGCGCCAGGCCGGCCAGACACAAGCGGCTGACCAGGCCGCTGATCAGCAGAGTCGCCATCATGGCGGCGAGAATGAGGAAAATCAGGTTGTTGGCCGACACGATGGCGCCGGCGGCCACCAGGATAATGGCAAAGGTGAACAGCACTCCACCGCGCGTAATCGTATGGCGGATCCGGCGCGCCAGAAACGCGCGAAACTGTTGCCAGAGAGTGCGCACGGTGGCTGGTTCGATTGTACTCCGTTGCGCTACAACTCCTTTTACTCCCCCCGGCCGGCGCCAGGCGGCCAGACCGCTCCCGACCCATAGCGTATGCCCCCGGTGGCTGCCCGGATCGGGGCGGCGCCGGGCAGGGTACTCTCAAGGGCCATTGCATCAAGGCTCTTTTTTGCGGAACTTTTAAGTTTCGTGAACTTTCCGTCAACCGTTGTAATAATGGATGTAACCGACAGGGAGTTCGAGAGGTCTAATCTGTTTCTGCGTACGATGTCACAGGTCCAGGGAAGAACCGCCATTGGTCGCTCGGTTTCGCTTGCCTTGCTCCTGGCCGCCTTCGCCATCGCGGCCGATCCACCCATTCCGCCGCTCACGGTGTGCGAAGTCCTGGCCGATCTTTCGGCCCACGACGGGAAGGAAGTGGCCGTGCTGGGCCGCTTCTCCTTCCGCCGCGAGGGCCGCTGGATCGGCGAGCAGTCCTGCGAACCGGCCAGCGCCGTCCCGCCCCTGCTCTGGCTGACCGAGGACCCCTACGATGGTCCCAAGCCCCCCACCGACCTCGCATTCGATGCCGCCGTGCTCAACAAAAAGTTCGCCGGGCTCACCCGCCACACCTCGCTCGGCAAGTTCCGCTTCGGCGACCCGGAGTACGACCGCTGGGCGGTGGTCTGGGGCCGGGTAATCTCCCGCAAGGGCGATGCCGCCAAGAAAGCCCCCGCCGACCTGGTCTTTCGCGGCGACGGGGTAATTGTTTTTTTGACCACGGAGAGGTAGGGTAGGGCGACCCTGTGAGCAGGCTGACCCTGCGACCGTTCAGTTTCCACAGACGCCGGGTATCTGCCGCCGACGCGAGCAGGCGTCCGCATTGAGGTCCAGGTGAGTCAAGCTGCGACCGTGCGGCGCCGGACTTGTCTCTCGATTGTCTTCAACGACTTGCGCCGGGTCAGAAGCAATTCGTAGTCCTTCTGAATATTCATCCAGAAATCGGCGCTCGTGCCGAAGTGCCGCGCCAAACGCAATGCCGTATCGGCGGTAATCCCGCGACGCTCGTTGACGATCTGGCTGATGCGGGTGACCGGTACGTGCAGTTCCAGGGCGAGGCCGTTGATCGAAATTTCCAGCGGCTTCATGAACTCCTCGCGAAGCATTTCGCCCGGGTGGACCCCGGGACGGGTGATATTCCAGCCGCCTTCAGG
The DNA here is from genome assembly GCA_050014175.1 of Candidatus Solibacter sp. Lineage (GTDB taxonomy): Bacteria > Acidobacteriota > Terriglobia > Bryobacterales > Bryobacteraceae > Solibacter. The sequence goes on along the minus strand of JBEKDV010000013.1, from coordinate 7,820 downwards.
ACGCATGATGCTCATATCTTCGCTCCCTCCAATCAGTGGTAATCGACAATTTCCACATCGTAGACGCCATCATTCTCCCATCGAAAACAGATGCGCCATCGATCGCCGATGCGAATGCTGTGCAAGCCGGCCCGATCGCCCCTAAGAGCCTCCAGCCGGTTCCCCGGAGGTACATTCAGTTCATCGAGCGTGGTTACCGAATCGATCTGGACCAGTTTGCGCACCGCTACGCGGGCGATCGAGTTCCAACGGCGGCTCATTCCTGTCTCGAAGAGCGCCCTGGTTTGTTTTTCCGCGAAGCTTCTAATCACTCCTTTCACATTGTATAACGAGTTCCGTTATACCACCAGCGTTATGACACAGACCCACGCAGCCCCCCTCGATGCCCGCCAGGCGGCGCCCCTGCCAACCTACTTGAACAGCTTCTCCAGGCGGCCGAGGGCCTCGTGCAGATCCTGCGGCCGCTCCAGCACGCCACGGAACAGATCGCCCTTGCGCCGGAATCGCTCCCGGGCGTTGTGGATGTGGAACTGCTTCGGATCGAGGCCGGCCACTACCTCGGCCCACTCCAGCGGCGTGGCCACCGGGGCGCCCTCGTAGGCCCGCAGCACATAGGGCGCGGCGATGGTTTTCGATTGGCCGATCTGCAGGTAGTCGAAATACACCCGGTTCTTCTGCCGCTTGGCCACCGTGCGCGGCGCGGTGAACAGGTGCGGCATATCGCGCGTGGCCAGGCGGGCAATCAGTTCGGCGAACGTGCGGGCCTCCTGGAAGCTGTAGACCGGCTCGATCGGGATGTAGACGTGCATGCCGTCGCCGCCGGTGGTTTTCGGATAGCCCGCGAGGCCGATCTGGTCCAGAATGCGCTTGACCACCAGCGCCGCCTCCACGATCAGGTCGAAAGAGCACTCCTGCGGGTCGAGATCGACGAGGATGAAATCGGGATGCTCCAGCGAGCCCCAACGGCTCATTGACGGGTTGTGATCGATGCAGCCCAGGTTGACCAGATACAGCAGGGCGGCGCGGTCGCCGGCGAACACGTAGTTGATTTCGTCGATCGATTCCGTGCGCAGCCAGCCGGGGTAGGTATCGGGCGTGTCCTTCTGAAAGAAAAACTGCTCGCGGATGCCGTTGGGGTAGCGTTTGAGGGAGAGCGGCCGGTCCAACAGGTGGGGCAGGATGAGGTTCGCCACGGCGGCGTAATAATTGAGCACGTCGCGCTTGGTAACGCCATCGCCGGGGTAGTAGAGCTTGGCGAGATTGGTGAACTTGAGGGTGTGGCCGTCGATGGCGAGCGTCGCCTCTTTGGGGCTGCCCGGCAGGAGTTCGCCGGAGGGTTCGGGCGCGGTTTCGTGGACAACTTCGCGTACCACCGCGGGCGCCGGCTTGTCGTGGCGCAGGCCGAGGAAGACCGGCGCGCGCAGGCGATCGTCCGCCGTCCAGTTGGCGTACTTCACCTGGCAGACCAGCTCCGGTTTCACCCAGGTGATGCCGCGATCGGGCTTGGGACGTTCGGCGAAGGGGCACTTGGGGACGATCAGCGGCTGCAGGCGCGCGTGCAGCCCGGCCAGCAGTTTCTGGTCGAAGCCGGTGCCCACGTTGCCCACCCAGCGCAATTCGCCGTCCTGGTGCACACCGAGCACCAGGGCGCCGAAATAATCGCGATCTCCCTGCGGCTGGGTGAAGCCGCCGATGACGAACTCCTGCTCGCCGACAATTTTGATTTTGAGCCACTCGCGGCTGCGGCGCGATTCGTAGGCGCTGCCCGCGTGCTTGGCGACGATGCCCTCCAGGCCGTTCTCGCGCGCCGCCTCCAGCAGTTCCTCGCCGGCGCCGGAAAAGGCGTCGGAGATGCGGACGGCCGGCCCCGGCGTCAGCACCCGCCGCAAGAGTTCGCGCCGCTTCTCCAGAGCCACGCCGCGCAGGTCGTAGCCATCCAGGTAGAGCAGGTCGAAGACGAAATAAACCACCGGCGTGGAGCGCACCAGGTGGGCGATGGTGTTCGGGTCGGTATTGGCGATGCGCGGCTGGATGAGGTGGAACCGCGACACGCCCTTGGCATCGAGCACGGCGATTTCGCCATCGAGCACGGCTTGCGAGGCGGCAATTTGGTGCGGCATCACGGCCAGTTCCGGATATTGCCGCTCGCAGCGCAAGCCGCTGCGCGATTGCAAGCGGACCTCTTCGTGGTCGACGAAGGCCACCGCGCGGACGCCATCCCACTTCACCTCGAACAGCCAGTCCTCGCCGCGCGGCACGCGCTCGGCGAGCATCGCCGTCATCGGCTCAATCGCCTCGGGCATCCCCGCGAGTTGCGCGCCCTTGAGGGTTGCCAGGCGGTAGGCGGATGGTGTTTTGGGCTTGGGGGGAACCACTCCCTCACGGTCGTGGCTCGGATTGGAGGCGTGGCTGTGGGCGGAATCGGGGCGCGGGGCGGCGGCAGAGCGCGCGCGCTTGGCCGGCGGACTGGTGGCCCAGACGCGATCGGCCGCGCCCGCGGTCTCGCGTTTGGTCTGGCGCGCCGGCAGGTTGCGCGCGATCTCTTCCTGCGTGCGGCCGGAAAGCACGCTGTAGGCGAGCGCCTCCACGTCCCAGCCGGCGGCGGCGAACTGGTCGCGCTTCTTGATGAGCAGCCACTCGTTGCCCTTTTTCGTGCCCTTCATGCGGACGATGGCGAAATCGCCGTTGAGTTTCTCGCCATGCAGGCGGAATTTCAGATCGCCGCGCGCCAGTTGGGCATCGGCGGCCGTGTCGCCCAGCAGGTCGAACGTGCCCCGGTCCCACAGCATGACGCTGCCGCCGCCGTAGTTGCCGGCCGGGATGTTGCCTTCGAAATCGCCGTATTCCACGGGGTGGTCTTCGACGTGGGCGGCGAAGGCCTTGACGGCGGGGTCGAGCGACGGCCCTTTCGGCACCGCCCAGGATTTCAGGACGCCGCCGATTTCCAGGCGAAAGTCGTAATGCAGGCGGGTGGCATCGTGCCGTTGCACACAAAAAAACGGTTTGGCCGCAGGCGTGCTCTCGCTGACGGCGGGAGGCGGCTCGGGCGTTTTTTCGAAACGGCGTTTGGCGGCGTACTCGTCGAGAGACATAACCCCCTTGCATCCTTCCATTTACATCTTATTAGGCTTTGTAGTATCTTGAAAACCATAACGCCCCCAAAAGGGGTCGGGAGGGACACATTATGGCAGCTAGCGTCTGGAAGGGCCATTTGATTTTCGGCATGGTATCGTTTCCCATCCGTCTGTTCAGCGCGGCGCGCAGCGAAACCATCAGCTTCAACATGCTGCACAAGGACGATCACTCGCGCATCCGCCAGGTGACCTATTGCCAGCTCGAAGACAAGCCGATCACCCGCGCCGAGACCGTCAAGGGCTACGAGTACGAGAAGGATCACTACGTGGTGATTGACGACGAGGACATCAAGAAGGTGGCGCCGCGCACCGCCAAAGTGATGGAGATCCTGGAATTCGTCAAGGCCGACCAGGTGGACCCGATCTACCTGGAGAGTTCCTACTACGTGGCCCCGGATGAGGGCGGCGAAAAGGCGTACGCGCTGCTGTTTACGGCGTTGAAGGACTCCGGCTACTACGGCGTGGCCAAGGTGGCGATGCACAATCGCGAGCACATCATCGTGCTGCGGCCGGGGGCGAAGGGGATTCTTTCGCACACCATGTTCTACCAGGACGAGATCCGGCAAGTGGAGGAGTTCCGTACCGACACCAGCCTGGTGAAGGAGAAGGAACTGGCTATGGCGAAGATGCTGATCTCTTCGCTGGAGGAGAATTTCGAGCCGCAGAAGTATCACGATGCCTACCGCGACAACCTGAAGAAGATGATCGAGGACAAGATCGAAGGCCGGAAAGTGGTGGAGACGCCGACGGAGCACTTCGCGCCGGTGATCGACATCATGGAAGCACTCAAGAAGAGCCTGGCCGAGAAGCGGAAGCCGGCGGCGGTGGCGATGGCGGCGGCGGGCGAGGCGGGCGAGGTGGAAGCGGCCCCGAAGAAGCGGGCGCGGAAAAGCCAGGCGGGGTAGCGGCCCCGCACGGGCGTTAAAACAGACGTTCGACCGGTCCGAAAGGGCTATTGACTTTTACAATTCTTTTAACAATAAACAAGCAGTTTGCTCTTGAATCGCGGGTCCAACGGGTGGAGAATCACCAATAGAGTACTGAGAGTCCTGTAGTGCCGTCTTCAGAAAGACGCAGAAGGAGGTACTTGATGATCCGTCCGCCGAAGTTTCTCTTAGCCGTTGCGTTGTTTGGTGCGCTTGCCGCAAACCTTCCAGCGCAATCCATTTACGCAACCTTGACCGGAGTGGTGTCCGATCCGTCGCAGGGCCTTGTCGCCCAGGCCACTGTCCGGCTGCGCGACGAGGGGTCCGGCTCTCTCCGCGACACCACCACCAACAGTCAGGGGTATTATACGTTCGCCTCCGTTCCGGTTGGCACGTACGAGCTGACCATTGCCATCGCGGGTTTTGAGACCTACAAGGAATCGGGCGTTGCCCTTGGTGGCGGCGAGAAGCGCAATGTGAACGTGACCCTGAAGGTCGGCAGTGCCACCGAGACGGTGATGGTTACCGGCACGGCGGACCTGCTGGCTCCGGTCGATTCGGGCGAAAAGTCTTCCACCCTGAGCACCAAACAACTGGACAATTTCGTCCAGGTGGGAAGCAACGCCGCCGAGTTCATCAAGATGATGCCCGGATTCGGCATCCAGAACGGAACCTCCAACAGTGCGAACTTCAACGGGGGCACGATTGGCATCAATGCCAACGGTAACGCCGGGAGCCAGAGCCCGCTGAACAATGCCTATGCCTACAATGGGCTACCCAGCAACACGCTGGACATCACCGCCGATGGGGCGCACGTTTCCGACCCGGGCTGCAACTGCGACACGCCGGTCAACCCCAACGCGGATATGATCACCGAGTTCAAAATCACCATGTCCAACTTCAGCGCCGAAAACCAGAAGGGTCCGGCGGTGATCAGCTCGGTGGCGAAATCGGGCGGCCAGAAGTTTCACGGATCGGGATTCCTCTACGCCAGGAACTACGTTCTGAACGCTAACGACTGGCTCGCCAACCAGAGTGGGGTGGCGCGCCCGCTGAACAAATACTACTACCCGGGCGGCACACTCGGCGGCCCGCTGTTCATCCCCGGTACCCGCATCAACAAGAGCCGCCAGAAACTCTTCTTCTTTACCGGGTACGAATATTTTTATCAGGTGCTCGACACGGGGCTGTTGCGCTCCGAGGTCCCCACGGCAGGGATGCTACAAGGCAACTTCTCGTCCACGGAACTGGCCAAACTGGGCAACATCTCCGCTTCCGGTTCGCCTCCGGGACAGATCAACGCGAGGAACGCCGCGCTCTACCCCGGCGGAATCATTCCGAACCAGGCCATCGATCCCAACATGCTGGCATTGATGAAGCTGTATCCGGCGGCGAACGCCGACCCCAACGTCACCGGCGGGTACAACTGGAACAACGATCTGACCTTCCAACAGAACAACCACCAATGGATGACGCGCGTGGACTACAACATCAGCGACTCCACCAAGCTGTTTGTCCGCTACAATCTGCAGCGCGAACAGCAACCGTTCCCGATGCAGTTGTGGTCGACCGCGACCACGCAACAGGTTCCCTACCCGACGCCGGTCATCGGCAAGAACCGGTCTGACTCCATAACTGCTTCGCTGACGCACGTATTCAGCCCGACCATGACCAACGAGTTCGTCTTCGGATACACCTTCATCGGGTTCCCGAACGTGTTCCAGGATCCGTCGAAGGTGAACCCCGCCACGGTCGGTTACAAGTACCAGATGCTTTACAAGAACGGAGTGGCGCAGATTCCGGTGATCGGCGGCGGATCGGAAGCCGCGCTGATCAGCAATTATGGCGGTTTCGAGGTAGGCGGCCCATCGGCGGGCCTGTACGCCAACAAGTGGCTGCCCAGTTTCAGCGATACGGCATCGAAGGTCTGGGGCCGGCACACGCTGAAAGCGGGTATCTTCTTCGAGTACATCCGCAACGCCCAGCCGGCGAGCAACGCGACCATGGGGAACTTGAGGGTCTCCAACGGCAACTCCAACAGCCTCGGCAACGACTATGCCGACATGCTGATCGGCAACCTGAACTCCTTTCAACAGTACTCGTTTAACCGCGTCAACGATATCTCGTACGACACCTATGAAGGTTTCGTGCAGGATTCCTGGAAGGTGAATAAACAACTCACGGTGGAACTGGGCATCCGCCTCACCCATTTCACGCCTTGGATCGACAGGCTCGGTTACGGGTTCTCGATCTGGGATCCCAGCCAGTACAACACGAGTTGCACACCCGTCCAGTATTGCGGATTCATCTGGAACAAGAGAAATTCCAGTGTCCCGATGGGCGGATTCCCGACCCGCGGGATGTTCTACCAGCCGCGATTCGGCGTGGCGTACGATGTTTTCGGCGACGGCAAGACCGTGCTGCGCGGAGGGTGGGGCATGTATTACTTCCACTCGGGACAGTTCACCACGGGCCTCGATGTGGCCGCCGGAGTGCAAACCATCACGCTGAGCAACAATCAGGGGGTCGGCACCTCGCCGTGGGTAGTGGGTGGTTCGTCCACCGCCACGCCCCTGATGGCGAGTGAACTGGACACACTGAACTTCGCGAGCGCCGCGCTCTCTCCGGGCGCGGTGGATAAGACGGACGACAAGCAGCCGCTGACCAGGAGTTACAGCTTCACTATCGAACAGCGCCTGCCGTTTTCGAGCATGCTGGAAGTGGCGTATGTGGGCAACCAGAGCACCAACCTGCTCAACACCTCGGGTGGCCAGGGTTACAACGTCAACCTGGTGCCGGTCGGCGCCATGCTCTCGTCGAACAACGGCGGCGTCGACCCCGCCACCCTCAACGCGAACAACTTCCGTCCCATCAAAGCGTACTCCAACATCAACCTGGCCACCAACAACCTGTACGCCAATTACAACTCGCTACAGACCACGTGGGCGCGCTCTAGGGGCCGTTACACGCTCAGCCTGAACTACGCGTTCGCCAAAGCGCTGGGGGTCACCAACAACCCCGCGCTCGACTCGTTCAACCTGGCGAACAACTACACCGTGCAGAGCACCAACCGCACGCACATTTTCAACTTCGCTTACTCCATCGAGCTGGGCAATCCCGTGCGGAACAAGCTGGCCGGCGGATTCGTCAACGGGTGGCAGGTTTCCGGCATCACGCAGGTGCAGAGCGGAATCGACCTCACCGGAATCCGAGGCCAAAACTTCGGCCTGAACCTCAACAGCTATAAGATTCCCGGCACCACGTTCAACATCAGCAATACATCGCTGCTGGGGACCCCGAATATTCAACTGAACCCGATCCTCACCTGCAATCCCACGGCGAATCTGGCACCCCAACAGTACATCAACGCGGCCTGCTTCACCTTCCCGACCCAAATCGGCCAGAATGGTCCGACCACGTTGCCGGTGATTTACGGGCCGGCTTTCTTCAACACCGACCTGGGCCTTTTCAAGAATTTCCAGATCAAGGAGAAGATGAAGCTGCAGTTCCGGGCTAACGGGTACAATTTCATCAACCACCCGCTTTGGTCGTTTAATGGCAATACCAACCTGACTCTGGGTTTCAACGGCACCAGCGGCCTGCCCAACGCGCCGACCTTCGGTTACGTGACCCAGAAGCAGGGCCACCGCGTAGTGCAGCTTGCGGTGAAGTTTATGTTCTGAGGAAACCGGGGACGGAGGAAACCGGGGACAGACGGGACTGACAGCGACTTTCCGGCAAAAGGCGCCGGAAAGTCATG
>JBEKDV010000012.1:0-48228 GCA_050014175.1 Candidatus Solibacter sp. | reverse complement strand
AAAAGGTCAGCTTGCCCTGCGTGATGTTGATGCGCCCGAGCACCGCCGGATTGCTCGCCGTGCCGCGCAGCCGCAGGTTCGCCTCGGCTTGCAGATTTTCCGTCAGCGAGCTTTCCAGTTGAATGTCGGGTGCGGTCTCGATCAGCACATCGAAGCTCATGCCGCCCAGCAGGCCCTTGCGCGCCGAAGGCGTCTGCACCGGTTCGGCGCTCCTGGCCAGGACGGAGCTGAAGTCGGATTGCAGATTGATGCCGCTGCGCAGCACGGTCAGCGTGCCGGAAAGCATGCTGCTGTCCGAGGTCCCGGTCAGATTCAGACTGGCATTGGCCACGGTGCTGACGCCTTCGGGATAGCGCACGCGCACCTCGCGGGCGCTGGCGTGGAGGCGGAAAACGAGCTGGCCGCCGCCGTAGCTGGCGAAGCCGGAGAGATCGATCTTGCCGCCGCCGGTCTCGCCGCTCAGGCTCTGGATGGTGGCGCGGTCCTTGGTAAAGACCACCGTGCCGCTCGCCTTGGAAATCCCGTTGGGTACATCCACGATGTTGAATGCCGCATCCTCGAACTTCATGCGGCCGGCGACCTGCGGATCGCTCCAGGAACCGCGCACCGAGGCCTCGGTGATCACCGCGCCCGAGGAGACGAAGTCCTTGCTGAAATCCCGCAGGAAGCCGAGATCCAGCTTGCCATCCACACGCAGGTCGAGCGGGTTTTTCTGTTCCGTCAACACGCGCCCCGAGAGATTGAGGTCGGTGCCGCGCCCCACCAGGTGCGCGCTCTCCAAGGTCACCGTGGAATTGGCATAGCGCACCACGATGGGACCGGAATTCTTCAACGTGAGCGTCTCGGCGGCGGTGTCCACCTCGGGCGCGGGACCGAGTTGGAATTGCGGAATGCGCAGTTCGACCGTCATGGCACGCCAGTTCAGGGCCGGCCCCTCGATGCGCAGCACGCCTTCGGTGGAACCCGCGAAGCGCGGCGCTGCCTCGCCCGGCGCGGTCGCCAGCCACGGTTTCAGGCGCGCCAGATCCACCTGCGAGAAACTTACCGTGGCCGCGCCGGGGTACTCGCCCTCCAGGCGCCACTGGCCATCGCCCTTCACCACCGAGCCCGCCACCGTGGAATCCAGATGCGCGTGCAGCACCAAGCCCTGCGAATTGGCGGTGAGGTGCGCGTCGCCCAGCGGCTGGCCTTCGATCTGCACGCCAAGGGCGGCGATATCGGCATGCAGTTCGTCGATGCGGTACCCGGTCTTGGTGGCGGGTTCGAGTTCCACCTGCCCGCTGGCCGTCACCTGGAGCGTGCCCTTGATACCGGGATGGAGTTCCGCGATGGCGAGGATCTCTTCCTGGGCCATCACGTTGCTGCTGACGTCGAAGCGCAGGCGGCCGGTGTCGAGATGGTCCGCCTGGTGCCGATACGTTGCGCTCAACCGCACCTGTTTCGCTCCGGCCACCAGTTGGCCGTTGGTCACCGTCAGGGTGTTGGCGGCGTAGCCGGCGTGCGCCGTAAAGCGGTCGAAGGGCTGGTCGCGCAAGGTGCCTTTGAGCAATTCCAGATCGGCCTGCGCGCGCGGCGTGGCGATGGTCCCGTTCACCTGCGCCGAGCCATTGAGCGTCCCGGTGACCGGCAAATCCTTGGTATGGAGGAGCGCGGCGAGGTCGGTCAAGGCGGCATTCTTCAGCGAGATGGTAGCGGCAATCGGGCTGGTCTCGCCGGTCTTCCATTGGCTCAACCCCACCGATCCCTGGAACTGCGCCCGCAATGGCCCCTGGCTGGCGGTGGCATTCTGCACGCGCAGGTAATCGGCGGCGGCCACCACGTCGGCTTCCAGGGCATCCACGTGCTCGTCGGAAAAGGTAAAGTTGCCGGCGCGCAGATGGCCCGCGATGCGCGGGTTGCCGAGATCGCCGGTCACGCTGCCGTCGAATATCGCCTGGCCGTTGCCCAACTTCACCGGCAGGCTGGCGGCGCTCGTGCCCATCATCGGCAGCAGGTCGTCGAGGTTGCGCGTCTCCAGGTGTACCTTGAGCTCGCTGTTGAGGGCGCCCGAAAAATCCACCCGTGAGTGGGGCAGGCTGACCGTCGAGCGTCCCAGGTCCAGGGCGCCGCTGCCGCCATCGTACGCCACGTGGATCTGCCCGCTCACGGCGTCGCCCGAGGGAGCGGGCGCAAGCTGGAGATTGCCGCCGGCGCGCAGGTCCTTGGTGTTTTCGAGCGAGCCTTCGAGCGTCACGCCGCCGAACACCAGGGCGTCCCACGGCAGCGGTTCGCTGGAGTACATGGCCACTGTGCGCCGCGCGTCCACGCCGCTGACTTCTCCGGTGACCGTGTAGCGGTCCAGTTGGCGCAGGCTCGCCTGGCCGCGGAAAGAGCCGCCCATCACGCTTAACGCCACGCCGCCGATCTCGATATCCTTGCCGCGCAGCGCGAAGCTGCCCACTTCGCCCTGCACCGCTTCCCGCCGCTGGTCGCGCGCGTAGAAGCCGGAGAGCCGCAGGCCCTCGGCGAACACTCCCTTGACACCCGCCGACACCGCGCCATCGCTGCGGAAATCCACCAGGCGCAGGACATCGTCGCGGTACTCCACTCCGCTCGCGTGCAGCGTGCCACTGAGCGCCAGGCCGGCGGCCGGAGTCCACTCGCCCGTGCCGCCCACCAGGCCAATTCCGGCGCGCAACTGCGGGGCGCGGAAGATGCGGGCAATGTCCATCAGCGCCACGCGAGCCTGGTAATGAAAGTGCGCGTGCGGCGCGGCCAGGTCTTCCAGCGCGCCGTTCGCCTCCACCTTGGTAGCGCCCGTGGCGATGGTTGACGAATCGAGCGCGATGCGGTTCTTCTCCATGGTGACCGCCAGGTTGACCGCGAAGGGCGTCGGGCCGTAATCGTCGTAGCTCAGGTACAAGGGTTGGATGGCTACCGTGCCGTGGTAGCGCGGACCAAGCAGGTCGTACGCCAGGTTGACGTTGAGGTTCTCGCCCCGCGCGGCGAAAGGAATGCGGCTGTGCGCCTCCAACTCGAAGATGCCGCGCTCCAGGCTGAAACGGCCGATGGCCACCTTGAGAATGTCTTCCATCGTGGAACTCTTGCCCGTGCGCCGCACTTTCGGCTCGGGAAAGTTGGTGCGGCCGTCGGCGCCGACGATCACATAGACGCGCGGATCGGACACCGTCAGCGACTGAATATCCACGTCCTGGCGCAGGATCGAGACCAGTTTGAGGCCCACCACCACGCGGGCGGCGCGAAACAGCGGCGGTTTGCCCGCGGGCTCCGTCCCGTGCAGCACGAATTCATGCACCTCCGCGCGCAGGTGTTTCCAATCGAAGCGGAACGAGGCCACTTCCACTCGCCCGCCGGTGGCCGTCTCCACCGTGCCGACGACGAACTGCCGCACGCGGTCGTAAAACCAGGCGCTTTGCACGACGAAGATCGCCGCGATGCCCGTCAACACCACCAGCGCCGCCAGCGCGCCCGCGATTTTCAAGAGAATGCGCTTTCTTAGTGGCATAGAATCCCCATGAGCCCCAGGTTGACAGACGAAAGCGTCTGTCCCACCTCGTGGGGCAGGCGCTTTCGCCTGCCAACGCTACCCTTCATCGCAGCACCTCTTCATGCACCACCACATTGGTGCGCCGGCGCACGTCGCGCAGCCAGATATCCATCTGCTGGTCGGCGCGCCGGCCGGTGAGTGTGCGCTCGATCTGGTCGCGATAATCTTCCAGCGACACCGGCTGTCCGGGATGCGCCGCCTCCGCCGCCGGCTTCACAGTCTTGGTGAAATATTCCTCCACGTCCTGCGCGCCCAACTGCACGCCCGTCTCGAAGCGCACCTGGATGAACAGCAGCAGCGTGCGCTGCCACAGCAGGAGCTCTTTGAAATCCTCCTCGGTTATGCCGTATTCGGCCAGCCCGGCGCCATACTGTTCGTCGTCTTTAAAATGCGCCTTTTTGAACTGCTCGATGGCCGGCGCAAGTTCGGCGGGGTCGGGTAGCGGATAGCGGCTGTTGGCCAGTTCCGTCTGGATCAGCTTCTGCTCGATCATCGCCTCCACCGCGGCCTGCTTGCGCGCCGGGCTGAAATCCGGCTTCACCCCATCCTGAAACGCCGCCACGCGGAGCTCGCGATCCAGATCGCTGGCCGTGATCACGCGGTTGCCCACCGACGCGGCAATGCGGTCGATGATCTCGCCGCGCGCCGCCAGTGCCATCGCCAGCGCGCCCATCAGCCGGATTGCAGTCGCGCTTCTCAAAACGTTTGTCCTATCGAAAAGAAGTATTGAAAGTGGCTGACCCTCTGCACCTGGCAATTGCTCGCGATGGCGCAGGGGTTCACGCCCGCGTTGATCAGATCCTGCTCGGTGCCTTTGAAACCGTAATACCGCGGACCGTTGATGCTGTACCCCAAATCCACGCGCAGCGGCCCTACCGGCGTCCGGTAGCGTATGCCGAAGCCCACCGCGTGCACCATGTAATCGAAATCCTGTATATCGCGCTGGTGCTGGCGCAGCGAGAAACTGTTCACGTCGGAGTAAATATTACCCATATCGTGGAAGAGCACGCCACCGATATTGTCGCCGATCAGCGGAAAGCGAAGCTCGGTCTGATTGAACAGCAGGAATGTGCCGCCCAGCGGAAGTCCCGTAGTGGCGTCGCGCGGTCCCGCCTGTTCTTCCGGGAAGCCGCGATGCGAAGAGCCGCCGCCGCCGAAAAAGCGCTCCGCCAGCGGGATGGCGTTCGCCAGATCGCCCGTGTAATGGAACGCACTGATATCGCCAACTTCCGTGCTGCGCGCCAGCACCAGTTTCTTGCCGATAGGGTGGTAGGTGGCATTGCGCACCAGGAAGCGCACGAAATTGGGCTGCGACCCGAAGATGCGGTCCGCCACCCCGAAATCCACCGTGTTGTAGATGCCCTTGTGCGGATCCAACGGGTCGTCGCGGCGGTCCAGGATCCACCCGAAGGAGACGATTCCCACGCGCACCGGCTGCGAAAGCAGCGGGATCAGCAACGGTGTGATCTTGAGCGTCGACTGATCCACGTTGACCCGGCGATAGGTGTAGCGGTAGAAGACCGTACTGGCCTTGGAAAGCCGCTGCGAAAACTGCGTCGACGCCTCCTCGCGCGTATAGGAAAATGTGCGCACATCCGCGGAATTCTCGTACAGGGCCGTGAAGGACAGGCTGAGGTGCTCGCGGCTGCGGAATCGCGGCCAGTTGTAGCTGAGCACGGCGCGTTGGTCCAGGGTGGAGGCGCGGGTGCGCAGGCTGAGGCTGTGTCCCAGCCCCCAGAGATTGTTGCGCGCCAGGTCCAGCGAGACGCGCCCCGAAAACCCACTCTGGCCGGCGGCGCCCAAGCAACTCTGGCATCCGCCGATGCGCGCCAGTTCGGCGCCCACGCCGATGGCCATCGAATAGCGCGCCGCCTCTTCCATGTTGTACAGGACGTATTTGCGGTCGGTTTCGCCATCGGGATTCTCCACCGCCGCGTCCACCCTGGCGAACACTCCGAGGTCGTACAAACGGCGCTGCGTGTCGGTGATCGCGGTGGGCGAAAGCGGATCCCCCGGATTGAGCCGCAGGTTGCGTGCCACCATGCCCGGCCGCGTGACCTTCAACCCCTCCGGGTTGATCAGCACCTGGCGGACGAACTGCTGTCCGCCCTCGTGCACCACGAAGACAAGATCCACCCGATTGGGCTCGGCCGCGGGCTTGGAACTCCACTCGAAGGTGGCGCGCGGAAAGCCGTTCTGGAAATACTCCGCCAGGACGGTATCGCGGTCCACCGCCACGCTGAATTCGCTGAACGGCTGCCCCGCGGTGGAAGTGAGCTTGGCCAGAATGCGCGCTTTGTCCAACTTCTCCACGCCATCCACCTGTACCCGGTTGACCAGGTACTGCGGACCTTCCTGAATCTCCAGCGTCACCGCCAGATTGTCCTCTTTGCCGAGATAGCCGTCGGTGGCATGCGACGTCACTTTAACATCGCGGAAGCCGTTCGACTCATAAAGGTTGGCGATGCTTTCCCGGTCGCGGCGCACCAGGCTTTCGCTGTACCGGCCATGCGGGAACTGCAGCCAGTTGGCCGTCTGCAGGTACATGCGCTCGCGAATTACATCGTTGGAGAAGTAGTGGTTGCCCGTGATGGCGATGGCCACCAGTTTATGGCGCTTCCCGGTGTTCACCAGAAAATCCACATCCGCCTTGTCGTTGATCACCTGCTGTTGTTTGAACTCCACCTGGGTGTCGAAATATCCCTGGGCCTGGAAATAGTCGCGCAGGTTGCGCGCGCCCTCCACCAGCAGATCGTGATCCACCGCGTGTTCTTCGAAGATGGGGATGAGGCGCTGCAGCTTGCTGTGCGATACCTTGGCGCCGATGGTGTTCACCTCGATGCGCGGTCCCACCTCGATGCGCATGGTGGGGATGGCCTGGTGGGCCGCCGGATCGTAGGTCAGGGATTCGAGCGCCACCTTGGCCTCCAGCCGGTTCTCTTTTTGCAGCAGCGCGCGCACGCCGTCCAGTCCCTGGCGGACGCGCAACTGCGACACCGGCTTCCAGCGATGAACGATCCAGCGGCGGAATTTGGTGGCCGTCAGCACGCGCGCGGGGTCCATTTTGAAATCGCCCAGCAGGACCGGCGTTCCGAAATGGGCGCGCCGTCCGCTCTCGATTTCGAAGCGGATGTTCACCTGCTGGTGCACCGGGTCGTAATCGAATACCGGATGGATGGCGCTCAGGTAGAGGCCGTTGCCTTCCAGCAGACGGCGCTGCCCGGTGACCGCCGTTTCCAGATTGTCCTCGATGTAGGGCTGTCCCAGATCGAGGCGGCTGGCGTTGCTCAACTGGCCGCGGTTGGGCGGATCCACCACTTTTCCCGATACCGACACGTTGCCGATGAACCAGCTATTCGTCGTGATGAATTTGACGATGACGCCGCCAGAGTACGGCTCCGCGTCCACCTGGATGTCGCGGTAGCGCCCGGTGGCGAACAGGCGCTCCACGCTGGCGCGCACCACGGACATGCGCAGCGGCTGATCGCGCTTCAGGGGCAGCATATCGAAGAGTTCGGCGCCCTCCAGGGGTTGCACCGCGGGCTCGAACCGGATGTTGACCACCGGCTGGCCTTCGTACTTCCGATATTGCGCCAAAAGGCTTCGGGGCTGCGCAGCCGCCAGAAGCAGGATGGAATAGGCGAGCAGCGGTCGCACCAACACAATGATAACCGATGCGCCTGGAAGCCTCCTGGTGGAATGGGACGGTTTCGAACAAGGGAGCCCTCCCACTTTGTTACCATCGCAATGCATGGACCCCTCGGATCGCGAGCGCTACTCGCGGCAAATTCTGTTCCCGGGAATCGGCGAACGCGGGCAGGAAGCGCTTCTGCACTCCCACGCGGTGGTCGCCGGCTGCGGCGCGCTGGGCAGTTTCCACGCCGCCGCGCTGGCCCGCGCCGGCGTGGGCCGCTTGACCCTGATCGACCGCGATTACGTGGAGCCCAGCAACCTGCATCGCCAGTGGCTCTTCGAGGAGGCCGATGCCGCCGAGGCCCTGCCCAAAGCCGCCGCCGCCGAACGGCGCATCGCGCGCATCAATTCGTCCATCCGCGTGCGCGGCGCGATCGCCGATCTCACCAGCGCCAACGTGGCGGAGCTGCTGGGCGATGCCGACATCATCCTGGATGGCACGGATAACTTCGAGACCCGCTACCTGATCAACGATTTCGCCGTGAGCCGCGGCATTCCGTGGGTCTACGGAGCGGCCGTGGCGAGCTACGGCATCGCCATGCCGGTGATCCCCGGCCGCACCGCGTGCCTGCGCTGCGTCTACCCCGACCCGCCCGCCGGAGCGCAGCCCACCTGCGAAACCGCCGGCGTGCTGAATGTGATTGTCTCCGCCGTGGCGTCGATTCAGGTGGCCGACGCGCTGCGCATCCTCACCGGCGCCGATTTGCGTGCGCGCATCACCACCCTCGACCTGTGGACGGGCGGCATCCGGCAGATCGATGCGCCCGCGCGCGACCCCGAGTGCCCCGCCTGCGCGCGCCGCGAGTTTCCCTACTTGGAGGAAGCGCGCCGCCCGCCGGAGAGCCTCTGCGGGCGCAACGCGGTGCAGGTTTCTGGCACCTCGGGCCCCATCGACCTCGCGGCATTGCAGGCTCGCCTGCAACCGCTCGGCCCGGTGCGCGCCAACGAGTACGCTCTGCGGTTCTTCGTCCCCCCCTACGAGCTCACCGTCTTCCCCGACGGGCGGGCCATCGTCAAGGGAACCAGCGACACGGGAATCGCGCGCAGCCTCTACGCGCGATATGTAGGGTAGGGTAGGCGAATATCTCCCTGCTGGGCACTTTCGGGAGCGTGCTCTCGCCCGGAATAGGCCACAGGCACTTCGCCGGGCACTTCCAATCGGAGCGCGTTGACCCGTTGACCGGCCAAATGACAGGTCGGGACTTCACGGGAGTAATCGGTCAGAACGCCGCCGGGCCGCAGCATTCACGCTGGCCGAGAGCGACAATTGCTGATCCACCGATTTCGAGCTCCCATTGCGGATCACTCCCGTGACACGCCGCTCCCGTCAGCGCCGGGAGATAGACGGCACTGCCTCATGAAGAGGCAAGTGCCTCTTCGACCGCCTTGGGGTTCTTTGCAATGACGACAAGCAAGGTGCGCGCCGGCCCCTCCGGCTGCCGGTGGCCCTGTTCCCAGTTTTGAATCGAATCCAGCGAGAAACCAAACTTCGCGGCAAACTGCGTTTGACTCAGTCTCATCCGGGCTCGGAGTTTTCGCACGTCCACCTGCGGCGCCGGAACGTAGGTGACTCGTACGCGGACTGGCTTGCCCTGTACCCAATCGCGTGCCTGCTGTGCGCTTCGCAGTATTTTGTCTCCAAACGAACTGTCTGGTAATCGCTTCTGTCGGGTGGTTTGCTTCATTTCGGTTTTTTCTCCCTGCAATCCGATTTCAGGCCGCGCAGTTGCCGGGTCAGGGCGTTCCGTTGTCGCGTCGATAAATCGGTTTGGACATTTTTTGCAAAAATCGCCATCAGGAACAAGGGAACGTCGATGTCGTGAAAGTAGTAAATGACGCGCGATCCGCCCCGTTTGCCTCTCCCTTTAGCTGTCCACCGCAGCTTCCGCAATCCGCCCGTCTGCGATATCACATCACCGGCCTCTGGATGCAGTGCGACATACAGGATGAGGTCGTCATGTTCATCTTCTGAAAGCACGCCTTTCACATCGGCCAGGAACTCTTCGGTTTCCACGACCGCAATCATCTCGTTCACCTCACTAGTATACGCCAATGACGGATAAGCACAGCCGGCAAGTATCCCGCACCCGATTCCTCCCGCGATACGCCGGTCACAGTATGGGTTAGTTAACCGCGCCACGGAATCGTTCAGAACAATCAGCGATCGACCTCACCTGCTGGTGCAGTTGCATTATGTAAAGGACGAGTTGATCCCGGTCGAAGCCGCATGAGATTGCCGCGTGGCGACACGAGGGGCCGCCCTGGGTTGCACCGGGCTGTCTTCGAAGTGGAGGGACGTTGCCTCAAGAACGTTGGCGCGGAGTTCTTCCCATGTCTCTGCTTCGGTAAAAATGCCGTGGCCGAGAGATCGCGCGTAGTAGCCACCTTCCTCACCGTCGCGAACTTCGAAGATTAGCTCCACGCCCATAGGATACCCGAGGACGCGGTGGACGGCGTCTTACCGTGCGCGCGGCCGTTTCGCTCATCGCCCGGCAAATTTCGTCCCCACGATCCGGCCGGCCAATTCCCCGAATGCAGCGTGTCCCGCCTTGTTCAAATGCCCGTCCCACGCGAAGTAGAGGTCATTGGCACGGCCGCGCTCTCGGAACTCGCCGGTCACGGAAGCGAACGGGACTTGAGCCGCACGGCAAGCCTGATGGATCGCCTCATCGGGCGCGCTCCATGTGAGCATCGCCTCCTCGACATGAAACCCAAGCTGAAGCATAGCTTCCTGATCGCGCCGGCTGACGTAGGCGCGGTAGGGCACCGGCACCACCAACAGACCGGCATGTGCCTGCTCGGCATACTGCCGCATCCTGGCGAGCTCTTTGGCCGTCTCTGCGATTCCTTTTTGCGCCTTGCTTCCCCCATCACAGGTCTCGATCAGGAATTCCCCATGCCTCATCGCCATGTAGAGCAGGCCTGGATTCAACACGCCGGCCTGATACGCCGCGCGGACCCCGGATGGCAGATTTTCAAACCTCGCCTTCTCCGCCGCGGTCATTTGTCCCAGGAAGTCCTTGACCTGCTTCTTCCACATCTCCCTCAACTCTTCTTTGGAGACATGCACCTGCTTGGTGTCCACCGGCGAAAGCATCTGCATCATGTTCGGATAGAACGCGCGAAAGGCCCGCAGCACGCGTTGACCGGCGGGCGCGGGCTGCTCGGCCGGCGAATCGGCCGCCTGAAAAAGGTCGTCCGCCTGCAACATCCCCACCACGATCAGATCCGGCTTCAGCAAAGGAATGGCTTTCCCGGCTAACGCCGCGTACTCGCGCGGCCCCGCGCCCGGCGCGCCCAGATTGGCGATCTCGATGTCGAGTCCGCCTTGCCGAAGCTCCCTTTCCATCACCTTGGGCCATGAGTTTTCCGCGTCCACGCCCCAGCCATAGGTGAACGAATCGCCAATCGCCAGCACCCGCTTGGCGCTCGATCTCCGCACCGGGAAATCGCGGTCCCGAAAGCCCAGATTGTTGATCCGCGCCTGGTAGGAGTACTCTTCCGTGGCGTGCTCCACCACCGAATACGGGCCCCAGATCAACCCGGCGTTGCGATGGGTGGCGTACAGGCGCCGGCCTGCCCCCCATTCCAGGATCCACGTAATTCCCAATCCAATGCCCAACGAGATCAGTACGGCGAGAAGTCCCCATACGGCCGGGAGGAACGCTCCCTTCCTCACTTCTCTGGAATCTTTCTCCATCGACTCCTCTCTTCCACCCGCCTCAGTCCGGGCCAAAAGTATAACTGGATGCATCCGCCATGTCGCGCTCCTGATCCTCTTTCACGAGCAGGCAGTCGCCTATCGCCAGCGCATCCATTCCGGTATGCCGAAAGCACCGCCAGGCTTCTTCCGGCGTGCATACGATCGGTTCGCCGCGCACGTTGAAGCTGGTATTCACCAGCACCGGGCATCCCGTTCTCTGCCGAAAGGCGGTCAGCAGGGCGTGATAGCGCGGGTTGGTCGTCCGCTCGACGGTCTGCACGCGGGCCGAGTAATCCACGTGCGTCGTCGCCGGGATCAGCGATCGCTGGAGTTTCAGTTTCTCCAGTCCAATCGCCTGCTCCCCGTTTTCGTCGACCGGCAGCCTCTTGGCCTCCCGCACGTTCGCCGTCAGCAGCATATAGGGACTGGCCTGATCCAGGTCGAACCATTGAGTCGCTTCTTCCGCCAGCACCGATGGCGCGAAAGGGCGGAACGACTCCCGGCGCTTGATCATGAGGTTGAGATGCGACTGCATCGACGCCGACCTCGGGTCGCCCAAAATCGATCGCGCGCCCAGTGCCCGCGGGCCAAACTCCATGCGCCCCTGGAACCAGCCCACCACCTTCTGCCCCACCAGCAAGTCCACGCTCGCCTCGAGAAGCGCCCGCTCCTCCAGCACGCGGAACCTTGCCCCCACCGCGCGGAGCCGTTGCTCGATCTCGGGTTGCGTGTAAGACGGCCCCAAATAGGCGCCGCTCATCGTATCTTCGCCAGTGGCCCCTCGCGGAAGCCCTCGGTGCAGGTGACAGGCGGCGAGGGCTGCGCCGACGGCGCCACCCGCATCGCCGGCCGCCGGCTGAATCCAGAATCCGCTGAACTTGCCGTCGCGCAGGATCTTTCCGTTGGTCACGCAGTTCAGCGCCACGCCGCCCGCCATGCAGAGATTGCGCGCGCCGGTTTCCCTGGCGAGAGCACGGGTCATCCGCAAGACGGCCTCGTCCAGCACGGCCTGGATCGACGCCGCGAGGTCCATGTGGCGCTGTTCCAGGGACTCGGCGGGTTGCCGCGCGCAGCCGCCGAATAACCGGTCGAACCGCCGGTTAGTCATGCGCAGGCCGGTGCAGTAATCGAAGTAGCCGATGTTCAGCCGAAAGCTGCCGTCCTCCTTCAGGTCGATGAGGTGCTCCAGAATCGTCCGGGCGTACTTCGGCTGGCCGTATGGGGCCAGTCCCATCAGCTTGTATTCGCCGGAGTTGACTTTGAAGCCGCAGTAGTAGGTGAACGCCGAATACAGCAGGCCCAGCGAGTGCGGGAAGGCAATCTCCTTGACGATCTGCAGCGTGTTCCCGCTGCCCACCGCCATCGAGGTGGTCGCCCATTCGCCCACCCCGTCCATAGTGAGCACGGCGGCCTCGGCAAACGGCGAGGGAAAGAACGCGCTTGCCGCATGGCTGAGATGGTGCTCCGTGAACAGCAACTTCGACTCCCAGTCCACGCCTCCGTCCAGATCCCTCAAATAGCGGCACAATAGCCGCTTTTGAAAAAGCTTTTGCTTGATCCACAAGGGCATCGAGACGGCAAAGGAGCCGATTCCATGCGGCGCAAAGGCCAGGTAGGTTTCCAGCAGGCGTTCGAACTTCAGGAACGGCTTCTCGTAGAAGACCACGCAGTCCAGCGAGCCCGGCTCACCCTTCAATTGGCTCAAACAGTACGAGACCGCCCGCGAGGGAAACGCCGCATCGTGCCGGATGCGCGTGAATCTCTCCTCCTGCGCGGCGGCAATTACGCGTCCGTCCTCCACCAGGGCGGCGGCACTATCGTGATAAAACGCCGAGATTCCCAGCGCGCGCATGGCTGCTCAGAACAGCGTGTAAATGAAAGGCGCGACCACGGAGTTCTGGGCCAGCAGGAGCAAGCCTCCAAACACCAGCAGCACCACCAGAATCGGGATCATCCACAACTTCTTCCGGTATCGTAGATAGGCCCACAACTCCTTCAAAAAGGACATTTCGCTCCATCAGAACTGAAAGCGCATGTGTTCCGCCGGCGAGGCCGGATTGGACTTCTCTTGCCAATAGCTCGGCGTACGCGGGTCCATCCTCAACCGGACGGAGAGCCGGCCCATCCTGCGCAGAAGTAGACCGAGTGGGGTAATCACCACCAGGAACAACAGTCCCGCCACCAGGGGATTGGTCACTTTTCCCAACGCGATGCCCAATCGTTGCCACAGACGATTGACCGGCTTCAACAGCCGGGGCCAGACCACGGCGACGGCCATCAGCAAAAAACCAACGGCCAACAGGCCAACCCGTAAATTCCCGCCACGCAACACAGGCCATGCCGCGATCGCGGCCAGTATGGCCCCAGCCAGCAATCCAAACTGCCGGTTCGAAGATCCGGTGCTGCTCGTTTTACCTGGCACAGCCCAAGTCACAATCTTCCTTTACATTGAACACTCCATCATATCGTGCGGAATGGCGCGATCTTCGTGGGTACAGGTTCTCTCCCAACCTCTGGCGGCCTGCCGCCGAGAAGGCCCGCCTATCTGCCGCGGTGGCCGGGGACAAGTGGGGCGCAAAAAAGAACGCTCAGCGTCCGGCCCCCGCGGCCTTTCAGATCCAAGCATTACCCGCAGGTGATGATCGGCCAAGCGGCGGTCGCAGGCACGTCCGCGAGTTGCCGACTACGCGGCCAAGTGACACCAGCCCTTTCCGACAAGCCCGACTTTGCAGCCGAAACCCAGGCTGCGGCTTTTCTTCTTCAACTGATTGCACGCTGTGCGGGTCGTTAGCGCGAGAAACGGATTGCGACTCCGCCTGTAAACTCGTCCATCATCCAATTGCCGCCGTAGTGTTTATCGAACCAGCGCTTGTATCGCAGCTCGGGAGCGAGCGTCACGTTTCCAAAGCGGAACGGGAATTCCAGCGCGGCGGCTGCTCCCGCGATCGCTTGGCGGGAGACGGGAAAGGAGTAGCGGTCCACGTAGGTAGAAGTCCCGAAGAACGGATCTATACGCTTGGCCATGCCTTCCGTGCCCGTGAGGAGCGAGACCGCGGGTCCTATGCCGAACCGGAAATGCCGAAGCAGTTCTGTCTCAACCAGGGCGGGGAATTGCCACCGGTTTGCGGTGCTCCACGTTACGCCTACTACCTCGCCAAGCGGGCTGTTCACCGTGGACTGATATTCAAATGCGTAACTCGCAGCGCTGATCCCGACACGTTGATAGACTGGGTCGAAGCGAAGCCGCAGCCGCGGCGCAATGGGAATTGAAGCCGAAAGCCCCATGGCGGCGTGGAAAGGCGCGCTCTGGTAATACCCGCATTGCGCACCGTTCGCACAAAGCTCGGGGTAGGTGTAGGTAGTCAGCGGCCCTACAAGCGGTGCATCGATTCTCACTCCCATCTCGAGCCCGGATTGGGGAAAAACGATTGGAGTAAAGAGAGAAAGGACCAGTAGTGTGCGATTCACAGATCTAAGACCGCCGAGCGGCTTCAATCAACTACAGCACCGGTACCATTCCGATACGGTTGCCGGCTTCGGTCGCTAACGGGCGAAAACACTCCCGGCGATCAGTGCCGTGATCGCGCCTTCCATTTGGCTGTATCACGCGCGTTGCTGACATGTGCAGGTCTAGCGATAGATTTCCCTGACGCCGCAGTTTAGCAGTCCAAGAGCTGTTACGAAAACCACCAGGAATCGGTCCGCTAACCCCTAACTTAATGCCAATGGTGGGGGGGCCGGAACCGCCCTCGCCGGCGGTCGTCCCGCTGCCCCCGGCACAACCGCCCCTACTGCTTCTTAGCCGTCCACTCGATGGGCGCGTTGCCGCCGCCAGCCATCTCGCTGGTGAATTTGATCTCGCTGGCCGCGATCTTGCCCTTGTAGTTCAACTTCACGTCCTGATCGTTAATCTTCGCCGTGATGGTGAAAGTCACCGTATCGCCTTCCACCTTGCCGTCGGTGATGGTGGATTTGCCGGTGAACGTACTCGTCGTCTCGCCGCTGACCTTATTGCCGTCCTGCTTGAAGGTGAAGGTCCTCTCCATGGCGCCGTTCGGTCCCTCCGCCGTCGCCTTCCAGTTGCCGCTGATGTCCGCGGCCAATGCGCTGAACGCGCACAGCGCAAACAGTACCGGTAGCCATTTCATACCGCAAAACTCCTTTCGACAGTCGTCAGTATACACTGGCGCAGGCGCTCGTTTTCACCCACTATTTAGATCTGTTAATCTATTGTTTCACAACAAGTGTGTTAATTTTCGACGTTTGCCCTGCAAAGGACGGCACCTATGACGCCCACCGCTATCGAACACCCCACCGACTACTTACGCGCCCTGCCCGGCGACGATGTCCGGCAGCTTTTGTGGCGCTTCGCCGACCGCTACGACCTGCAAATGCTGGTGCAATCCGTGCGCGCCGTGGCGCGCGGACCGGTGGCCCGCCTGGTGGCCGCGGGCGCCCGCAATACCCATGAGTGGACGGCCGACAAACAGGCGCTGCTCCAGGCCTTCGACGAATCGGGCATCACCGGGGTGTTCATGGACCCCTCGCAGGGCGGCTTCATCGAGGGGCCGAAGAACCTGGCGCTGGCCCTGGTGGCCTTCGAACTCGCCTGGGTGGACGCCGGCGCCGCCACCGGCAGCCTGGCCGGATGCCTCGCCCTTTCCCCCATACACGAGCGCGGCACCCAGGAACAGCGCGACCATTACATGGCCCTGGCCGCCCCGCCTCAGCCCGGGGAAGACCGTAAGCCCTGGCGCGGCGCCTTTTGCCTGACCGAACCCATCCCTTACGTTGGGGTGGAAACCGGCATGCTTGGCGGCAAGGTCCGGGTGAGCGAATGGAACGAGGGTGAGGAACCCATGCTGCGCGTGGAAAAGCGCGGCCGCTTCATCACCAACATGGGTTTCGCCAACTTCGTGACCGCCGCCGTGGAATCGGACGACCCGCGCCTCAAAGGCACCTGCATGGTCATCCTGGAGGAAGGCGACCCCGGAACCTTCGACCGCGGCACGCCCACCCGCAAGCTGGTGCACCAGCTTTCTTCCACGCGCGACCCCATTTTTGCCCTCAACGTCCCGGCCAGCCGCATCATCGGCGGGTACACCGTGAAGGACGGCGTGATCGTGCCGAAATACAGCCACGGCGAGGTCATCGAGGCGGTTTTCCGCCGTACCCGCGTCACCGTGGCCATCATGACCTCGGCCAAACTGCTGAGCGCCATCGAGCCGGTGATCCGCTATCACCGCAACCGCTTCCGCGGCGGATCGATCGCCACCCCCGGGTCGCCGCGCTACGAATTGGGCCTGCAACTGAAGCAGGATGTGGTCCACCGCCTGGTGGACATCTGGGCCACCGGCGAAGCCAGCGCCGCCCTCGGCTTCGAAGCCGCGCGCGTGTTCGACCAGCTCGACCCGCTGGAGAAGCAGAAGGCCGAAATCATGGCGGCGCGCGGCCTCACCGGCGGCACCTCGCTGATGAAGGCCATGCGCCAGGTGCAGAAGGACGCCATCGAGTTCCTGCACGGCAAGCGCGCCGATCTGGCGGAAGACCCGCTGTTGCGGTACGCCATCCTGGACAGCGTGGCCAACGTGCTCTGCCCCGCCTGCAAGCTGTGGAACACCGGCCACGGCGCGCAAATGATGCGCGAAGCGGTCAGCCTGATGGGCGGCCACGGCATCACCGAGGACTGCCCCGGGTTCCTGGGCCACAAGTGGATGGACTCGCAGCTCGAAGCCACCTACGAAGGTCCCGAAGCCGTGCAGCGCCGGCAGCTCAGCGTCACCATGGCCGACGAGCTCTTCCTGACCCAGTTCCGCGAATGGATCCGCGAGATGCGCCTGATCGCCAATGATCGGCCGGAGACCGGCGCCTGCTCCCTGGCCACCGCCATGCAGCTCTGGCTGTGGAGCCTCAACCACCTGCAGAAGACCACCGACGCCGATGGCGGCAAGCTCTATCAGGGCTCGCGCCAGGGCGTCACCTTCCCGCTGGCCGACGCGCTCTGCTGGCTGCTGGCTTCGCGCTGCCAGATTCTGGACCTGATGGAACTGGAAAAGCGCGGTCCCGAGGTCCCCACCGTGGCCGAAGGGCTCACGGGATTGACGGCCTTCCTCACCGACCTCTGCCATGTCCAATCGGCGCACGCCGCCGGCGAGGTGGGCCGGGTCTGCGCCGAGCTGGTCCACGGCTACAATCGCCACCCATCGTGGGACACCGAAGGCTGCGCGCAGTGCTACCAGGCGGACGACCTGGAGAGCATGGAAGCCTTGATCCCCGGAATCGCCAGCCTGGCGCGCGGCTACACCGACGTCATCGAGAGCTCCGGCGCCCACGCCAGTAAGGCCGGCCCCTGCGTGCGCTTCCACGGTCTGGAGCAGTTCGCCACCCTGCGCATGCGCATGGATGGCTGCCTTACCGGATCGCAACTGGCCAAGGATCGCGCCGCCGACGCCCTCACCAAGGTCATGATTCCCGAAGCCCTGGACTACCCCGCATGAGCGGCCAGGAGGTAGACCGGCAGACGATGGATGTAGACATCGTGTGTGTCGGCTTCGGCCCCGCGACGGCCGGCTTCCTGACGACACTTTCGCGCCACCTGGTGAACCCCGATGGCACGCCCGCCATCGAGAGCCCCAGCAATCCGGGGCTGCCCTTGCAGGTGATGTGTTACGAGCGCGCCGACGACGTCAGCTTCGGCGTCTCCGGCGTGGTGACGCGCGCCCGCGGCATACGCGCCAGCCTGCCCGATCTGGACCCCAGCCAGATCCCCATGGCGGTCACCGTCAAACAGGAGAAGGTGGCCTACCTGCTGGATCCCAACGACGCCAGCCGCCGCTCCGCCACCATGAACTTCGGCGACGGGCTGATTCGCTCCCTGGGCCTGGCCAGGGACCACGCCGTGGAGCTGCCCTACATCCCGCCCTTCCTCCATAAGGAAGGCGGATTGGTGATGTCGCTGGGACAGTTCCTCCAGCACATTGGCACGGAGCTGATGTCCAGCGGCGCGGTGCAGATCTGGCCGGGCACGCCGGTAAAAGAAGCGCTGATCGAAGACGACCGGGTGACCGGAATCCGCCTGACCGATCAAGGCGTCGATAAAGACGGAAACCCCGAAGCCACGTTCCTGCCCGGCATGGACGTGCACGCCGCGCTGACCGTAGTGGGCGATGGGCCGGTGGGCGCGGTGGGGCGCCAGCTCGATACGGTTTTCGGCTTGCCCGACGGGCACCATCAGCGCGAGTGGGCGGTGGGCATGAAGATGGTGGTGGATCTGTCCGAGGATAGTCCGCTGGAACCCGGCATGGTCTTTCACACCTTCGGCTACCCGGAGCCGGAGATCTTCGGCTTCTTCTACGTGCATCCCGAACGCGTTGCCACGGTGGGAATCTTCGTGCCGTCTTGGTTCGACAGTCCGGTGCGTACCTCTTACCGCTACCTGCAACACTACATGCTGCACCCGTACCTCTGGCGGTATCTGAAGGGAGCCCGGCTGCGCAGTTGGGGAGCCAAATCGCTACAGGAATCGGGCAAGCGCGGCGAGCCGTTCCTGGCGGGCGAAGGCTACGCGCGCATCGGCGAATGCTCCGGCAGCACCAACGTGCTGACCGGCAGCGGAGTCGACGAAGCCTGGACCACCGGCGCCCAACTCGCCGAAGCGGTGCTGGAACTGCTCCAGGCCGGCAAGCCGCTCTCCAAGGCAAACCTCGAAGCCACGTACGTGGCGCGGCGGCGCGCCAGTTGGGTGGAGGAGGAGGGCAAAGTGGCCGAAAAGGCGCGCGATGGCTTCCACCGCGGCATGATCCCCGGCCTGCTGGGGATGGCCATCGCGGGCTTCACCGAGGGCAAGCACTCGGTGAGCGGCGAGCCCAAGTTGATGCCCACGCCGGAGGAGTATTACCGCGAGAAGATTCCCGCCGCCGAGCTGGCCAAAATCATGGAAGACTGCCGCGCGCACGGCGTGAGTTGCCACAACGCCCTGATGGACCGGGTGGGGTGGCCGGCCATTCCGTACGATGGCCAGTTACTGGTGTCGCACCAGGACGCCCTGCTGATGGGCGGCAAGGTGCAGGCGGCCCCCGGCTACGCGGACCACGTGCGCTTCGTCTACCCGGATTTCTGCGAGCGCTGCGTGAGCAAGATGTGCATCGAGATGTGCTCCGGCCAGGCGATCACGGCGGGCGTTGACGGCGTGCCGGCGTTCGATCGCGAGAAGTGCATCCACTGCGGCGCCTGCATCTGGAATTGCGGCGTGCAACTGGACGAGGATCCGGCGCGGAGTAATATTTCGTTCAGCGCGGGCGCGGGCGGGTTGCACTCCACGGAGAATTAGGGTGGCACTTCAATGGGAAGGGCCAACGGGCAGGCCGGCCACTTTATCGCAGGAAAGCCTGCAAGGAAAATCATCGCCAACGAGGCGGCCAACATAGCAAACCGGCGCAAGGAGAACCCATCCGCCAGCAAGACCACTCCCAGCCACGCGAATGGCATCCAGGCAGCCCCGGCGACGGCACCCAAGTGCTTCCGGGGCAGCTTCGTTGTAAGAATGCCGACCAACACGTCGGGCCGCTCCACAAGGTATGTGTCGCTCGATATCACGACTGCGGGGCGAACTTTGGTTTCCGCCGCACCCGGCAGTATGCCAATCACGACATCACCGAGCTTCAACGGGGATCTTCTTCCTCTTCGGCCTCAAGCCGTATGAGCGACGCGGCAGTGAATTCCCGCAGGTCTGCGTCGGACCACGAGTCCGACCAATCGACCGTCGTGCCTGGAGCCAGAGCGGCGAGCCGCTGGGCCAGAGCGGATAGCTCTACAGCAGCATCTGGCGGGAGGCGACGGAAGGCTTCCAGCAGAACTTCTTCTCGCGCGCTGATCACCATCTTTGGTGCACTCTTACACTCAGTATAGGGCGGAATACCCGCTGGCGGGCGAGGGTTACGCGCGCACCGGCGAATGCTCGGCGGGTGGGGGCGCCTGACCTGAAAAAGACGCCGCCGCCGAGACGCCGTACTCCACCACCCGGGTAAAGTGTGGCGTAGTGTTGTAGATTAGTTCCCCTCCGCCTGGCAGCAATTCGCAAACTACGCGGCGCCGGGTAGGGCGGAAGGGGTGCCCGCACGTCCGGTCCGCGCGGGTCCCCCTCTGGACCCGCGTCTCGCCGATCTTCCCACCTGTAGCCCGGTGGTCGATCTCCGGAGTCCGGCTATCTTAACTACCGGCCTTGCCGGGCGGGAGCGGGCGGATTGGGTGGGCCGCCGGGGCCGCCTTGGCCGGGGCCGAGGCGGCCTTCCGGACGCGGCATTTCGGCCCGCAGCTTCTTCCACTGCTCCTGCGTGAGCACGCGGCGGATGCCCAGCAGGAAGCGGGCATTCGCCTTTTCCAGTTCGGCGCGGGCCTGCGCGATCTTATCGATCTGCGCCAGGATCTTCGGCTCGTCGGGCGTGTCGGCCGCCATCAGCGGCTCCATGGTGACCTCTTCCCTCTGCACATTGGCGTTGAGATCGATCAGGCGCAGGCGATTCTGCTGGAAGATGTCGTCCATCTTTTTCTGCTGGTCGGCGGTGACGCTGAGCTTCTGCACCATCTCCGGACTGTTCCACCAGCGGCCCTGGGGCATCGCCCGCTCCATCGGCGGACGGGCCGCGCGGGGCGCCGGCGGGGCGCCGCCGCCACGCCCGGGGCCATTCGGAGGAGGACCGCCGCCACGGCCTTGCTGCGGCGGCGCCCCGCTGTCGCCCTGCGCGGGCGGCGGCTGGGGCGGGTTCTGCTGATCGTTGGCGGGTTGCGCCCACATAGCCGCCCCGGCGAAGAGTAGCGGTAGAACAAGCTTGATCGTTTTTTGGTTCATTGCATTTCCTTATTTTGACTTTCGTCCGTGGGACCGGAGCCCCAGGCTACCAGATTGACCAGCGGCTCCATGGTTTGCGGAACCGCGCGGGAGATCTCGGCATCCACCTGCTCCAGAAGCGCGTCGGCACGCGCCATCTCGGCGGCGCGAGCCTGCCGGCGCGATTGCCAGTAAGCCGGCCCCGACACCAGAATCAGCACCGTGGCCGCCACCAGAATCCAGCGCCGCGCCATGTGCCCGGTGGCCGGCCGCCAGGCGGCGCGCGGGGCCGATGCGGGCTGGGCGGCGCTCCAATCGTGCACCCAGCCGCGGAACTCCGCCAGCGCGCTTTCCCTGCCATCCAGGCGCGCGCTGCATGCTTCGCAATCGCCGACGTGGCGCTGTAGCTCCACGCTGCGCTCACCGGCCAACCACCGCGAAATATCTTCCGGCGAGAGATGTTCGTTCATTGGCTTTCTCCCATCCGTTTCCGCAGCGCTTCCAGCGCGCGAAACAGATGCACTTTTACGGTCCCTTCCCGCAGGCCGGTAACCGCGGCGATTTCCAGCAAATCCAGGTCTTCCACAAACCGCAGCAGGAAGACCGTGCGCTGGCGCTCCGACAGAGTTTCCACCGCGCTCCACACCGCGGCCACGCGTTCCTTGGCCAGAACCGCGCCTTCGGGCGATGAGCCGCCGTCGGCCAGCGACTGGCTCGCCAGGTCGAAATCCGGCGCCCCCGCTCGCGTGCGATTCCAGAAACGGAGCCGCCGGTTGCGCATCCAATCGCGTACCAGATTCACCGCAATCTGCATCAGCCAGGTGTTTAGACTGGCCTCGCCGCGAAACCCGCCACGCGCCCGGTAGGCCTTCAGAAAACAATCCTGCGCCACCGATTCGGCGGCATCCCGGTCGCGCAGCGAAGCCAGGGCATAGCGAAAGACTCTGGGCCAATACAGCCGCACTACGGCGTCGAAGTCCTCCATCTCTCGCGTTTGTTCCACTGCGTCCGGCGCCCACCGGGTTGTGACAACCGGCTCCATCTGTGAAGTGTAGACGGAATCGCGGAGGACGGGTTTACACCGCCGGTGCCCCGCAGCCACTGGCAGATGTGGTGCAGAGGCGCCGGGTGGCGCCCACCCCGCTTCTACTTCTTATTCAATTTCAGATTAATGACGGCTTTTTTGCGGGAATCGAACGAACTGAGCGTCTTTGGCCCGCTCGAAGCGCCCTTCGAGTCGGCCTTGAGCTCGTAATCCACGTCCGGGCTCAGTTCGAAAAAGCGATACGTGCCGTCTTCCAGGGTGATGAAGCTCCGCACCTGTAGCGTTTTCAGGTTCTTGAGTTGCACTACCGCGCCCGCCGCGGCGCTTTCGTCCGGATTGGAAACCAAACCCTGCACGCTGCGCATGGCGCTCTCTTTCTGGGCGAAACCCGGCGCGCAGGCCAGAAGCAGGAGCATCAACAGCCACCCCGTCAACGTTCGTGTCATGCCGATCCTCCCGCTCCTTGGATGCGGGGAAGACGGAATCGGTTCCCGGCACGGCGGCGGGTTATTTCCAGTCCTCGTCGGCATCGTCCTCCTCTTCCTCGATGAAACCCTCTTCGTCTTCCTCGTCTTCGTCTTCTTCTTCGGCCGATTCCAGCTCCAGTGGGGCAATCCCAATCACTTTGAGCGCCGCGCCACACTCATCACAACTGATGGTGTCGCCTTCGTCCACGTCTTCTTCATCCACGTCGATATTGCCTTCGCATGCCGGACAAGTGACCATCTCAATTCCTCCCGAATACTTTACTGTTATACGATAGACAGCCGCGATTGCAACTCCAAAGTTCAAGCCGCGTGGGGGCCTATTTGCCGGCCTGTTTCGCCAGCCGGCGCCGCGTGGTCGCCGGGACGATCCCCTTCAAGCGAAGATACATGAAAAGCTGCGAGCGATGCGTCAATTCGTGCTCCTTGATCGTCTGCACCATTTCCAGCCGCGTCACCTGTTGGCCGTCGAAGCGCGTAATCGTCTTGGCGAAGAACTCCGGCGGCTGGGCGGCCAGCTCCGCCGTGCGTTGCGCCACTGATTCCCGCAGGGCTTTGGCTAGCTCTCCAGCGCTGGCATCGGCGGGTAGCGCGCGCATGTACGGCTTCATGCGCTCCCGGAAATTGCCGCTGGTGAGGTCTCCGTCACCCTCCAGCAGTAACCCGGTCAGGCCGTCGCTCGCGTCCAACACGTGGCGCGCAATCTCCCGGAACGTGGCCAGTTCGGGCGTCGGCCGGTAATCCAACTCGTCGGCCGGGAAATCTTCCACGGCGGCGGCTGTGTCCTGGCGGATCGTGCGCCAGGAATCGAGAACTTGTTCTACTCGGATCATGACCACATTGTACGCGAGGCCGCTCCCTCCGCGCCCCCGCCCGCGCCAACGCACCAGCCCTGCGCCTTCCCCCAACTTCCGGAAGGCCATCCGCAACTCATTCTTCGTCAGGGCGTTCTCGCCAGCCTTCCAGCGCAGCGTGCGCCTCGATGCCCAGCCACGAGATCTCCGCTGGCTCCGCGCTCTCCGGTTTTGACCGTCCCGCTGCTTCTCGGCGTCTTCCTCCGTGTCTCCGCGCCTCCGCGTCAAATCGACTCTCTCCCCCTCCCACACTCTCTCCTCAACGTCCTGGCCCGGTTCGCCTCCAGCGCAGCGTGCGCCTCGATGTCAAGCCACGAGATCTCCGCTGGCTCCGCGCTCTCCGGTTTTGACCTTCCCGCTGCTTCTCGGCGTCTTCCTCCGTGTCTCCGCGCCTCCGCGTCAAATCGACTCTCTCCCCCTCCCGCACCCTCTCCTCAACGTCCTGGCCCGGTTCGCCTCCGCTCCCTCCGCAACCGCGCCTCCCCCTCTATAATGAAAAGTATCCATGCACCAAAAACGCACCGAGAGGGTTGTGGATCTGAATCCACAGGAAACTGCCGAGTGGGTCGAGTCGTTGGACCAGGTGATCGATCAAGCCGGTCCCGACCGCGCCACTTTTCTCCTGGAGCACCTCAACGAACGCGCCCGCGCCTCCGGCGCCGAAGTGCCCGTCCAGTTCAACACTCCTTACGTCAACACCATCCGCCCGGAAGAAGAGGCCGCCTACCCCGGCGACCGCGCCATGGAGCGCCGCATCAAAAGCCTGATTCGCTGGAACGCCATGGCTATGGTCGTCCGCCAGAACAAGTACGATGCCGGTATCGGTGGCCACATCTCCACCTACGCCTCCCTGGCCACCCTGCTCGAAGTCGGCTTCAACCATTTTTTCCACGCCAGCTATGGCGATCAGCCCGGCGACCTCATCTATTTCCAGGGCCACGCCTCTCCCGGCGTCTACGGACGCGCTTTCCTCGAAGGGCGCCTCAGCGAAGAGCACCTCAAGAATTTCCGCCACGAGCTGCGCGCCACCCCCGGCCTCTCCTCTTACCCGCACCCCTGGCTGATGCCCGATTTCTGGAGCTTCCCCACTGTCTCCATGGGTCTCGGACCCATCAACGCCATCTATCAGGCGCGCTTTATGCGCTACCTGGAAAACCGCGGCATTATCCCCGAAACGCCCCGCCACATTTGGGCCTACCTGGGCGACGGCGAAATGGACGAGCCCGAATCCATGGGCTCCATCACCCTGGCTTCCCGCGAAAAGCTGGATAACCTCACCTTCGTCATCAACTGCAATTTGCAGCGCCTCGACGGTCCCGTGCGCGGCAATGGCAAGGTGATTCAGGAGCTCGAAGCCGCCTTCCGCGGCGCCGGCTGGAACGTCATCAAGGTGATCTGGGGCGGCGATTGGGATCCCCTCCTGGCGCGCGACATCAACGGACTCCTCCAAAAACGCATGGGCGAAGTCGTCGATGGCGAGTTCCAGACCTACGTCACCAAGGACGGCGCTTACATCCGCCAGCACTTCTTCGGCAAGTACCCCCAACTGCTCGAAATGGTGGCCCACTTGAGCGACGAGGAAATCTCCAAGCTGCGCCGCGGCGGCCACGACCCCAAGAAGGTCTTCAACGCCTACCAGCAGGCCCTCGACACCAAGGGCCGGCCCACCCTGATTCTCGCCCACACCGTCAAAGGCTACGGCCTCGGCGAAGCCGGCGAGGGCCGCAACATCTCTCACCAGCAGAAAAAACTCAACGAAGCGGAAATCGCCCACTTCCGCTCCCGCTTCGAGATCCCCATCCCCGACGAAGCCGCGCGCAACGCTTCTTTCTACCGGCCGCCTTCCGACAGCCCCGAGATGAGCTACCTCCACGAACGCCGTCGCCTGCTGGGCGGCTACCTGCCCAGCCGCACCGTCCCCCCCAGCAACGTCGTGGCGCCTCCCCTCGGCTATCTGAAGGAGTCCCTGGAAGGCTCGGCCGGCCGCGAAGTTTCCAGCACCATGGCCTTGGTGCGCGTGCTGACGCTCCTGTTGAAGCATCCCGAGCTCGGCAAGCGCGTGGTGCCCATCATCCCCGATGAAGCCCGCACCTTCGGTATGGAGTCGCTTTTCCGTCAGTTTGGCATCTATGCCAGCCAGGGCCAGCTCTACAAGCCGCACGATGCCGAAATGTTCCTCTATTACAAGGAATCCAAGGACGGCCAGATTCTCGAAGAGGGCATCACCGAGGCGGGCTCGATTTCTTCCTTCACCGCCGCCGGTACCGCCTACGCCAACTACGGCGTGGAGATGATCCCGTTTTTCATCTACTATTCCATGTTCGGCTTCCAGCGCGTCGGCGATTCCATCTGGGCCTTCGGCGACGCCCGCGGCAAGGGCTTCCTCTGCGGCGGCACCGCCGGGCGCAGTACCCTGGCCGGCGAAGGCTTGCAGCACCAGGATGGCCACAGCCTCCTGCACGCCAGCACAGTTCCCAACTGCGTCGCCTACGACCCGGCGTACGCCTACGAAATCGCCATCATCGTGCAGGATGGCATCCGGCGCATGTACCAGAACCAGGAAGCCATCTTCTACTACCTGACCCTCTATAACGAAAACTACCCGATGCCCGCCATGCCCGAAGGTCTCGATCCGGAGGGTGTGCTGCGCGGCATCTACCGTCTCCAGGCGCCGGAAAAGGGCACCGCGCAGGTGCACCTCTTCGGCAGCGGGCCGATCCTCAACGAAGCTCTGCGCGCGCAGCGGATTCTGGCCGAGAAGTACGATGTCGCTTCCGACGTGTGGAGCCTCACCAGCTACAACGAACTGCGCCGCGACGCGCTCGCCGTGGAGCGCTGGAACCGCCTGCATCCCGGTCAACCGGCGCGGACGCCGTACCTGCTCGAAGCGCTCCAGGGCGCCGAAGGGCCCGTCATCGCCGCCAGCGACTACATGAAAGTGGTAGCCGACCAGATAGCGCCGTGGCTCGGGGGCCGCATGGAGACGCTGGGCACCGATGGCTTCGGCCGCAGCGACAATCGCGAGTACCTGCGCCGCCACTTCGAAATCAATGCGGAATCGATCGCCGCCGCCGCCCTGTCGCGTCTGGCGCGCGACGGCAAATTCGACGCGCAAAAGGCGGCCGCCGCCTTCGCCGAACTCGGCGTGGATACCGAGAAGATCGACGCGTCACGGGCATAGGTGGGGCAGGCGGAGCACCCCCTGGGTCCGCCTGCCAAGAAATCTAAATGCAAATCGGGCAACGGGTCGCCGCCACCGGGATGTTAGTCTCTGGTGCCCTGGCCGTGATCAAGATCGCCGTCGGCCTGTCCGGGCACTCGACGGCAGTGGTGGCCGACGGGCTGGAATCGGCCGCCGACGTGATGGCTGCCGGTTTTGTATTCTTCGGCCTCACCCTGGCCGCCAAGCCTGCCGATGAAAATCATCCCTACGGCCACGGCCGCGTGGAGACGCTCACCGGCCTGCTGATCGGCCTCGTGCTGATGGTGGGCGGCGCGCTCATCTCCTGGAACTCCATCCGCCGCGTGGGCCAACCGCACGAACCCCTTGCGGCCTTCGTAATCTGGCCGCTGGGCCTCTCCATCGCCGCCAAGACCGGCCTGGCCACCTTGAAATTCCGCTTCGGCAGGAAGCTGCAAAGCGAAGCGCTCAAGGCCGATGCCTGGAACGACGCCACCGATACCATCTCGGCGCTCGCCGCGCTGGCCGCCGTGGGACTCACCCTCTCCGACAGCGTCCGCTTCGCCGAGGCCGATCGCTACGGCGGTTTCGCGGTGGGGTTTATCGTAGTTTTAGCCGGCGTCCGCGTAACCCGCGAGACGGCCATGCAGCTCATGGACACCATGCCCGATGCGCGCCTCATCGCGCAGATCCGCCAGGCGGCTTTCGCCGTGCCCGGAGTCCGCGGCGTGGAGAAGTGCTTCGCCCGCAAGACGGGCTTCAAATACCACGTCGATCTGCACCTCGAAGTGGACCCCGAAATGACCGTGCGCCAGTCCCATCAACTGGCCCACCAGGTGCAATTGAACATCCTGGCGCGGCTCGACTGGGTGGCGGACGTGCTGGTGCACGTCGAGCCCGCCCCGTAAGGCGCCGCGTCCACCATCCCGCTAAAATAAGCGCCCCGTCGGGACCTGGCCAGCCTGATGAATGGCCGTCGCCGCCGGACTGTTCTCGTCGGGAATCACTCGAAAGCTTTGAGGCCTGCAATCAACGTCAAATTATCTGAGCTGGCTGAGACCATCGAGATGTGATTTAATTTAGGTTGATTTGCGCAGTTTCTTGCTGGTGCAATGACCAATGATCTTGACGACAGACCTGCGAAAGATCGCGCGGGCACGGCTGCGAGATGCCCAGGTGCTCCTGCGGGCGAAGCGTTTCGACGGGGCGTTCTATCTTTGCGGATATGCGGTTGAACTCGCGCTCAAGGCGCGTGTCTGTCGAACACTCAGGTGGCAGGGTTTCCCAGAAAGCGCCGGGGACTTCAAAGGATTTCAGTCGTTGAAAACGCACGACCTCGAGGTCCTCCTCAGATTTTCTGGAGTCGAGGGTCAGGTGAAGACTAAACATTTCGCGGAATGGTCCGTAGTGCTCGATTGGAATCCTGAGAAGCGCTATCAGGCCGTTGGTCTTTTGGCCCCACAGCAGGCGGCAGACATGCTAACGTCCGTACAGAGGCTCCTGGAGGTTCTGTGATTGACATCAGCGTTCTCCGCAAAGCGATGGATGAAATTGCTGCACGGAAAGGCGACTTTACCCTGTTCGCACTCTTCAGGCGGGCCGATGCCCTTGGCATGTGGGACTTGGTCGTCTCGGCTCCATGGCTTGAAAGAGGCAAGCTCAAAGCGCTCGGCGAACTGGTCGAACTGCTCACTCAGTCGATCGGTAAGGAATCAATAATGTCGCAGTTTTCGCGAGTCGAGACTGTACCCAG
The DNA here is from genome assembly GCA_050014175.1 of Candidatus Solibacter sp. Taxonomy (GTDB): domain Bacteria; phylum Acidobacteriota; class Terriglobia; order Bryobacterales; family Bryobacteraceae; genus Solibacter. Next base: position 20,141 of record JBEKDV010000012.1, on the reverse strand, counting down.
GAGCAATCCGACGGTCAAGTACATTTTGGAAAATATTCCAGTCGATGACGGCGAGCGCCACCTCCAGAGTACGGATCTCTTCGGTTTGCAGATAAGGGAGGCCATTATTCTCCGCGCCAGGCGACCAAGTGCGAACAAGCCAGCCCGGAGGGCCTTGCAACCGGCTGGCGCTGGATCATCGCGCCGCCAGGAAGAACGGGGATGACGCATTCCTGTCACGATATCCCCATCGCACCAGCAAACGCCTGCCAAGTATTCGAGGCTGGAGGAGCTAGAATTGTGCAGTTCTCCTCCCAGGACCAGGAAGGGTTTGCCGTCGACAATCAGTTGGGTGGCCGTGCCGCGTTTGGCGAGATGAGGAATTGGGGAGGCCGCGTCTGTTTGAGCGCCCGCTGGCAGGAGCGCGAACCAGCATAACAGCGTGAAGAGATACAGGCTTCGCGCCGTCAGTTGTGTCTGCATCCGCAGAACTGCGGACCTACTTCTTGGATGCGACGCCCTCCGCTTCGGCGGCGGCCACCAGGGCGTCCAGGGCGGAAACCTGAGTTGCGGCGTTCTTTACATCGGAAGGCCCGGACCACACGACCCCAAACCGGTTATCTGCGTCACGATTCTTCCAGATACTCTCGGCATTCCTCCGTAAGAATGCGCGGAACCCCGGTACCGGTGCCGCCGAGTTCAGCGCCGCCAGGTTGCGGGCGAAAATGCCTTTGAACTGCGTCGCATCGTTCCCGCAGCGGGCGGGTTCGCAGGGATCGTGGAGTACGCCATCCAGGTCCGTCAGCCGGGAAATCGCCGCCAGCGCGATGGACTGCGCGACCTGCAGGGGCTTGGGATCGTCGGATTGTTTTGCCAGCACGGTTAGCCCGCCCAAGATCACGCCCTGATTGTAGGTCCAGGTGGTGCGATGGTTATTGTGGCACGCGGCATCCAACCCGTCGTTCACCAGGTTCTCCGAATTGATCATGCCGGATGCGGCAAACCACTTCCATTCCCGTTGCGCCCAATCCAGGTAGGTGGCCCGTTTCTGCGCGTCCTGCGTGAGACTCGCCAGCTTTGCGGCCACCGAAAGGAATAGCTCGTTAGCGATGGCATTCTTGTACTGCTTGGGCTTCTTCCACCAGATGCCGCCGCCGCAGACAGTATCATCCCACCCCCCCGACATATCGGTAAAGATGGTTTCCGCCATTGCGAGATAGCGTGGATCGTGCGTGAGCTCGTAAGCGCCCGCCCAGCCTAACGCCCACCAGCCTTCGTCGTCGTAGTACTCGTTTAGGAAATTTGGGAACTTGCCGTTCGAATTGCGGTCGAACGTATTCGCCATGACGTCACGGAAATCCGGGGTGTCGCTCAACTTCGAGTAATCATCCAGCATGGTCAGCGCGTTGGCTCCGTTCCACCAACCTGTCGTTTTCCATAGACCCGTTTCCTGAACGTACCACGTTTGGAGGGTCGTCAATCCGGCCGCCGAATTGGCGATGAACTCCGTCGCCCGCTTCGGATCGCGCGGGTTGGTCTGCGCCCAGCCGGCGCAGGGTAGGAGGAGGAGTCCAAACAGGAGCACTCTTGGCATAAGGCGATTCATAGATGGCACTCTAACAGATGTAGTAATCCTACGCACACTTTCCGGGACTGGCTTCACCCGGACCTATCCGAGACACCGCGGCCGCCGAGGCAATACTGGCAGCGCCCGGCCGGAACCTGGCGAGCTAGTCTACGATGGCCTGCATCACGGCGTTTTCGAAATCGCGCTGCAACTGCGGCGTCTGGGTTTGCATCATGAGCACCCGGACGATTTTGTCCTTGGGGTCGGCCCAGAAGAGGGTGCCGAAGGCGCCGTCCCAGCCGAACGTGCCGTTGGCCAGCCGCATGCCCGAGGTCACGTTGTCCAGAATCACATCCATCAGGAAACCGAAACCCATGCCCTGGGCCGGACGCCCCAGCTTCCCGTTGAACATGTCCCCGACGTGATTGGCGGCCATCAGCTCGACGGTTCGCGGGCCGAGGTAGCGCTTACCGTTCAGTTCGCCGCCATTGGTCGCATCTGCGCAAACTGCAGGTAGTCCTCCGCCGTGCTCATCAGGCCGGCGCCCCCGGAAAAATAGGTCTTGGTGGAGAATCCATCCTGGTTCGCGCTCTTCTTCAACCCCTTTGGGGTCCGTTGATAAAGGGTGATCAGGCGCGGGCGGGCCGAGTCGGAGGGGTAGAAGAACGTATCCTTCATGCCCAGCGGGTCGAACAGCCTCTGCTTGAGGAACTGGTCGTAGGTGAGGCCGCTGACGATTTCGACAATGCGCCCCAGCACGTCCGGCCCCGCCGTGCCGCTATAGGCCCACTGCGAGCCGGGCTGAAAGTCCAGCGGGACAGTGGCCAGGCGGGGAATGTAGGTTGCCAGGTGGTCGTCCGGTTGCCGGGGAGCCAGCTTGTTGACCATCCGCGAACCGATTCCGCCGCTGGCGAGGCCCGAAGTGTGCGTCAGCATGTCCTGTATCGTGACCTCGCGGCTGGCCGGCACGACGTAGTACTCGGGGTCGCGCGCGGGCTGTCCCGGCATCGTCATGGCCATCATGGCCGGACCGGTTTGGCGGCCGATGGCCACCTTGGCATCCTTGAACTCGGGCACGAACTTGGAGACCGGGTCGTTCAAGCGGATCTTCCCCTCTTCGACCAGCATCATGACGGCTACGGCGGTGACCGGCTTGGTCATCGAAGCCAGACGGAAAATCGTGTCCTTGGCCATCGGCCGCTTGGATTCGACGTCCGCCAGGCCTTGCGCCTCAAAGTGGACGATTCGGCCCTTGCGGGCAACCAGCGTAACGGCGCCGGTGACGTTGCCGGCGTCGATGTGACGCTGCACGGTTTCGCGGATGCGGCCGAGACGCTCCGATGAGAGGCCGACCTCTTCGGGTCTTGCCGAAGGGATGGAGCCGGCCGCCAGCGGCGCGGCCGCGAGCAGGGAAAAGCAGGCAAATCGCACAATGGGATGCATAGGTCCTCTCGGATAGTGTACTGCCACCATGGCGCGACCGTTCACGCGTCTCCCAACCTCGCCCGGCCCCCGTCCTGCCAGTGAACGAAACCACCTCCGCTTGCGTTGACCGCGGAGGCGCAATCGGCGACACTCATTGGTTGGGTTTCCACAACGGAAATCCCCCATGAGGCCTCTTATGCGCTTTCTCTTTCCCGCTATGATGATCTGCATCGCCGCGGCATTGCCGGCCTTCGCTGCCGACCGCGTCAAGACCGCGAACGGCGTTCTCGCTTCCACCGCCGCGCCGAAAGACGGCGTGCGCTCCTTCAAGGGCATCCCGTTCGCCCAACCGCCCGTCAGCGACCTGCGTTGGCGCGAGCCGCAGCCCCCCAGGAACTGGACCGGCGCCCGCAACGCCGACCAGTTCGGCCCCCGCTGCATGCAGCGCACTTCGCCCGGCGCCGACTACTGGTTCCGCGGCAACGGCATGAGCGAGGATTGCCTCTACCTCAACGTCTGGACCCCCGCTAAATCGGGTAAGGAAAAACTTCCGGTGCTCGTTTACGTCTTCGGCGGCGGCTTCCAGAACGGCGACGGCTCGGAGCCGCGCTACGACGGCGAGAACATGGCCCGCCAGGGCATGGTCGCGGTCTCCGTCAACTACCGCACCAACATCTTCGGCTTCTTCGTCCATCCCGAGCTGACCAGGGAGTCCCCGCACCACGCCGCCGGCAATTACGGTCTGTTGGACCAGGTGGCCGCCCTCCAGTGGGTGCAGCGGAACATCGCGGCCTTCGGCGGCGACCCCAAGCGCGTCACCATCGCCGGCGAATCGGCCGGCTCGATCTCCGTCAGCGCGCTCATGGCTTCGCCGCTTTCCAGGAACCTGATCTCCGGCGCCATCGGCGAGAGCGGCGCCGCCATTTCCAGCCTGCCGCCCCAGCCTCTTGCCGAGGCCGAACAGAACGGCGTCAAATTCGCCGCCGCCGCCGGCGTGAACACACTCGCCGCCCTTCGCGCCATGACCGCGGAGCAGATTCAGGACGCCGCCGCCAAAGCCCAGGGCGTCCGCTTCAGCACAGCCATGGACGGCTATTTCCTCGCCAAAACCCTGACCGCGATCTTCGAAGCGGGCGAGCAGGCCAACGTCCCTCTGCTGGCCGGGTCGAACACCCAGGAGCAGGCGGCGCGCTCCGTTCTCGGCGCCGGCGGCCCTACCCCGGAAACCCTCGCCAACGCCATCCGGAAGTTCTACGGCGAAAAGGCCGACCCGGTGCTGAAGGCCTACTCCGCGAACACCACCGATGAGGTTTACGAAGCCGCCGCGCATTTGGCCAGCGCCCGCTTCATCTCCTACGGCACCTGGAAGTGGACTGAACTCCAGATGAAGACCGGCGGCAAACCGGTGTACCGCTACCTGTACGCCCGTCCCCGTCCGGCTTACCTCGGCATGCCGGGCCAACCCGCGCCCGCTGCGCCCTCTGGGCCGCCGCCCGGCGCCCAGCAACCCCCCGCCCCCCGCGGCGCGGCGCATTCCGCCGAGATCCAATACGCCATGGGCAACCTCGATCTCGATAAGCGCTACGCCTGGGAGCCCGCCGACTACGAAGTATCCAAAACCATGCAGGCCTACTTCGTGAATTTCATCAAGACCGGCAACCCCAACGGCCCCGGCCTGCCGGACTGGCCGGCCTACCGCGCCGACAATAATTACCAGCGTATGCGCATCGACGTGAAGTCCCAAGCCGAACCCGAAGGGGACCGCGGCCGCTATCTCGCGCTGGAGGCGGCGACGGCGACGCGGTAACCGGCCCCCGGCGACAAGGCTTTACATTACCCTTCTACGGCGCGACCCAGATGGCCACCGCCTGCTCGCGCACAGGTATGCCGTCCACGCTCAAGGAAGAGTACCAATAGCCGCGCGCATTCTGGTCGAGGCGCAGAAATACCTGCCATATGTCGAGCGGCTCGCCGGGAATGGGCGCGACGCCTTCCACCGCGTTGTAGATATCCGCAACCGCGGGCGCGAGCAGGCCGGTGCCGTTGAGCACCAGCGAGACGCGCGATCCGGCGGCGGTCGGGTGGCCGCAGGCGTTGAGCGAGCCATCTTCGTTGTACACGGCGGCGGCGGTCGAGCCCAGCAGTCCCTTCGACTGGCAGACCGGGTAATCGGTGACGCCGAAGGTGAGCAGCCCGGGATTGATGGCGGTCACCGGCAGGGTCCGCTGCGCGGTCGCGACACCGGACGCCGTCAGCCTCAGCGTTACGGCCGGCTGGCCGCCGGTCTCGTACGGCGCCAGGAAGTTGATCTGGTTTGACGAGCGCTCCCGGCGGTAAAGAGGCGAGGTAAGAGGCGGTAACCGTGCCGGAAGCGGCGGAAACACTGCTGGAAGCCTTTAAGGCGGGGTGCCCTCTGGGCCGACCCCATTCGTGGGGGCATGTCGCCTCCCAAGGGCCCAAAAACGGCCAAACGTGTCCGGTCGTTGACCCTATACGATCACCATCTTGCCCACCCCGTCGGCGTAGTGTTCCGTGAGCGTGAAAGCATCGGCGATCCCGCTCAACGGCCGTGTGTGCGTCACCAGCGGAGCGAACCACGCCATCCGCGCGGTCAGCAACGCCAGCGCGTCGGGCGATTCCGTGTTGGACCGCCGCACATTGAAAATCGCCAGTTCCTTGCGGCGCATCGGCGAGACCTCGACAGGCACCATCGCCGCCGAGTGTATGCCGGTCAGTACCACCCGGCCGCCATTGCGCGTGGCCCGGATGGCGGCATTGGTCGTGTCTTCCTTGGCGGCGCAATCGATGGCGCAATCCACGCCGCGCTTCGAGGTGTCCGCCAGAATCTGTCGCGCGTCGTCCACCTGCGTCGGGTCCAGCGTCGCGTGCGCGCCCATGTGGCGCGCCAGCTCGCGGCGATGCGCCACCGGCTCGATCGCCCAGATGCGGCCCGCGCCCGCCACTTTGAGGCAGGCGATGGTCAGCAGTCCGATGGGTCCCGCCCCGAACACGGCCACCGTTTCGCCCGGCTGAATCGCGGCGAACCGCATCGAGTGCATGGCCACGGCCAGCGGCTCGACAATCGTCGCCAGTTCCAGGGACATGTTCGGCGGAATGGCGAACAGGTTGACTACCGGCAGATTGACCAGCTCGCGGAAGAATCCGGGGTTGCCGGGAGTGCTCAGAAAACGGATGTTGGCGCAAATATTGTGATGGCCCGTGCGGCAGTATTCGCAGTGGTAGCAGTACAGCGCCGGTTCCAGCGCGGCCCGGTCGCCCGGTTGCCAGCCCGTCACACCGGCCCCCGTCTTCACCACCGTGCCGGCCGGTTCGTGGCCCAGCACCATGGGGTATTCGCACTGCGTATCGCCTACCCCGCCTTCGGAATAGGAATGCAGATCGCTGCCGCAGACACCTGTGGCATTGACCCGTACCTGGACTTCGCCCGGTCCCGGGTCTTCGATCATTCTTTCGGTCAGATGAAATTCGCGTGGCGCAATCAGTTCGGCTACGAGCACATGAGGTTCCTACAGCCATTGTAAGATAGCTATGCATGCAGAATTTTCGCCAGTTCGAAGCCGGACCCGATCCGTTTGGCAAAAAGTTCCAGGTCCTGTTCAAGTGGATGCAGACCGCTATCTCCCTGCGCCACGCCGATTCCGTCGACGTCAAGTTCATCCTGGTCGATGAGAACGGCGGCCGCGTGGAAAAAACCATTGCCCTGCCGCACGCCGATCTGTTGCGCGTGGCCGCGGAGGTCGGCCGCCAGGTGGACGACCCTTGGTGTTCCCGCTTGGGTGCCATGCATCTGCGCCGCCTGGTGGAGACCGGTGAAGACATGGAGAAAGACCTGGTCACGGTATCCACCGCGGATCTGAAGGGTTACGCGGAGAGGCTTGGCGAGACCGAGAGATCCGCCGTGCGCGCCGGGTAGCCGCTCGCTGGTCGCCAACCGCGCGTTCGCCGGCGCTGTTTTGCACGAAAACGCACATATTGGCTTTGGGGGCAACCCGGCAAACCCTGACCCACGCTCAAGATTCCTCTTGCCTGAATGCCATAGGTAATGTAACCTGAACCTATCGTTTTTGAAGGGGTACGCCCGCAATGTCGGCAGCATCCACGCCGCTTTTAGATTTTTACCGATGGGGCTTCCCCACCGCACCACTTCAGATCCACCTCAGTCTTGAGGTCGTGAAGGGTATCCGGAGGCAGATCCAGGGCTCCGCGCCAGCCCCGGGCGAAATCTCGCAGTGTGGGTTGCTCATTGGTATACCGCAGCCGGGGATCACCAGGATTCTGGATTTCGAGCCTTTGGAGACCTTGAACACGGCCCCTTTAGTTCTGGCGACGCCGAGCGCTTCCCGGGAAGTCGTCGGATTCTACCGCACGACTCCGGCGGGTGGTGGTTCGATGTCGGAGGAGGACAGAGTCCTGGCCGCCAAGTTCCCTCAGCCCAGCTCTGTGTTCCTGCTGATCGAAATCGAGGAATCGAGCATCGGCAATGCCCGTTTTTGTTTCTGGGGTGCAGGTGAGCTGTTCGATTGGCCGGTCATGATGTTCCCCTTTGACGCGGACGAGCTCGCGCCCAGACCGCAACCGCATTCAAACATCGTCCGGAAGTTGACGCATAGGTTGCGCGGCGGCATCACCCAGACGCCCCCGGTGGACCAAATGCTGGGTGTCGCTCCGGGATTTGCGCACCGCGCCGTGGCTCCCCAGACCACTCTGCAGCCGGTTGCGCCGTCCGCGCCGCTTCCGATGGCGCCGCCAGACGATCGGCCGAAATCGATGGCGCCGGTGCCCGTAACGCAACCGCGGCAGACAACTGGCCGGTCGTGGTGGACGTGGTTGCTGCTGGCCGCGGTGCTGGTCGCATCGTTGTCATTGGGCGCGCTTTCGTATTTCAGGCCCGGCTCCAGGCTGCCGGTCGCGGCGCCACCGGCGCCGTCTCCGGGCGGACAGAAAACCTCGCTCGGCTTGGCGGTCGAGAAGCGCGGTGAGGGCCTCCTGGTTTCGTGGAACGGCAACGCGCCTATCGTTTCCAAGGCTAATTTCGGCATGTTGCTCATTCGCGGAACCGGGGTGAGCCGGGATGTTCCGTTGACCGTGGAGGAGTTGCGTGCCGGCGGCTTTGTCTACGCATTGGCCGCGGACGAGTTGCGGCTTCAATTGAACATAGTTGCCGGCGAACAGGTGGCCCGCGAGTTTCTTACGGTCGTACGGCCGCAAACCCCGGAGAGTCCCGCCACCCCTGCCAGCTCGCGTAGCGGTAATTCCAACTCTCCTGCACTGCCTGCGCCGCCCATCGTGAGGAAGCCGGCGCCGGTGCCCCAACCCCTCCCTGAAATCAAGCCTTTCAAACCGGCGGCCCCTTCCCAATCCGCCGCTGCTCCGCCCCTGCGCATGGAAGAGCCTCCGGCAGTCGGCCGTGCGGCTCCGGTGAGCACTGGAACTCCTCTCTCCTTGCTGAACCAGCCAGCGGTTTCCGTGCCGGCGCCGGTTGATGCTCACGTCGAGCAGACTCCATCGCCGCTTTCGGCCGCGGCGCAACCTCCCGTAGCGACGCACAAGGTGATTCCCGTCGTCCCCAACCAGCTCAGGGGACAACTCTGGAACGCCACGGTAGTGGATGTCAAAATGTCGGTGGATGCATCGGGCAACGTGGTGAAAGCTGACGTGGAGGCGAAGGCCGGCGTGCACCCGTTGTTGCGCGACGAGGCTCTTCGGGCAGCGCAGTGGTGGAAATTCCAGCCCGCCCGGTTTAACGGCCATCCGGTGCCTGCCGAAATCGTCGTGCGATTCAACTTTGCCGCCAGCCGGTAACGAGCCTGGAGCGTCCGCTTTCCCAAACCGATTCCGGCCCTCGCCGTTTTGGGGCCACCGGCCGCGGTACCCTGTGCGTAGTGCCGGCGGGATTGTTTCTTTCTCGGGACCCTCGGATTGCGGTCGTGCTGCGGCGTATGCCTACGTTGACCGGCCTGCCGGTGCGCGTGGAAGTGGCGCCCGGGTTGCGCGACCGGCTCGGGCCCGTGCATGCCGGTGCGTTTCTGCGCCAACGGCGGATCGCTCTCGATTGCACGCGCGCCGAGTTTCCCCGCATCTTTGTCCACGAGGTGGTGCACTTCATCTGGCTGCGGCTGGGAAACGCCGCGCGATTCGGCTATGAGAACGTGGTGCGCGCGGAGATGGCGGCGCGGGCGCGCGGCGAGCTCGGGTGGAGCGCCCAGTGGCGCAAGAAAGCTCTGCGTGCCGGAGACATCGACCGGCGGACGCGCCCCTGGCGGGAGTATTGCTGCGAGAGTTTTTGCGATACTGCGGCGTGGCTGTATGGAGGAATGGAGCGGCACGAGGAGTTCACCCTGGGCGCAAGCTGGCGCCGCCGCCGGCGAACCTGGTTTGCGGCCAACCTGGGGAACCGCACTTTGTCGATATAATCGAATCAGGAATAATCTGTGTCCGCACCGCGCTTTCTCACTGCTTTCGCCGCCGCGCTTGCCGTCGCGTGCCTTCTGACGGGCTGCGGGTCCGAGCCGCGCTCCGTGAAGGCGGCCAACCCCGTCAAAGCCGACAAGGACCGCAAACCGGCGCCGGAGTTCGCCCTCAAGGATGCCGACGGCAAAACCGTGCGCCTGGAGGAATACAAAGGCAAGGTCGTGCTGCTCGACTTCTTCGCCACCTGGTGCGGCCCGTGCAAGATCGAAATTCCCTGGTTCATGGAACTGGAGCGCAAGAACAAAGACCGCGGTTTCAGCGTGCTCGGCGTATCCATGGACGACGAGGGGTGGGAAGTGGTCAAGCCGTTTCTCGCCGACCTGGGAGTGAACTACCGCGTGGTGATCGGCAACGATGCCACCGCGCAGATCTACGGCGGCGTCGACGCGCTGCCCACCACGTTCCTGATCGACCGGAACGGTAAAATCGCGGCGATCCACATCGGCCTCGCCAGCAAGAAGGTTTTCGAAGATGGCATCGAACAACTCCTGCAAGATCCCGGTGGGATTATCAAAGATCAAGCTGACGCTTCTCGCGGCATGGCTCTGCCTGCCTTTGCTCTTCGCCCAGACGCAAACTAGCGGATACCTGAGCGCCGGCCAGCCCCAGAAGGTGGCGGGCAGGCGCAATGCCGCGGTGCAGGTGAAGATCCCGCTGACGGTGAAGGCCGGCTTTCACGTCAACAGCAACCAGCCAAGCGAAGAGTACCTCATCCCTTTGAAGCTGACCTGGACCTCGCTCGGGGCGCTGGAAGGCGGCACGGTGATGTACCCCAAACCGGAACTGGAGAAGTACGAGTTCTCCGAAAAGCCGCTTTCCGTGTACACCGGAGACTTCCTCCTGGTGGCCAATTTCAAGGTGGCGGCGAACGCTCCGGCGGGTCCCGGAGCGGCTACCGGCAAACTGCGCTATCAGGCGTGCAGCAATCGGGCCTGCTACCCGCCGAAAACCGTGGACATCACGGTCAGCTACCAGGTGCAGTGAGAGGCTATAGCGTTTCGCCGCGCACCAGATCTGCGTAATTTTCGCGCTGTCGGATCACGCGCCAGGCGGCGCCATCCACCAGCACTTCCGGCGCGCGGGGGCGCGAGTTGTAATTCGAACTGAGCACGAAGCCGTAGGCTCCGGCGGTCGAGACGGCCAGGAAATCGCCGGGCATGGCGTTCGCCATGAGGCGATCGCGGGCCAGGAAATCGCCGGTTTCGCAGACCGGTCCCACCACATCCATGGTGGCGGGCGGGAGCGCGCTCTTGCGCAGCGGGAGGATCTCGTGGTGGGCGCGATACAGCGACGGGCGGATGAGGTCGTTCATGGCCGCATCGACGATCAGGAATTCCTTTTCGCCATTGCGCTTGCGGTAGAGCACGCGGGTGAGCAGGACCCCGGCGGCAGCTACGATGCTGCGGCCGGGCTCGACCATGGCGGCGAGGCCGCTGGAGTGGAGCCGGCCGCACAGGGTCTCGACGAAAGCGCGGATCTGGGGCGATTTTTCGCGCGCGTGATACGCTACGCCGAGCCCGCCGCCCAGATCGAGATGGCGGATGGGATGTCCCTGCGCGCGCAGAGCGAGGGCGAGCGCAAGCACCTTGTCCACGGCTTCGAGAATCGGACTGGCATCGAGAATCTGCGACCCGATGTGGCAACTCACGCCCTCGGCCGCCAGGTTGCCGAACTGCCGCGAGCGTTCGTAGACCGCGGCCGCTTCGGCGATGGCGATGCCGAATTTGTGCTGGCTGAGGCCGGTGGAAATGTAGGGATGCGTGACGGCGTCGACATCGGGATTGACGCGGATGGAGAAGCCGGCCTTCTTGCCCAGGCGCGCCGCCTTGGCGTCGATCAGCGCCAGTTCCGCCTCCGATTCGCAGTTGAAGCTGTGGATGCCGCTCTCCAGCGCGTATTCCACTTCGGCGGGGGTTTTGCCGACGCCGGAGAAGACGATCTTAGAGGGATCGCCGCCCGCCCGCAGGACGCGGTAGAGTTCGCCGCCGGAGACGATGTCGAAGCCCGCGCCGGCTTTGGCCAGGAGGGCGAGAACCGCCAGCGACGAATTGGCTTTCACCGCGTAACAAACGGTGTGCGGCAGCGCGCCGAAAGCCTGCGTGTACGCGGCGTAGTTCTCGAGGATGGCCTGACTGGAATAGACGTAGGCGGGAGTCCCCACGTGGTGCGCGAGGTCGGCCAGCGGGACCTGCTCACAGTAATAGTCGTTTTGCGAATAGGCGAACATTTCCGGGCACTTTTGGGGCTGAATTTCAAGTATGGCACAGGGGGCAAAGGCGAGGCTGTCGTGGGACGTGCTCCGCATCACTGCTTTTGGGGCAGGTGATGCGGAACCCCGGTTGTTCCCGCTATTCAGGAGCGAGAGATGAAAGTTGCGCGTCCAGATCCGCCAGGGCCTTGCTCAAAACGGCCCGGTAGCGGGGATTCTGTGCGCTTTCGAGATCCCGGACCACGCGGGTGCGGGACATGAGGAGACTCTCTTTCTTGCGAAGCAAGTCGAGCGATTCTTCGGAGAGAACTTTGGCGCGAGCAACGGCGCTGCGGTTCTCGGCCATGTCGATCTGAGTCGCGACCGACTTACTTTCCCAACCTCTGGCCATGCTTTTATTCTACGCCTGTAGTGCCCAAATAGATAGGACCAGTACAAATCGGACAAATGGGGTGTACGGCACGGCGCCGTGTCAGTTGCCGAGGGGACGCGTCCGATTGCGATCAAGCCACGCCGTTAGAGACGCCGGGTCCGTGATCTCGCCGCGCAGCACAGCCAACAGCAGATCGGCGGTCAGCACCGTATTGAACCGCGGCGTGTAGGCGACGGCCTCCTTCTGCTCGGCCAGCTTCACGACGTACGGAATCCGCGGGTCGCTCTTGCCGTCCAGTTGCTCGGCTTCGCGATAAGGATGATCGCTGGTGATGAGCACCGTGGTGGAATCCCAGACGCCGGCGTTCTCCATGGTGTGCCGCAGCTCGCCCACCGAGCGGTCCAAGAGCGCCAGGCTATCGACATATCCGCGAATGGGGGAGTTGCCCAACGTGAAGGTCCCGGTTTTCCGATTGTAGGCGTGGGGCGCGTGCGGGATCGGCAGATGCACCAGCATGAAGTTGAATGCGCGGTCGACGGACACTTTCTCCGCCTCGCGCATCATCGCAAGATAGACGCCGGTCTGCTGGTCGAGAGTCAGCGAGCGGCCGAACAACGAGAAGAGGTTGGTTTCGAACAGGCTGCGCGTCTGATTCGGCAGGATCTGCCAGAAGCTGTCGCCCATACTGTTATGCTGCATCGCCATGGGCCACCACTCGCAGTAGGTGAGGCTGTTCAGCACGCGGCAGGTGGGATGAAACCACTCCAGCAAGGCGGTGTTGGCGCCGAGCGCGCGCGCCGCATCGAAAACACTGGGCTGCACGCTCCACGGCACCTTTTGCGGGTCCCCGTGAAAGACCACATTCAGTTCGCGCGCGCCGCCGTGGACCACGTAATTCACCAGTTTGCCGGAGTAATACCCGGGAATCGAAACCGGCGTTTCCAACCCCGGCGGGAGGGCGTTTTCGGCGTACAAGGAGGTGTTGCGGAAGCGGTCGATCTCCGGCAGCATCAGGCTGGGGTCGCGGTCCACAAAGGTCAGCCGGTAATCCCATTCGTCGGCAATCACCCACAGGACGCGCGGCAATCTGCCGGCCCCCGCGAGCGGCGGCGCCGGCGGCTTGTTGCGATAGGCGGTGGCGTCGTAATGCGCCGCCTTCCAGGCTGCCTGGCCAAAAGTGACGGCGCAGAACGGGCTGAGGGCGGCCAGTACCACGATGACGGCCCTAGCCAACCCTCGATGGAAGAACACGATGGCGATCAATCCGGCGATGGCGAGGCACCCTCCGAGCATCAGCGCGCCGCGCACGCCCACACGTCCGATGAGCTCCGAGTTCAAAAGCGGGAATTTGCCGGAGAGCACCGAGCGCACCGCATTCAACGGGACCGCGATCCCCAGCACCACCGCCATCTCCGCGAAACGGAACTGTTTGCCCGGCAGTACCCGCCGCGCCAGCACGCTGAGCCCGGTGAGCGCCGCCGCCAGCAGCACCACATTCACGGTCACGGCCAGATAGTCCACCGGCTTCGGCGGCGTGGTCATCAGATAGGTGTCCCACGGAGTGTAGGTAAGCAACTCGGACCAGACGCGCAGGTAGCAGAGATTGGCGAACGAGAGAGCGACCAGGAAGGCGTGGCGCATGGCCGCTCCTAGGCTCGCTTCCTGAGCAGGTACAGCCGCCGCGACGTGCCTTCGACGTGCTGCATGCGGACGATTTCAAAGTGGCGGCCACACTCGGCTTCGAACACCTCCGCAGTGAGATCCTTGTGCAATTCTTCGCGCCCGCGCGTCAGGCGCTGGAACATGGAATCGCCGGGCGCCACGAATTCGATCACCAGCAGGTTGGTGGTCAGCTCCGCCGCCAGGAGGAGGATGTCGGCCAGCGGCACCCGCTCCGTCACCAGCATGTGATGGATTACCGCCAGCATGAGCACCGCGTCGAACTTCCCGCGCGCGCGATCGAGAAAGCTCGAACATTCCTGGTTGCGCCACCCCGTCCCCGGACTCGGCCGCGTCAAATTCACCGCCAGGGGCAGAATCTCCAGCTTTTCCTGGCGCGCGTTGCGCCATACATCGCCGAGCACGACGGGGTCGTAATCCACGGCGACCACCTTGGCCCCGCCGCGCGCCGCAATGGCGCTGAAGTGGCCCGTGTTGCAGCCCACATCGAGCACGGAGCGCGACGGAAATTCGGCCAGCGCCTCGCCCACGAAGCGCTGCTTGGCCTGGAAATGATCCGCCGTGTAGTTGTTGTTGGTGGTCATGTAATCCGACCACACGGAGCTCTTGCCCTGCGCCGGCTTGAGGCGGTCGAGCGTACGGCGCAGGCCGTCGAGCAGGTGATCCAGAATGTAGCGCGCCTTTTCGGGATCGCTCAGCAGCTTCTTTTGGTAGATGGAGCTATCGTCCTGCTTGTGCTTGCCGCCCAGCCATGTGGGCATCGAGACCAGGCCGAAGAAGGGCGGGCGCAAGCGCTCGGTAAGTTTGGTCCAGCGATACAGTTCCTCCGGTTCGAGCCCGTCGCGCCGGGTGGTCAGCGTCTGGTCGAGCCCAAGCCCGTAGGCCTGGTTGGCCAGCAGGGGCAGCAGGAAGGTACGGACGAACTGGGCGTAGGGCAGCCAGGTGGCATCGCCGGGCTGGCGGCGCTCGAAGCTGAGCACGTCGATGAAGACCGGCTCCGGGCCGCGGAAGAGGATGTTGTAGGGCGTGCCGTCCTTGAGGCCGAGGCCATCAGAGAGCAGCGCCTGTGCCAGATCCAGGGTGAGGGCGCCAGCGGCATGCAGCATCTCGGCGGTCCACTCGTAGGGGAAGCTGGGAAAATCGACGCGCTCGTGCTCCAGGATCGTCTGCCCGCCGCGCGCGTCGTAGAGTTCACGAACCATGGGGTTGGCCAGCAGTTCGCGGCACTCGGCGGCGTCGAGCGCGCGGGTGGGAACCACCGTGCCCGCGGCCATCAGCTTCTGCCCGGCCTGGGAAGCCAGGAAGGCCTCCAGGTCGGCCACACCGATTCCGTTGACTACGCGCAGAACCCGGCCCTGGTAGCGGAAGAGGCTGCCGGCGGGATCGCGGAATGAGGCGGTGATGGGTGGTGTGGGAGGCGCCGGCTGGCTCAAACTTTTGGACCTTTTCGGTTCTTAAACCAACTGGTGATCCTGCGGAAGTAGAAGCCCACACCGACGAGGCCGGCCAGCAGCATCTGCCAGATCAACGCGCCCGTGCCCGGGTCCGTATAAGCGCGAGCTTCGCGCTGGGTGGCGAACATCGCCAGGGCCACCAGAAAAAGGGCGCGTAATGGGAAATTCGATAACTGCTTGGCAGGTTTTTTGGGCATGGATACAGGTCCGGTCGACACCGATTCCTTCTTCACTCTACCAGATTCAATATGTACCGGCAGTAAGTGCAGTTCCAGTACCGGCGTCGGTATTATGCCTTAGTTCATGCCGGCAGTGGTGAACCTTTCGTACATAAGTGCCGCGTTCTCCGGGGTCACCATGAGCGATTCCAGCACGTAATCCTTGTCCGGCTTAAATCCCGGTTCGCGCAGAATCCGGCCGGCCACCTCCACCGCCTTATCGATGCAGAGCGGATAGACGAAGGTGGCGGCCAGGATGCCGTCCATCACCTTCCGTATGCCCCCCGCCGGCCCGCCCAGGCCATCCACGCCGACGAAAATCATCTCCTTCTCGCGCCCCAGCTCCTTGGCGGCGAGATAGGCGCCGATCGCCATCGGGTCGTTGTGCCCGTAGACCACGTCGATCTTCGGCTGGGCGCGCAGCACTTCGGTCATGCGGTCCTTAGCCTTGGCTTGAATCCAGTCGGCTACCGGGTCGGAGACAATCTTGATCTGGGGGTATTTGTCGAAGACCTCCCTGGCTCCGCGGTCGCGATTGATCTCGCCTTCCACGCCCAGCAGGCCGCGCATGGCCACGATATTACCCTTCGGCTTGCCGTACTTTTTTGTCAGGTAGTCCACAATGAACTGTCCCGCCAGGCGGCCGATGGCGACGTTGTCGCTGTGCACGTAAGAGGTGTAATTCGGCTGCAGGATGTCGCGTTCCAGGCAGATCACGGGGATTTTCGCCTCCATGGCCTGCCCCATCACCGCGGTCAGCGCGGCGCGCTCGTTGGGCGCCACAATCAGTAGGTCCGGCTTCTGGCGGATGAACGTTTCCACCTGCGCCACCTGCTTGCTGTTGTCCTGCTGCGCGTCGGCGATGGCCAGTTTGACGTCCGGTTGCGCCGCGAACAGCCTGGCCAGGAACGCGTTCTGCGCGGCGCGATACGGCTCCGCGTTATTCGCCTGGCTGAAGGCCACCACGAACTGCTTCCTCGCCTGGCCGCCGCCGCCGCAGCCGGCGAGGAGCAGCGCTCCGGCGAAGCCGAGTGAGATGAAAGATTGCCGCTTCATGAAATCAGTTTCCGTTTCGCTCGCGTTGCACCACTACCGCCAGCACGATGATCACCGCCTTGATCATCATCTCCACATTGCTGTCCACATTGTTCAGCCGTAGCATATTCGTCAGCACGCCCATAATCAAGGTCCCGACGATGGTTCCGGAAATGGAGCCCTTGCCGCCGGCGAGCCGCGTGCCGCCGATCACTACCGCCGCGATGGCATCCAGTTCGTAGGCCACGCCCGCATTGGGATTGCCCTGATGGTTCTCCGCCGCGTATAGCACACCGGCCAATCCGGTGAACAGGCCCGATAACGTGTAGACCCAGATCTTCGTCGCCTGGATGGGCAACCCGGCGTACCCGGCCGCCCTTTCGTTATCGCCCACCGCGCGCACGTGACGGCCGAAGACGGTGCGCGCCAGCACCACCCAGAAGAGCGCCGCCGCGGCGGCGTAGGCGCCGATAACGATCGCCTTTTCGCGAAAGATGGCGGCGAATTCGGCCGCCAGATCCTTGCCGAAACCGATATCGATATTCTGATTGTTGGTGAGCCACTTGGCCAGGCCGCGCACGCCGATCATGCTGGCCAGCGTCACGATGAAGGGCTGTATCCGGGTGCGCGCGATGACCGCGCCGTTCAGCGCCCCGGCCAATGCCGCCGCGGCCACCGCCGCCACAATCGCCACCGCGATATGCGAAGTATAGCCGCGCGTCAGGAACATGGCGACTAACGCCGTGGAAAGCGCCAGAATGCTGCCCACGCTGAGATCGATGCCGCCGGTCAGGATGACGAACGTCATGGCCAGCGAAATGATGCCGATCAACGAAACCTGGCGCAGGATGTCGGTCAGGTTGCCGGCCTCGAGGAAGATGCGCGAGCCGTCGGACGCCGTGGGGCTGATGACGATGGCGAGAAGCATGATGCCCACCAGCGCCGCCAGGCTCTGGGCGCGGCGCAGCAGGACGACGCTAGAGCGAAGCGGCGGCATCAGGTCCGCGCCCCGGCGTTGGTGGCCGCACTCATAATCTTCTCCTGTGTCGCTTCCGCGGCATCGTAGTGCGCCGTGACGCGTCCTTCGTTGAGCACCAGGATGCGGTCGCAGCAGCGCAATAGTTCGGGCAGCTCCGAACTCACCAGGATAATCGCTTTCCCGGCCGCCGCCAGTTCGCCGATCAGGCGGTAGACATCCTGCTTGGCGCCGATATCGATGCCGCGCGTGGGGTCGTCGAGGAAGAGCACAGTGGGGTTGAGCAGCAGCCAGCGCGCGAGCAGCACCTTCTGCTGATTGCCGCCGCTCAACTGGCTGACCGGCGCGGCGGGCGAGGGACAGTTCAGCGCCAGTTGCCGCGCTACCGGAGCCAGGCTGGCGTTCTCCTCCCGGCGGTGAATGAAACCCAGCCCGCTGATTTGGGGCAGCACCGCCAAAGTGGCGTTTTCGAGCACGCTCATGCGCATCATGAGCCCCTGCAAACGGCGGTCTTCGGGCAGCAGTCCGATGCCGCCCGCCATGGCGTCGCGCGGCGAGCGGGGCGCGCGCAACTCTCCCTGCACGCGCAGCGTTCCGCCGGTGATGCGGTCGATACCGAAGAGCGCCGCGCCCAGTTCGCTGCGCCCGCTGCCCACCAGTCCCGCGATGCCCAGGACTTCGCCGCGGCGCAACTCGAACGACACCTCGCGGAGTTTCGGCGTGGTGAGTTTCTCCGCCGCCAGCACGATTTCACCGGCCACGCGGCGCACGGCGCGCGGCGCGATATTCAGCTCGCGCCCCACCATCATGCGAATCAATTCGTTCACGCTGCTAGCGGCCATCTCCACCGTGCCGATGGTCTCGCCATCGCGCAGCACCGTGGCGCGGTCCGAGATGCGGAAGATCTCGTCCATCTTGTGCGAAACGTACACGATGGAAACGCCGCGTTGTTTGAGGGCGGCGATCAGCCCGAAGAGGCGTTCCGCGGCGTCGTCGAACAGGGAACTCGTGGGCTCGTCCATCAGGATGATGCGCGCGTCCATGCTGAGCGCGCGGGCGATGGCGAGCAACTGCATCTGGCCGATGGAGAGCGTGGCCGCGGTCTGGCGGATATCGCAATCCAGCCCGACCTGGCGAAGGAACGGGCGGCAGAACTCCTCCATGCGCCGGAAACTGACCAGGCGGCTTTCCGCAAAATGGAGGTTGCCGATGACGATATTCTCCCCGGCGGTGAGATTACCGAAGAGGTCGAGCTCCTGATAGATGATGCCGATGCCGAGGCGTTGCGCGTCCAGCGGGGTGGCGATTTCGACCGGCGCGCCGTGAATCGAAATGGCGCCGCTGTCGGCGCGCGTGGAGCCGGCCAGAATGCGCGCCAGCGTGCTCTTGCCGGCGCCATTTTCGCCGATGAGCGCGTGCACTTCGCCGGCGCGGAGCTCGAAGCTTGCGCCTTTCAGCGCGTACACGCCGCCGTAGCGTTTGGTGATGCCCACCGCCTGGAGGTGCTCTGGCAAGTATTAATTATGCCAGTGGGACAGGCCACCTGGCCCGTTGGGATGGGGCTTCGGGTGCGCGAAGTTTCATGAAAAATGGTGGGGCAGGCGCTTGGCTTTCGCGTGCCAACTCTTCATCGAGCCCCAGGTTGGCGGGCGGAAGCGCCTGCTTCGCCGCGGTGGCATTGCTGATGGCCATCGTGGGCGTCTATGGCGTGCTCGCTTTTTCGGTAACGCAGCGTAGTGCCGAGATAGGCATCCGCATGGCGCTGGGAGCGGCGCCCGGCACGGTGCTCGCGCAGGTCATGAAGGAAGGCGCCGTACTGGTGGGGGCGGGAGCGCTCGCGGGCGTGGCCGGCGAATTGGTTTTGACGCGCTACCTCGCCACGCTGCTGTATGGCGTTACGGCGACCGACCCCCTCACGTATGCGGCAGTCGTGACCAGCCTGGCGATCGCCGCGTTGGCTGCAAGTTTCCTGCCGGCGCGCCGGGCGGCGCTTCTGGACCCTGTGGTTGCGCTGCGCCACGAGTGACGGGGCGGCACACTGACAAATCACGGATAAACCGAGCCGATTCGGGCGACAATGGGGCATGAGACTTTTTTGGGCTGCCTTGCTGGCGGCTCACGCTGCCTGGGGCCAGACGCCCCCTCTCTATCAGGACCCCGACGCGCCGCTGGAAAAGCGCGTGGACGACCTGCTGGCGCGCATGACCGTCGCCGAGAAGGTCTCGCAGATGATGAACGATTCGCCGGCCATCGAGCGGCTCGGCATCCCCGCCTACAACTGGTGGAACGAATGCCTGCACGGCGTCGCCCGCGCCGGCCGCGCCACGGTGTTCCCCATGCCGATCGGCCTCGCCGCGACGTGGGATGCCGGGCTCATCTTCCGCATGGCCACGGCGATCTCCGACGAGGCGCGCGCCAAGAACAACGAGTTCATCCGGCGCGGCAAGCGCAGTATCTACCAGGGACTCACGTTCTGGACGCCGAATATCAACCTGGTGCGCGACCCGCGCTGGGGCCGCGGCATGGAGACCTACGGCGAGGATCCGTACCTGGCGGGGCGCATAGCGGTCGACTTCGTCAGAGGGCTGCAAGGCAACGATTCGAAGTATCTCAAGGTGGTAGCCACCGCCAAGCACTTCGCGGTGCATAGCGGACCCGAATCCTTGCGCCACAGCTTCGACGCCAAGGTGGAGGACGCGGACGTGGAGGAGAGCTACCTGCCGCATTTCGAGG
>JBEKDV010000011.1:0-48470 GCA_050014175.1 Candidatus Solibacter sp. | reverse complement strand
TCCAGCGGATTGAAAAGAGGGTAGGTCTTCACTCAGCGGTTTTCTGAAAATTCACCATGCAGGCATTACACTTGCGCCTCGGCGTTTCGAAAATTGAACGCGAAGTGCGAAAGTCAGGCTAAGCCTGGCGGCCGTTGCTCATGCGGAGTCTGGTGGTGGGCGGCGCGGTCTCCCGGGTGCGGACGTACTCGGCGTCGTGGGTGGTCCAGATGGCCGCCATTTGACGCACGCGGTCGGGTTGGGCGGCTGCCAGATCCTTTTGTTCGCAGCGGTCGGTGCTGAGATCGTATAGCTCCCAAGGCCCGTTAGCGCCGATCGCGTTCAGTTTCCAATCGCCGACCCGGATGGCCCGGTTATCGTTGTGATTGAAATACAGGAACTCATGGGGAGCGGCGCCATCCTTACGAAGCGCGGGCGCGAAGCTCCTGCCGGCCAGCGGCGGACCGCCCTCCGGCGCCGCGCTGCCGCCGGCGAGGTCCACCAGGGTGGGAAGCACATCGACGAAGTGGCAGGGGTCGTGGCGCAGCGAGTTAGCGTCCTTCAGCCCGTTGGGCCAGTGGACAATCATGGGCGACGCGATACCGCCCTCGTTCACCCAGCTTTTGTGCAGACGGAAGGGAGTGTTGGAGCAAGTCGACCAGCCGGGTCCCAAGCCGAGAAACGAGCGCGCGGAACCGGGCGGCACCGTGCGGTCGTGGCCGTCACCGCGAATCAACTGCTCGGGACTGGCGCCGTTATCGGACAGGAACAGGATCATGGTATCGCGCTCCGCCCCCATGGCTTGAAGTTGCCGGATGACCTTACCGATCTCCAGATCCATGCGCGTGATCATGGCGGCGTGGATGGCCATCTTGGTGCGCTGGAACGCCTTCTGCTCGGCCGTCAGGGTGGACCACGGGACGGCGCGCGCCACTTCGCCGGGACCGGTTTTGGCGAAGAGTTCCTCGTCCGGCGTATTCCATCGCGTCCACATGTTCGGTTCGCGCGGCGCCAAGGCACAGTTCACCAGACCCATGCGGTGCATGCGCGGGAGCTTTCGTTCGCGCGCGACATCCCAGCCTTCGGCGAATTTGTCGCGGTACCGCTCGATATCTTCGGCCGGCGCCTGCAGCGGGAAGTGCGGAGAATGCGGCGCCAGATAGAGGAAGAAGGGATCTTTGGCGTGATCGCGCGCGTGCTCCTGGAGAAAGCGGACGCCGTAGTCGGCGATGGCGGTGGTGCTGTAGTAGCCCTCGCCCGGTTTGGGAAGCGGCTGGCCGTCGAGCTCGTGGCGGTTCTGGGTGAAGTAGCGGTCCTCATCGAGCATGGTGTAGGAGTGGTCGAAGCCCACGCCGCGGGCGCCGGTGGCGAAGCGGATGTGCCACTTGCCGGAATGATAGGTGCGGTAGCCCAGCGGCTTGAGATAGTCGGGGAGGAATTTCGTGTAAGCGGGGACGTTGCCGGGGGTCATGACGTCGCACGCCGTCTGCTGCGCGTAGTAGCCGGTAAGCAGACAGCTCCGCGAAGGCCCGCAGCGCGCGGTGGAGTACCCTTGGGTGAACCTGACGCCTCCGGCGGCGAGGCGGTCGAGGTTGGGCGTGTCGATGTCGCCACCGTAGCAGCGGGCGTCGGAAAAGCCCATGTCATCGGCCAGGATCACCAGGAAATTGGGTTTTCTGGCCGGGACCGCACCGAGCACGGCGGCGGCTGCCGCACCGCCCGCCAATCGCAGGAAACTTCTTCTATCGACCATCGACAGGCTCCTTGTAGGTAGACTCCCAATCGCCCCACGGACTCTTGACGCGGCCCACCGGCACGTTCACCTCGCGATAGTGGCCCACGCCGGCGCGCTTGACGTATTCGCGGGCTGGCAGAAAGTCGTCCTTGCGCTCCTTCAGCATGGCATTTAGATCGCGATCGAGGCGCGATTGCGCGTCGCGGTGATTGGATTGCCCGCACAGATTGTGCATCTGGTAGGGATCTTGCCGGTTGTCGTAGAGCAGCCAGGGAGCGTGAATGGAACGAACGTAGGTGTATTGGTCCGTGCGCAGACCGCGATACTCGGCGAAGCCGAACTTGCGGGCTTCGGTGATCGGCACAGGCAGGCTGAGCAGCGCGCCGCGGCCGTTAGAGCGGTCGTCCACCAGGGCCGCGCGGGAGAAATCCGTGCCTTCCACGCCGTCCGGGATCGACAGGCCGCAGAGTCCCAACAGCGTGGGCATTATGTCCGGCGAATTCAGCGGCGCCACGACGGCGCGTGCGTTCTTGCCGAAGCGGCGCGGATAGCGTAGCAGAAATGGCACGCGCACCGATTCATCCCACGGATAGAGCTTGGTGGTGAGGCCTTGCGAGCGCATCATATCGCCGTGATCGGAGGTGAACACCAGGATGGTATTTTCCGCCGTCCCGGTGCGTTCGAGCGTGGCGAGCAGCTTCGCCAGACAATCGTCGAGCGCGGCCATGTGGGCATAATAACCGCGCAGAGTCCGGATGGCTTCGGCGCGATGCTCCGCCGGGACGTTGGGCCGGAGCTTGATTTCCCGCTGCTCGAAGAGCGCTTGGTAGCGCGCCGGAGCGGTGGCGTAGGGAAAGTGCGGCGGGCCGAGCGAGAGCACCAGGGAGTAGGCGTCGCGCGCCTTTGCCTGGCGTTCGATGAAGGCGCAAGCATCATCGGTCTGGGCGATGGCGTCGTAGCCGGGCCAGTATCGCGGCGTGGGGTCGTCACCCTGATAGTAGAGGGAGTGGTTGTACTCGTGAGTGCACTCGCAGGCTTTCCAGTAGGCAAAACCGAAGCGCTTTTGGGGCGGAATGTAGGCGAGGCGGCGGCCGTACTGACCGTCGGGACTGCCGTAAACATGCCACTTGCCGATGTAGCCGGTCTGGTAGCCGGCGCGCGCGAAAGCCTCTCCCCAGGTGATGCCCTTGGGCTGCAATTCCACGTCGTTGATGAAGACGCCGTTGGTGAGCGGATACTGGCCCGTCAACAGGCTGGCGCGGTAGGGGCAGCAGACGGGCGTGCCGGAGACGGCGTTGGGGAAATTGACGCTCTCGCCCGACAGGCGGTCGAGCACGGGCGTGCGCACGTTGGGGTCGCCATTGTACCCGGTGGCCTGGGCGCGCCATTCGTCGGCTAGGATGAACAGCAGGTTGGGGCGGTCGGGTGGCCGGCCCAAAAGGGCGGGCGCGGCCTGAAGGGAAGCAGCGGTGAGAAAGTGGCGACGGGTGGTGGTGCGCGTGGATTCCATGGTTGCCTGCCGGACAGGATAGTTTACCCCGGATTGCCGCCGTTGGAGGGCGGGGGCGCGGCGTGGGCGTTAGAAGAATGCCCCCTTGAAGGAGGCATGGCAGCCTGAAAGGCTACTCTACAAGGGATTTCACCCAGGGTGGGTGGGTCAAAGTACACTTTTCACCCATCGCAGACCTCAATTATCCCGAAAATCCGCGAAATGCGAGCTGGCACGAGAAGTGCAAAGAGGGCTAACCGGATAAAGAGACTCCCATTACCTCTGTATGCAACTGACTAGAGCCGCAGACTATGCCGTCCGGGTGATGATTCACTTGGCCGGACTACCGCCGGGCGCGCGGGTAAGCCGTTCGGACCTGTCGGCGGCCGCCGAATGTCCCGAGCAGTTCCTCTGTAAGGTATTGCAAAATCTGACCCGCGCGGGGTTGGTGATCTCCCATCGCGGCAACACCGGCGGGTTCGAGTTGGAGGAGTCGCATCGCTCCGCTTCCGTCCTGGAGGTGGTGGAGGCCGTGGAGGGGCCGATCCGGCTCAACCTGTGCCTGACCAGCGACCACGCCTGTAACCGGCAGGGGTGGTGTCCGGCCCACGGCGTTTGGGCCGAGGCACAGACGGCGCTTCTCCAGGTGCTGAGAGGCGCGACCATCTCCTTTTTGGCACAACAAGCCGCTATTGCCCGGAAACCTGCGATCGTCGCCATTGACGAAGGCCGATGGAACTGACATGGATTGCGATTATCGCCAGCATCTCGATGGCGCTAGCCGCCGTGTTCGTCTTTATCTTTGCGGTCAAAAAAGACTATTTCCGCGACATCGAAGAAACGAAGTACCAGGTCTTCTGGAGCGATCCGGAAGAGCTGGTGGATTCCCCCAAGGAGAAAGGTAATGCCAGTGGCAAGCACTGATCCCCACAGCCACACCGCGACCGAGGAGCACATGCCGCGCCGGAGGGTACTGGCGTGGCTGACCAGCGTGGGCCTGTTCGGCTCCGCCGTGCTGAGCGCGGTGTCCAACCTGGTTTTCATCAAGCCGCGGGCGACGTACGGGCAGCCGGCGCGATTCGCCATCGGCAAGCCCGACGATTTTCCCTCGGGCACGCGCATTTCCCTCGACGTGAAGCGCGTGTGCATCGTGCGTGACGGGGGGAAGATGGCGGCCATCTCCACCACCTGCACCCACCTGGGGTGCATCGTGGGGATCAGCGATACCGGTTTCGCCTGCCCCTGCCACGGCTCGCGATTCGATCAGGATGGAACGGTCACCGGCGGCCCGGCGCCCAAGCCGCTGCCGTGGTTCAAACTTAGCCTCGCGCCCAACGGCGAGCTCGAGGTGGACAAAGGCACGCAGGTTGAATCCGGGACTTACTTAAACGTATGAGCACCGAGACCCCTGAAAAAGGCGCGTGGAGCGCCCTGCGCGAGATGCCCTCCAACGTGTGGAGCTCCATCTTCCGCAATCCCCTTCCCTCCACCGACCTGGAGCGCGCGTCGACGAGCTTCAGCAATTTCTTCCTGCACATACACCCTGTCAAGGTTCACAAGAACACGCTGCGGCCCATTTACACGATGGGCCTGGGGCTGATCTCGCTGTTTCTGTTCTTAATCCTGGTCGCGACGGGCATCCTGCTGATGTTCTACTATGTGCCCTCCACCACGCAGGCCTACGACCGCATGCTGGACCTGCGCGGGACGGTGGCTTTCGGCATTTTCCTGCGCAACATGCACCGCTGGAGCGCGCACGGGATGGTGGCGATCGTGTTCCTGCACATGTGCCGCGTGTTCCTGACCGGCGCCTATAAGAAGCCGCGCGAGTTCAACTGGGTGATCGGCGTTTTGCTGCTGTTGGTGACGCTGTTCCTGAGCTTCACCGGCTACCTGCTGCCCTGGGATCAATTGGCCTTCTGGGCGATCACGGTGGGCACTTCGATCGCCGGGTACGCTCCGCTGATCGGCAAGCAGATGCAGTTCGTGCTGCTGGGCGATACGACGGTGGGCCAGGAAGCGCTGCTGCGGTTCTACGTGCTGCATGTGGCGGTGCTGCCGGCGGTACTGGTGCTGCTGGTGGCCATCCACTTCTGGCGCATACGCAAAGACGGCGGACTTTCGCGGCCGGAAGAAGCCAAGGGCGAAACCGCGGTGGTCAAGATGACGCTGGAGCCGGCCAAGAAGCGGGTCTACGGGCTGCAAGGTTTTGTGCGCGGGCCGTTCACCAAGATCGGCAATGTGCCGGACGATTCGGTGTACGCGTGGCCCAATCTGCTGCTCTCCGAGCTGTTTGTTTTCGTGCTGACGGTCTCGCTGATTCTGCTGGTGGCGCTGGCTTTCAACGCGCCGCTGGAGGAACCGGTGAACGTGATGCACCCGCCCAATCCGGCGAAGGCGCCGTGGTACTTCCTGGGGCTGCAGGAGATGGTCAGCTATTCGGCCTTCTGGGGCGGCATCGGGGTACCGGGACTGATGGTGGGGCTGCTGCTCATCGTGCCTTATATCGACCGCGGTACCAAGGGTGTGGGGCGATGGTTCGCCAAGGAGCGGCTGCTGGCCAACACCATCTTCCTGACGCTGGTGATTCTCAATGTGATCTTCATCATCATCGGCACCTTCTTCCGGGGGCCGAACTGGGCGTTCGTCTCCCCATTCTGAGGACTGATGCGTATGCGACTGGCACTGGCAATTGCGAGCTTTGTAGTATTGATCGTACACGGCGTCGTCTTCTACGATCAGTTCTTTTACCGCTGGGAGCGGCATCAGACCGCGTACTTCGAACAGGCGCGGTCGTTATCCAAGAGCGAGCCGGAGCGGGCGGCGCTGGAAGCCCGCTCGCCGCGCATCGAGCAGACCATCGTCACCAGCTTCGGCGATACGCGGGTGGACCGCTGCACGACGTGCCACATCGCGAGCGACGATCCGCGTTTTGCGGCCTACGCGCAGCCGCTGAAGAGCCATCCCTACTCGGCGGCGATGGGCGACGTGCAACGCAACGGGCGTTGGGAGCGGCGCCACAAATTCTCCGACTTCGGGTGCACGGTCTGCCATGAGGGTCAGGGCCGCGGCCTGGAGACGAAATACAGCCACGGCGAGGACGAGTTCTGGCCCGAACCCCTTACGGGCTACGTGACGCAGGCCAACTGGCGCAAGGATTTCGCCGCCAAGCTGAAGGGCAAGGAGTACATGGAGGCCAATTGCGCGCAGTGCCACACGGCGGAGGATTTCGCCGGCACGCCCGACGTCAACCGCGGGCGCAAGCTCTTCTACGCCATGAATTGCTATGGGTGCCACAAGATCGATGGCATGAGCGAAGGCACGCTGGGGCCCGATCTGACGGAGGCGGGCAAGAAGTACAAGATCGACTACCTGTGGGAGAGCATCGTGGAGCCGCGCGCCAACCTGGATTCCAGCTTCATGCCGAATTTCCATTTGGGAGATGGCGATGTGCGAGCGCTGGTGATCTTCCTGAAGAGCCGGCGCGGAGTGAATTTCGCCGAGACCTCGCTGGACCGCTACAAGGCGCACATCGCCAACGTCGCGGTGGTGATTCCGCCCGGAACCGCGGGGGAAAAGGCGGGCGAGCAACTGATCACCGACCGCGCCTGCACGGCTTGCCACAAACTGGGCGGCAAGGATGGCGGCATCGCGCCGGATCTGAGCTACGAGGGCTTGATCCGCGACAACGTCTGGCTGATGGATCACTTCAAGAGTCCGCGTTCGCGCGTGCCGGATTCCATCATGCCCACGTTCCGCTTCCCCGGCGAGGATTTCGAGCGGATTACCGCATATCTGGGCACGCTGAAGACGCCGCCTCCGCTGATGCCGCCGGCAGAGACGTACAAAGCGCTGTGCGAACGCTGCCACGGGGAAAAGGGCGATGGGCAAGGCAAAGTGGCCTGGTACCTGGACCCCGCCCCGCGCGATCTGACCAAGGCCGCGTTCATGACATCCAAGCCGCGGGAACGCTTCGTCACTTCGATTCAGGAAGGCGTGCCCGGAACCTCCATGCCCTCCTGGAAGAACGCCCTCAAAGCGGAGCAGGTCAACGGCATGCTGAGTTATGTGCTGACGACGTTCACCAAGGAGCCGGCCCGTGAAATCAAACCGCACAGCGTGCCGGACACGAACCCGGTGGCATCCAGCGCGGAGTCCATCCAGCACGGCGAGGAGATTTTCCTGGAGCGCTGCACCGGGTGTCACGGCCGCAAGGCGGACGGCAAGGGACCCAACTCGCTCGACATCACGCCCAAACCGCGCAACCTGCGCAATACGGCCTTCGTGGCCAGCATCGCCGACCGCCGCATCTTCGATTCGGTGCTTTACGGCGTGCAGGGAACGGCCATGCCGGCCTGGATCGATTACGGCCTCAGCAAGAACGACGTAGGGGACATTGTAAACTTCATCCGCAGCATCAATCAAAAGAAAGGGAGCCAGCAGAATGCCGGACAATAACGCCGTCCGTCCCGTCGCGCATCCCGAGGCGCATTACGATACGACGGCCAAGTGGTTTTTACTCAGCGCCATCAGTTACTTCTTCATTGTCGGGATCATCGCCCTCACCATCGCAGCCAAGTTTTGCTGGCCGGAAATCCTCGGCACAGTGCCCTATCTCTCTTATGGGCGGCTGCGCCCGTTGCATGTCAACGGGATGCTTTTTGGCTGGTTGCTGGCCGCCGATATGGGGCTGGCGTACTACATCGTGCCGCGGTTATGCGGCGTGAAGTTGTGGAGCGAAAAGCTCGGCATCGCCACCGCCGTCTTGTGGAACGTGATCATTCTGGGCGCCGTGTTCGCGTTGATGGGCGGATACAACCAGGGCCTGGAATACGCCGAGCTGCCGCTGCCGCTGGACATCCTCGTGGTGATCGCGTGGATCATGTTCGGCATCAATATTTTCGGCACCATCATGACGCGCAAGTATCAGCAGATGTACGTCTCGCTGTGGTACATCATGGGCACCATCCTGTGGACCGCCTTTGTCTACATCACCGGGAACTTCGCGGTGGAATTCACCAGCGGGGTCAACCAGGCAAACCTCAACTGGATGTACGTGCACAACGCGGTGGGCCTGATCTTCACGCCGATCGGCCTGGCCATCGCGTATTACTTCATTCCGAAATCTTCGGAAACGCCGCTTTACAGCCACCGGCTCTCCATGGTGGGCTTCTGGGCGCTCTCCTTCGTCTACGTGTGGACGGGCGCGCACCACATGCTCCACGGGCCCATCTCGCAGTGGCTGCAAACCATCGCCATCACCTTCAGCCTGATGCTGTTGATTCCGGTGTGGGCGGTAGTCTACAACTTCTTCGCCACGATGAAGGGCCAATGGCACCAGTTGCGCGAGAACGTGCCGCTCAAATTCCTGATGTCGGGCGTGGTTTTCTACGTGCTCACCTGCTTCCAGGGACCGATGCACAGCCTGCGCAGCGTGAACGCCATCGTCTCCAAGACGGATTGGATTCCCGGCCACGCCCACATGGCCCTGCTCGGCTGCTTCAGCTTCTTCGCGGTGGCGGGGATCTATTACATCGCGCCGCGCATGTGGCGCACCACGCTGCATAGCGACGCGCTGGCCAACTGGAGTTTCTGGTTCATCATCATGGGCGGGTTGGGCTTCTTCGTGACGCTCTGGCTGGGCGGTTTCTGGCAGGGCTGGCAGTGGAACAATCCGGCGATTCCGTTCATCGACACGGTGAAGGCGCTGAAGCCGATCTGGCTGGTGCGCTTCTTCTCGGGCACGATGATTTTCCTGGGAATCGTGATGTTCGCATACAACATTATGGCGACGGTAGTGGGGAGGAAGGCATATGTTCAATAGAGCCGATAACAGCGCGGCCTGGGCCGTGGGTCTGGCGCTGGTCATGTTCTTCATCGGCGGGTTGATCACCACGGTGGTGCCGCCATTGGTGGATAAGAGTTGGGGGCGCCCGGCTCCAGGCTTGAAACCCTACACCGAACTCCAGCTCAAGGGCCGCGCCATCTACGTGCGCGAAGGCTGCTGGTATTGCCACACCCAGCAGACGCGCACGCTGGTCAGTGACACCAAGCGCTCGGGCTGGAAAGGCGTCGATTCGCCCATCTCCACGCCCGACGAATTCGTCTACGACAAGCCCCACATGTTCGGCACCAAGCGCACCGGTCCGGACCTCTCGCGCGTGGGCGGCAAGTACGATACGCAATGGCATCGCACCCATTTCCGCAATCCGCGCGACCTGGTGCCAGGGAGCGTGATGCCCCCATTCCCGTGGATCGTCAACAACCCCGAGGCATTCACCTCGCTGGTGGCCTACATCCAGACCCTGGGCCGCGCCAAGGACTGGCGGCCGGACCACGACTACGAAAAATGAGAGACTACACCTGGCCCAGCGTGTATTTCGCGTACCTGTTCTTCGCGCTTTCCGCGGGGCTCACGATCTTTTTCTTCGTGCGCTCCCGCAAGGACGGGTATTGGGGTAAGGAAGGCGAGGATATCAAGTATCAGGTCTTCGAAGAAAAGGTGAATCATGGAACCGACAAAACCGAAGATTAAAGAATACGCGGATGGCTGGATCACCGAGCAGGCCGGGACGGAAGTGCCGGGCTTCCTCAAGCTGGCCTTCATCGTCATCGCGGGCGGCTGCCTGGCTTACTTCCTGATCTATATGAATGGCGAGGTTAACCATGCCGAGCGCGGCCACCTGGTGCGCGCCATGAATGCGGCCACCGAGGCGTCGGCGGGACTGATGTACGCCATCGCGGCGCTGATCGTCGTCTTCGGTGTCATCGTAGTGGCATTTGCGTTCGGCAAGTCTCACGACTAGAGCCCCGCCATGCAGAACGGCTTCTACGAAGTCCGGGTTCCGGACGCGACCGATTACTGGATGGAGATGGTGAAGTGCCGCCACGCCTGCCCGGTGCACACCGATGCCTGCGGCTACGTCACCAGTATCGCGGAAGGCCGCTACGAGGACGCCTACCGGATCGCGCGCGCGCACAACCCGTTCGCCTCCATCTGCGGACGGGTGTGCGGCGCTCCCTGCGAGACCGCCTGCCGGCGCGGCGACGTCGATGCGCCGGTGACGATCCGCCCGCTCAAGCGGTTCGTCACCAGCCGGTTCGGTCCGGAAACCGGCGACTACGCCATCTATCGCGAGAGTAACAACGATCAGATGCTGCCGCCCGATCACGGGGACTACGAGCGGGTCGCGGTGGTCGGAGCGGGCGTCAGCGGCCTGACGGTAGCGCACGACCTGGTGAAGATCGGCTACAAAGTCACGGTGTTTGAAAGCTACAGCGAACCGGGCGGCATGCTGACCGCCGGAGTGCCGGTTTTCCGCCTGCCGCGCGAACTGGTGCGCCATGAAATCCAGGCCATCCTTTCGCTCGGCGTGGAACTGAAATGTAACATGCATCTGGGCCGCGATTTCACCATCGCCAGCCTGCGCCGGGAGGGTTACGCCGCCATCTTCCTGGGTATCGGCCTGCCGAAGGGGCGCAAACTCGCGCTGCCCGGCGCGGAGAACGAGAATGTGATCGACGGCATGGATTTCCTGCGCGCCTTCAACACCGGCACGCCCCTGCCGCTGGGCAAACGCATCATCGTGATCGGCGGCGGCAACGTGGCTTACGACGTGGCGCGTTCCGCGGTGCGCCCGGCTGATGAACAAGTGGCCGAGCACGTGGCCTACGACGTGGCCCGCTCGGCGCTGCGCCTCTCCGCAGATAAAGAGGTGCACGTGGTCTGCCTGGAGAGCCGCCAGGAGATGCCGGCCGACGAAATCGAAGTCCACGAGGGCGCCGAAGAAGGCATCCGCCTGCACAATCAACGGGGGCCGCGCGAAGTGCTCGTCGAAGACGGCAAGCTGACCGGCCTCCGTACGGTGCGCTGCACCGCCGTCTTCGACGCCAACGGCCGGTTCAATCCGTCGTTCGACGAAAGCCAGGTGGAGAACATTGCGGCCGACAGTATCATCTTCGCCATCGGCCAGACCTCCGACCTTTCCTTTCTCGACCCGGCCGACGGCGTGGAAAGCGAGCGCGGCCTGATCAAGGTCAACCGCGACACCTACCAGACCACCGCGCCGGACGTGTTCGCCTGCGGCGATATCGCCCACGGCGCGCGCCTCTTCATCGACGCCATCGCCAGCGCGCAGACGGCGGCGCGCTCCATGCACGATTTTCTGCGCGGCACGCGCACGGAAATCGCCGTGCGCAAGAACTGGTCGGCGGCTACCTATACGATGGCGGAAAGCTGGAACTTGCTGGCGCGGCAGAATCCGCCTTCGCTAGAAAGCGACAAACGCGCCGCGTCGCTAGAGATCGTGGAGGTGGATTACTCGGAGAGCGAGGCGCGGCGGCAGGCATCGCGCTGCCTGCGCTGCAACGTCAACACCGTCTTCGACACCTCCATATGCGTGGCCTGCAATGGCTGCGTGGACATCTGCCCGGAGAACCTGATCCGCCTGGTGGGACTGAGCCAACTGGTGCGCGACGACCACTGGATGGAGCGCGCCGTCGAAGTCTTCGGCGATCTCGGCGGGTACACCGACTGGCAACTGGATGAGATGGGCGCCGTCATGATGAAGGACGAGACCACGTGCATCCGCTGCGCCATGTGCGCTTCGCGCTGCCCCACGCACGCCATCCTGATGAAGCACTTCGATTTTCACCGCGCCTGCGTGACCGTGCCCACGCGCAATCCCAAGGTGCGGTATGGGTAGTGGCATAGGGCTCTGCCTTGTGCAGGCTTGCCGAAAGAAGCGCCCTCCGAGCTGCGCTCGGATGCACAAGGCGGAGCCTTATGCCACTTGAGCTAGGGATCGTCTTTATTCTGGGGCTGGTGAGCAGCCTGCACTGCGTGCAGATGTGCGGGCCTATTGTGCTTGCTTTCAGCCTTCCGTTGAAGCGGCCGGAGGCGCTGCGCGCCCACGTGCAATACAACGCCGGACGCATCCTCACCTACGCTTTCCTGGGAGCGCTGGCCGGAGCGGTGGGAGGTGGCATCGGCATGCTGGGCCGACTGGCGGGCCTGGCGTCCGGCGCGCGCGTGTTCGCCGGCAGTGCCATGATCGTGGCCGGCATCCTTATGATCGGCCTCTTACCTGCGAATGGTCTGGTGACCATTCAGAAGCGCGGCATCACGGCGCGGTTCTCCAAGGCGATTGGCCGGCGCCTGCTCGCTCCCGGGGGCAAATTCACGCTCGGGCTCACTCTGGGATTCCTTCCCTGCGGCCTGGTGTACGCCGCCCTGCTCAAGGCGGTGGATTCCGGCAACGCCCTGGCGGGCGCGGGCACCATGGTGGCGTTCGGATTGGGCACCGCGGTGGCGCTGCTCTCGCTCGGAGCGGCTTCTTCCTTCGTCAGGTTTCCCCGGTGGAGCAATCGTCTCGCCGCTTGCTGCCTGATGCTGGCCGGCGCCGTGCTGGTCTGGCGCGGCCTGATGGTTCCGGTGTGCCATGGTTAGCTGGCATAAACTTCGTAAACGCGTCCACCTCTTGTGCTTCCTGGCATTCCTGGCGCTGCCATTTTTCAACGTGGTGCGCTTCGATATCCCCAAGGAACGCTTCTATTTCGCCGGCTATGAACTGTGGATCAACGAATTCGCCATCATCTTTTTTGCCATGATGTTCCTCATGTTCCTGGTGGTGGCTTCGAGCGTCTTCTATGGCCGCGTCTACTGCGGGTACGCGTGCCCGCAGATGATCTTCAGCGACGCTTCGGTGGCACTGGAGACCTGGCTGCGGAAGCGGGTCATCAAAAAGTTCGCGCGGTGGAAGCCGCGGGTGCGGGAGGGTGTGGCGCGCGGCTTGTTCTACCCGCTACTGGCGGTGGCCAGCGTCGTTTTGGCGTTCATCTTCATCTGCTACTTCGTGGAACCGCGCGATCTGTGGCGGCGGCTCGCCTCGCTGGATATCCACACGGCGGCCGGCATCTCCGGCGCGGCCGTGACATTGATCGCGTTCCTGGATTTCGCCCTGGTGCGCCACCGTTTCTGCGCCATCGTCTGCCCCTACGGATATCTACAGGGCTTGCTCGGCGACGGCAACACGCTGCTGGTGCAATACCGCGACGAGGCGCACGCCTGCATCGAGTGCAAGAAGTGCGTGCGCGTCTGTCCCATGGAGATCGACATCCGCGACTCGCCCTTTCAGATCGAGTGCATTCACTGCGCCGAGTGCGTCGACGCCTGCGAGGAAATCATGGCGCGGCTCAAGAAGCCCACGCTGATCCACTATGCCTGGGGCGAAAAGGGCGAACTAGTGAGCGACCCCAGCCCGCGGCCGTGGTACCGGCGGGTGGGCCTGCGCGACGCCAAACGCGTGGTGGTGCTGGTGGTGCTGCTGCTCTACGCCTCGGGACTTTTTGTGGCGCTCGGGATGCGGCGCGCCGTGCTGGTGCAGGTGTCGCCGGTGCGTGCCCAACTCTACCGCATCGGAGCCGATGGCCGCATCTACAATCAGTTCCGCTACCTCATCGCCAACCGCGGCGGCAGGCTGGGCGCGGTCGTGTTCTCGATCCAGCAACTGCCCGGGGCGTCGCTGGCCATGGCGCCCAATCCGGTTCGCGTTCAACCCGGGAAATCCGCTACGGGAGATTTCGAAATCTCGCGCCCGGCGGGCCGCCGCGACGATCTCGTCAGCCACTTCACGATACTGACCAATACGGTGCCGGATGGGGAATCCGACGCGATTCCCATGACCTTCCTGGCGCCCACGGAGAGCAAATGAAGAACAACAAGCCTGTACCCGTATTGATTCCGTTTCTGATTCTGGTCTCGATGCTCTTCATCGGAATCCTGATCTTCACCTACGTGGAGACCAAGAAGGCCAACCCGGTGATGATCGAGGTGGGGCAGGTGAGGCAACAGCTCCCTGAGGCGCAGAGGAAGCATGCCCCCACGAATGGGGGCATGGCAGCCTGGAAGGCTACTCTACAACAGGCGACATGAGCTGCACGCTGTGCGGGCTTCCCTCGGGCGAGGCGGCCTTCTGTTGCGCCGGCTGCGAGAACGTGTACGCGATCCTGCTGGAAAGCGGCGTCGCGGCTAGCGGCCAGAATTTCCGCGATACCGAGCTTTTCCGGCAGAGCCTCAAGCTGGGCTTGATTTCGACCGGCGCCGAAGCGGCAGGCCAGAGGCCTGTCCCACTGGATGCGGAAACGCGCGAGGCGGTTTTCCATATCGGCGGCATGTGGTGTAATTCCTGCGGCTGGCTGATCGAACACGCCCTCACCAAAGTGCGCGGCATCGCCGCCGCCGAAGTGATGTTCGCCAGCGATCTTTTGAAAGTTCGCTACTGCCCGCAGTATGTGCCACGCGAGCGCATCGTGGAACGCGTGGCGTCGCTCGGCTACCGCGCCGCCGAGTATACCGGCACGAGCGCGCCCGCCGACGCCGAGCGCAAGGACCTGCTGCTGCGCGTGGGCATCGCGGCATTCCTGTCCATGAACGTGATGACGTTCAGCCTGGTGGTGTACGCCAGCTACTTCGAACCCATCACCGCCGGGTACGGCCGGTACATCCCTTTCCTGTTGATGGCGCTGGCCACGCCCAGCGTGTTCTACTGCGCGGCGCCGGTTCTGCGCATTGCCTGGGCGGGCGCGCGCGCCGGAGTGCTGCGTATGGAATCGCTGCTGGCCATGGGAATCCTGATGGCTTATGGCTACAGCGTGGTGCAGACGTTCCGCGGCGACAACCGCGTCTACTTCGATACCGCCTGCGCCATCGTGACCCTGGTGCTCACCGGCAAAGTCATCGAGCGCGGCGCCAAGCAACGCGCCATGCGGGCGCTGACCCTGCTGCATCGCCTCATGCCCAGCAAAGCGCGCCTCATGCAGGACGGCCGCGAGCGCTTCGTGAGCGTGGAGGCATTGCAGCCAGGCGCCATTTTCCGCGTTAAATCGGGCGAGCGCCTGCCCGCCGACGGAGTCGTGGTCGAAGGCCGCTCGCACGCCGATGAGAGCGTGCTCACGGGCGAATCCGCGCCGGTGCCCAAGACCGTGGGCGACAGCGTGGTTTCGGGCAGCATCAATACCGGAGGCGTGCTCGAGGTCCGCGCCACGCGGGTGGGGGCGGAGAGCACGCTGGCGCGCATCGTGCGCACGGTGGAGCAGGCCGCCGCCAGCCGGACGAAGATGGAGCGTTCGGTGGACCGGGTGGCGCGCCTCTTCATCCCCGCCGTGCTGGCGCTGGCCGCCATCACCTTCGCTGCCTGGCAGATCCACACCGGGAAACCGGGGACGGCGCTGATGCACGCCATCGCCGTGCTGGTGATTGCCTGCCCCTGCGCGCTCGGCATCGCGACGCCGCTGGCGTTGAGCGCCGCGGTGGCCGCCGCCGCCCGGCGCGGCATTCTGGTGAGCGACACGCGCGTGCTGGAGACCATCCGCGGCGTGCACATGGTGATCCTGGATAAAACCGGCACGGCCACGCGGGGCGAGTTCGCCCTGCTGGAATCGGCGGGCGATACCAGCCGCCTGGCGGAATTGGCCGCCGTCGAAGCCTGGAGCGAACACCCTATTGCCAAGGCGATGGCGGGCGAGGCCGCGGGTTTACCCCCCGCGCAGGATGTAACGGTCTTCCCGGGCCGTGGGATCGCCGGCAGCGTCAACGGCACGCGATACTTCCTGGGCAATGGCGCCCTGGTGGAAGAATTGGCCGCGAAGTCCGCCGAATTCCCCCAACTGGCCGGCTCCCTCGTCTATTTCGGTTGGGATGGCCAGGTCCGCGGCGCGCTCTCCTTCGGCGACCGCGTACGTCCGGACGCCGCCGCGCTGTGCGCCGACCTGCGCCGCCGCGGCATCCGCACCATGCTGCTTTCGGGCGATACGCGCGATTCGACGGCCGGTATCGCCGGGCAGATCGGCGCCGACGAGTGGATCGCCGAAGCCCTGCCGGAGCGCAAAGTGGCCATCATTGGCGAACTGCAGCGGCAAGGCACGGTGGTCGCCATGATCGGCGATGGCGTCAACGATGCGCCCAGCCTGGCCCAGGCCGATTTGGGGATTGCCCTCGGCTCCGGCGCCGATATCGCCATGCAGGCCGCGCCGCTGGTGCTGATGGGCCGCTCGCTGGCAGCGGTCAGCGAGACGCTGGATCTGGCGCGCCGCACCTTCGGCATCGTGCGCCAGAATCTGTTTTGGGCATTCGCCTATAACGTGGTGGGCATCACGCTCGCCATGGCCGGAGTGCTCAACCCCATCATGGCAGCGGCCGCCATGGTGCTCTCCAGCCTGTCGGTAATCGGCAATTCGCGGCGGCTGGCGAAAGGCTAGGCCGCCACCGGCGTGCGCCTGGCTGCTCTGCGGCTCTTCCAGGCGAGCCACAGCGCCGACATCGCCACCATCATCAGGGTCACGACGACCGTGGCCAACGCACCCTGCGGGATGGAAAGCGCCCGCTTGAGGGGGCGCACCAGCGAGCCGTAGACGATCATAACGTGAACCCAGTAGACCATCAGCGAGTTCTTCCCCATGGCCAGCATCCAGCTCCAACCGGCGCCCGCGCAGTACTCGGTCCAGAGATACGCGGCCGCCATGATCATCATGCAGATCCCCACGCGGATCACGATCAAGGCCGGGCTATCCGACCAGAAACTCGCGTTGGGGTAGACGGAATAGGGAATATTGGAGAAATACTGGCCGATGAAGATCATGCTGAAACCGATCAGCATGGACCACTGCATGAGGCGCTCGAAACGCTCGGCCGCGGCGCGCTTCACCATGGTGCCGATGGCCATCCCGAAGGCGAGGTAGGACGCGCAGGGAAAGAAGGGGAACCGGCCGCGGCCCGGACCGGGCACGAGGTACTCCTGCAATAGCGCCGGCGTGCCGCTCCAGGGCAGATTGGTCATCAAGGGGGACGCCGCGGCGATGGCCAGTCCGGCGAGTACCGCCAGGCGGGTGCGCGCGCCGGTGGGGAACACGGCGAGCGCGGCCAGCACGGCCATACCCACGCCCATGCAATTGAGAATGTCCACCTTGGTCATTTCCGTGGCGCTAGAGTGCGGCACGCTGAACAACCAGTTGGTGAAGCGGAAAGTGAAGGCGATGGTCAGGATGTAGGCGGCGCGCTTCAGCGAGATCATCCAGCGGCGGAGCAGGTTGGGCTCGCGGCGCTCCAGGCTCTCCATCTGGAAAGCCGTGGTCATCCCCGCCATCAGCAGAAACAGCGGCGCCGCCATGCCCCCGATGAACTGGGTGAGCACATACGGCCCTCCCTCGCGCAGATCCAAACGCGTGAAGGAATTGAAGGTATGGCACTGGATCATGATGACTACGGCCAGTCCACGCATCCAGTCCAGGAATGGAAATCGCTTCACGATGTTAATCCGGGCGCCCGGCTCGATTCCACATGATAGCGGAAAACCGCGCCGCCGCCGACGGATCGAGCGGGATGTCCGCGAATTCCCGATCGACCTTGGCCGGCGGATTCCCGACGGTCTCTGCCTCCAGCGAGGCTTTCCTACCGCGCTTTCCTCCTGAACTTCCCGCCGGTCGTGTAAAATAGTGTAAGTGCTGGAATTTACAGCAACTTTAAGCGACATTCGGGTATTATTAGGCATGATTCTGGAAGCCGATCTGCTAGAAAACCTAGGGACACTACCTGTGGAAAAACGCGCCATTACCAACCTCCGGGTGCTCAACGAGGCCTATGACTACGCCAAACCGAGTTCCTTTTCACGCGGCATGCGTATCGACCTGAACGGTCTCACCATCCTGCTGATCTCGGGGACAGCGAGTATAGACGAGCATGGACGCAGCGTGCACATCGGCGACTTCCGCGCCCAATTGCGCCGCACCTACCAGAACATCAGCGGCCTGCTGGAAGCCGAAGGCGCCACCTGGCACGACGTGGTGCGCACTACCTGCTACCTGCGCGATATCGAACGCGATTACGAGGCGTTCAACGAGGAGCGCACCGCATTCTTCCGCCAGCAGGAACTCGATCCGGTGCCCGCTTCCACCGGGATCCAGGCGATTCTCTGCCGCCCGGAGCTGCTGGTCGAAATCGAAGCCATCGCCATGTTCCGCACAACCCCTAAGGTGTAAGCATGCCCGGACGGCGCGCGCTCGCCCTCCTGATCCTGGCGACGGTTCTGGCCTTCGGCAAAGAGCCGAAGCTCAAGCTCACCTGGATTCAGGCTGCCCCGGGAGACTTCGTGCTGGCCGGCAAGTGGGCGTCCCAGCGCATCGTGGTCACGGGAAAGCTGGCCGACGGATCGCTCCACGATGTCACCGGGCAGACCCGGTTCAAGAGTTCGAATCCCAAGGTGGCGGCGGTCAGCAAGCTGGGCATGGTGACGCCGGTGTCTGATGGCGAGGCGCATATCGAGATCAACGCCAACGGCAAGAAGCAGAAGTTGCACGTCACCGTGAAGCTCTGGCCAATCCAGGCGGCGGCATTTGCCACCGACGTCAGTCCGCTGTTGAGCAAGCTGGGGTGCAATACGGCGCAGTGTCATGGCGCGGCCCGCGGCAAAGGCGGGCTGCGCCTCTCGCTATTCGGGGGCGACGCCGAGGCGGATTTTGAGGCGCTGACCAAAGCCGGCGGCGGGCGGCGGATCGACCGGGCCGAGCCGCGCGACAGCCTGCTGTACCTGAAGGCCACCGGCGAACTCGGCCACCCGGCGCCCAAGGCCGGCGCGCGGGAAGCCGACATTCTGCTGGCCTGGCTGCGCGGCGGCGCGCCCTGGAGCAATAAGGAAAACGCCCGGATCGCCGACCTGAAGCTCTACCCCGACGAGCGCCAGCTCGCCAAAGGCCAGACCCAACGCCTGCTGGTGACCGCCATCTTCTCCGACGGCCAGGTGCGCGACGTGACGGCCGATGCCGGGTACCACACCTCGAACCCCAAAATCGCCACGGTCGGCGCCGATGGAGTGGTGAAGGCCGAAGACGCGGGCGACGCGGCCATCGTGGCGACCTACCAGCGCAAGGCCGCGGTCCTGCGCTTGGCCATCCCGCAAGCCGGCCCGAAGCCCTTCCCCAAGCTGGCCGCCAACAACCGGATCGACGAGCTGGTCTATAACAAGCTGAAAGCCATGGGCGTGCCGCCTTCGCCCCTGTCCACCGACGAGGCCTTCCTGCGCCGCGTCTACCTGGACGTCATCGGCACGCTGCCCA
Source organism: Candidatus Solibacter sp. (assembly GCA_050014175.1). Taxonomy (GTDB): domain Bacteria; phylum Acidobacteriota; class Terriglobia; order Bryobacterales; family Bryobacteraceae; genus Solibacter. Next base: position 29,160 of record JBEKDV010000011.1, on the reverse strand, counting down.
CCGCCGGGGAAGCCCGCGCGTTCCTGGCGAAACCGGACCGCGCCCAACTCATCGACACCCTGCTCGCACGCGACGAGTACAACGATTTCTGGGCGCTCAAGTGGGGCGACCTGCTGCGCATCAAGAGCGAGTACCCCGTCCGCGTGTGGCCCAAGGCGGTGGCGGTCTACTACCAGTGGGTGCACGACAGCCTGGCCGCCAACAAGCCCTACGACCAGTTCGCCCGGGAACTGGTGACCGCCACGGGCAGCAACTTTCGGGTGGGGCCGGCCAACTTCGTGCGCGCCGTGCCCAGCAAGGACGCGCGTACCCTGGGCGAGACCACCGCCCTGGTCTTCATGGGCGAACGCCTCGGCTGCGCCCGCTGCCACGCGCATCCCCAGGAGAGCTGGACGCTGGACGACGATCTGGGCCTGGGCGCGTTCTTCGCCCGGGTGAACTACAAAGCCACCCAGGAATGGAAGGAAGAAATCGTCTATACGGACTTTCGGGGGAATTTGAAGCACCCGCGGACGCGCGCCGTGGTGGAGCCGCGGCTACCCGATGCCAGTTCGCCCGTGAAGGTGGGCGCCGAGGAGGATCCGCGCGGCCAACTGGCGGCATGGCTCACCGCACCGGGCAATCCCTACTTCGCCAAAGCAATCGTGAACCGCATCTGGTTCTGGCTGCTGGGGCGCGGCATCGTGCACGAGCCGGACGATCTGCGGCCCACCAATCCGCCGGGTAATCCCGAACTGCTGGCGTACTTGGAGAGCGAACTGACAGGGCACGGCTACGACTTGCGCCACATCTACCGCCTGATCCTGAACTCGCGCACCTACCAGCTTGCGAGCGAGCCCAACCAATGGAACGCGCACGATACCGCCCTGTTCTCCCACTACCCGGTGAAGCGCCTGGGCGCGGAGCAGATGCTGGACGCCATCAGCCAGTTCACCGAAACCAATGAGAAGTTCCGCAGCATCATCCCGGAGCCGTATTCCAACTGGCCGGCCAATTTTCGCGCCACCCAGATCTCCGACGGCAACACCGAGTGCAGCTTTCTCGACCTCTTCGGACGGCCGCCGCGCGACACGCCCTACGAAGAGGAACGCAATAGCGATGTCACGTTGAAGCAGGCTCTCTATCTGCTGAACTCCGAGCAGCTCGAGGGCAAGGTATCGGGCAGCCCGCATCTGAAGCGCATACTGGCGAAGAACGACGCCGAGGTGCTCGACGATATCTATCTCAGTTCGGTTTCGCGCTTCCCGACGGCGGACGAGAAGAAGCGATTATTGGAGTACCTGGCCGCCAGGAAGACCGCCCGGGCGCAGGCCGTGCAGGACGTGGCCTGGGCGCTCATGAACGCCAAGGAATTCGAGTTTAACCATTGAGGTTCAAATCAGTAGGCAGGTGACATCATGCTGGACATACCGGGTCGTCGAGGATTCTTGAGAGTCGGGGCGGCGAGCCTGATCGGGCTCACCACGGCAGATTGGTTTCGGCTGAAGGGGCAGGCGGCGGGCGCGCCCAAGGCGAAGTCGGTGATCCAGCTCTGGATGGCCGGCGGACCCACGCAGACCGATACCTGGGATCCCAAGCCCAGCGCGGGCGAGGATTTCACCGGCCCCTTGCGCCGCACCCTGCCCACCAACGTCAACGGCATGGTGATCGGCGAGTTGCTGCCGCTGGCGGCCAGGCAGGCCGACAAGTACACCATCATCCGCAGCATGACGCACGGCGATAACGGGCACGAAACCGCGGCCTACATCATGCAGACGGGCAGCAAGCCGACGGCGGAGCTGGTCTACCCGGCGATGGGCGCCATCGTGGCGCTCAAAAAGGGCGAAAACAGCGTCCTGCCGCCGTATATCACGCTGACCAATCCGCTGGGACGCTTCAGCGAAGCCGGCTTCCTGGGCAACGGCTCCAAGACCTTCGCCCCCGGAGGCGACCCCAACAACCCCAACTTCCGCGTGCAAGGCCTGGTGCCGCCGCGCGGCATGACGGAGCAGCGCATCGGCGAGCGGCGCGGCCTGTTGAAATCGGTGGACGCGCTGGCGGCGCAGGCCGACAAGCAGTCCGTCTACCGCGAGATGGACGAGTTCCAGCAGAAAGCCTACGGGCTGATTCTGGGCGACGCGCGCAAGGCGTTCGATCTCACCGAGGAGAAGGACGCGGTGCGCGAACGCTATGGCCGCAACCAATTCGGGCAATCGTGCCTGCTGGCGCGGCGGCTGGTGGAAGCGGGCGTGCCGTTCGTCACCATCAACGACGGCGGTTGGGACACCCACAAGGACAACTTCGACGCCATGCGCAAGAAGCTGCCCATTCAGGATCAGGGCATCTCGGCGCTGCTCGAAGACCTGGCGCAGCGCGGCCTCCTGAGTTCCACCGTGGTGACGTGGTACGGCGAGTTCGGGCGCACCCCGCGGGTGGCCAACGAGGCGCCCTGGTTCGGCGGACGCCATCACTGGGCCAGCGCGTTTTCGGCCATCGTGGCGGGTGGCGGATTCAAGGGCGGGCAGGTAATCGGCTCTACCGATGGGCGCGGCGAAGCCATCCGCGACCGCCCGGTCTATCCGTGGGATTTGTCCGCCAGCATTTACAAGCTGCTGGGCATCGATCCGCACGGCAGGCTGCCGCATCCGCAGGGGTGCGTGGCGTACGTCAGCCCACTGGCCGGCGGCAACGTGCAATCGGGCGGCCTGCTGACGGAGATCATGTGAGGGGGTGGCATAAGGCTCCGCCTTGTGCATCCGAGCGAAGCTCGGACACGAGGGTGCCGCGACCTTGGGCCGCAGTCCGAGCTGCGCTCGGATGCACAAGGCGGAGCCTTATGCCACTTCTTTGCTTGACGCTCGCCGCCGCCGAGCCGAAGATCCCCGTCACCGCGCTGGCCTTCTCGCCCGACGGCAAGATCCTCGTCTCCGGCGGCTATAAGGAAGTCCGCCTCTGGGACGCCGCTAGCGGAAGGTTGGAGCGGAAACTGGGCGGGATCGCCGGCCAGGTGCGCGCCGTGGCGTTCGGCAAGGACAGCCGCACGCTGGCGGTGGCGTCCGGTGTCGCGGGACGCTCCGGCGCTGTCGTGCTGCTCGATCTCGACACAGGCGCGGTGACACCGGTCGAGCAGGCCAAGGACGAAATGCTGGCGGTGGCGTTCTCGGCCGACGGCAAATGGCTGGCCACCGGCGGCACGGATTCCACCGTCCGCGTGTGGAACCTGGAGACCAAAGCGGTGCCGCTGGAGTTGAAAGGCCACACGGATTGGATCAGTGGCCTCGCCTTCTCGCCGGACGGCAAATTGCTGGCTTCCAGCAGCGCCGATAAGACGGCGCGTATCTGGAAGACCGACACCTGGAACCCGGAGTTCCAGTTGCCGGTGCAGATCACCGAGCCGGTCGGCGGCGTGGCCTTCGCCACCGAAGGCGATTTGCTGGCCTTCGCGGTGGGCGGCCCGGAGGAGCACTCCATCCGGGTGTGGCGCACCGAGGGCGCGCTCAAGGAGATCGATTCCTCGCGGCCCAACGCGCGCAATCAGGCGATGCAGACCCGGCCGATGGATACCGGCGCCTGCCTGCCGCTGGCGGTGACGTTCGCCAAGGCGCAGCCGCACTCGCGCATGGTAGTGGGCTGCACCGACAAGACGGTGCGGCTGATTGGTCCGGGCGGCAACACCATTGCCACTGCGACCGGGCACACCGACTGGGTTTATGCGGTGGCGGCCAGCCCCGACGGGTCAAAGCTGGCCTCGGGCAGCCTCGACGGCACGGTGAAGATCTGGGGTCCGGCGGGCAAACTGCTGCTGACCTTGGGGACGCAACCATGAAGCGCTGGGCAATGATGGTGGAGCGGACCCCCGGGTCCGCGGCCGACGCCCTCGTCGGCCTGCTGCGGGACGGACCCAGAGGGTACCCCGTCCCGCGCGGACCAGGGGGTCCGCCCCACCGCAAGCGTTGGCTGCCGATGCTGCTTCTGCCGGCCATGCTGGCGTTGGTGACCGGCGCCCAGCAGGCCAAGAAAGCTCCCGCGCCTCCGCCACCACTCGAACCGGTGCAACCCGTGCTGGCGTGGATCTATCCGGCGGGCGGGCAGCGCGGCGCCACCATCGAAGTCACCGCGTCGGGCACCAGCATCGCGCCCCAGACGGTGTTGGTGACCGGCGGCGGCGTCACCGGCAAGGTCGTCGACGGCAGCCAGCCCAACAAGGTGAAGTTCTCGCTCGCCATCGCGCCCGATGCCGCCCTGGGCGAGCGCGAACTGCGCATCCTCAACGCGGGCGGCGTGTCCAACCGCTTCCGATTCATCGTCGGCGACTTGCCCGAGATCATGGAAGTAGAGCCAAATTCGGAGAAGAGCGCGCCGCAGAAGATCGCTTCCCTGCCGGTGGTGATCGACGGGCAGATTCTGGAAAACGACCGCGACTACTTCCGCTTTCCGGCCAAGGCGGGTGCGACGCTGGTGCTCTCGGTGGAGGCGCGCAGCCTGTTGCCGTTCATCGCCGACGCGGTGCCTGGATGGTTCGACCCGCAGTTGACGGTGTACGATGCCTCGGGCAAGCAGGTGGCCTTCGCCGACGACAACCGCTTCCGGCCGGACCCGTTGCTCTTCTTCCGCGCGCCCACGGACGGCGAGTACACCGTGGAACTGCGCGACATCGTGTATCGCGGCCGCGGAGATTTTGTCTACCGGCTGACCATCGCCGAGCGCCCGTACGTCACGGACGTATTTCCGCTGGGCGGCAAGCGCGGCAGCGAGATGGCAGTGGAGTATCGCGGGGTGAATCTCGCGGCCACGCGCGGGCGGGTGTTGGTACCCGCCGACGCGGGGCGCAAAATCACGGTCAGCGGGCTGCCCTTCGGTGTGAGCGACCTCGCAGCGGTGCGCGAGGTGGAACCCAACGATACGTTCGAGCGGGCGCAGCGCATCGCGCCGCCGGTGATCGTGGACGGCCGCATCGACAAACCGGGCGACGTGGACTACTTCGTCTTCAGCGCCAAAAAGGACGACAAGCTGGTCTTGCAGGTGCAGGCGCGGCGCCTGGGAAGCCCCATGGATTCGGTGCTGACGCTGTACGACGCCAAGCGCAACCAGGTGGCGGAGAACGACGACTGGAACGATCCGCTGGAAGCCATCCTGACGCACAACGCCGACTCGCGGATTCTGTACACGTTTCCGGCGGCGGGGGATTACTACCTGCGGCTGCGCGACATCCAGGGCAAGGGCGGCGAGGAATACGCCTACCGCCTGGTGTTGGACGTGCCGCACCCGGACTTCACGCTGCGCATCGCGCCGGACAATCCGCGGTTGGGCGTGGGCGATACGGCGGCGATCGCGGTGGCGGCAATTCGCCACGACGATTTCGCCGGCGAGATCAAGCTGGCGGTGGAGAATCTGCCCGCGGGCTACACGGCGAGCGAGGCGCTGATCGCGGCGGGACAAAACGAGGGCCGGATGACCATCACGTCGCCCGCGGGCGCGGCGCCCTGTGTGCTCTCGCCGGTAATCACCGGGATGGCGGCCATCGGCAAGGACACGGTGATGCGGCGGGCCGAGTCGGCGGAATCGCTGATGCAGGCCTTCGCCTACACGCATGTGCTGCCCACCAGGCAACTCTTCCTGGCGGTGATTCCGGGGACGGCGTACACGCTGGCGTCTTCGCTTGCGGCGGGCAAGGTGCTGGAAGTGAAGCCGGAGAGCGACACGCCGATCGTGATCAAGGTGCTGCGCAAGGACGGGGTCAAGGCGGGCGTGACCATCCCGGCGGTACGGCTTGCCAACGGCACGATCAGCACCAAGGGCGTGTTCGTGGCGCCGGAGAAGGACGAGGCGGAGATCGTGCTGAATGTGGCCAAGGACGCGAAGGTGGGTCTGCGGCAGGACATGATCGTCAGCGGCCTGATGCGCGCCAACAATCAGAGCATCGTGCGCTACGCACGGGCGATTCCGGTTATGGTGGTGGCGAAGTAAAACATGCCCCCAAGAATGGGGGCATGGCAGCCTGAAAGGCTACGCTACCCCAACGCGGCCAGGTCTTCCAGCCTGAGCCGCCCCGTATAAATCGCCATGCCGAGCGCGGCATCGACGTTCATGGCGAGCAGCGCTTTCACATCCTCGATGGTCGTGATGCCGCCGGCGGCGGTGATTTCAAGGGTGGTGGCGGCACGCAGGCGGCGAAACCAATCGAGGTCCGTGCCCTGCATCATGCCTTCCTTATCGACATAGGTGCAGAGGAAGCCCGAACAGTAGGGTTCGAGCGACGCCAGCACCTCTTCGGCAGTGAAATCGGTGGCCTCCTGCCAGCCTTTGACCACAATGCGCCCGCCCTTGGAATCGAGCGCGATGGTCAAACGTTCGCGGCCCGCGGCGTCGCGCAGGGCGGCGAGAAGCTCCCGGTTGATGCCGCTTCTGGTGAACGCGCTGGTGCCGACGATCACGCGGTGTGCGCCTTGCGCCACGAGCGTACGCGCGCGTTCCACGGTGCGCACGCCGCCACCGACGCGGCACACGGCTCGCGAGGTGAGCATGCGCACCAGTTCGTCGTTCGATCCGCGGCCGAGGGCGGCATCCAGATCGATCACCTGGATTTCGGGGAAGGCGGCGAACTTGCGCAGCATTTCGTCGGGGCTATCGCCCTCCAGCGCCTTCTCGCGGCCCTGGACCAACTGGACCACTTTGCCATCCATCAGATCGATACAGGGAACGATCATGCGGTCAGCCTCACCGGGATGCCGTGTTTGTCGAGTTCTTCCTTGAGTTGATCTACGGTATAAGTCCCGTAGTGAAAAATCGAGGCGGCGAGCGCGGCATCGGCGCAGCCCTCGGTGAGCACGCGGACGAAGTGCTCCGGCTTCCCCGCCCCGCCGCTCGCGATGATGGGAATGTGGGTGGCGCGCGAGACGGCGCTGGTGAGGCGGCAATCGAAGCCATCCTGCACGCCATCGGTATCCATGGAGGTGAGCAGCACTTCCCCGGCGCCGAGAGCTTCGCCGCGCGCGGCCCACGCTACGGCGTCGATGCCTTCATCGTCGCGCCCACCGCGGGTGAAGACGTGCCAAACGCCCGCGGCGTGGCGGCGCGCGTCGATGGCGAGCACGACGGCCTGCGCTCCGAATTCGTTGCTCAGTTCGGTGATCAGCTCGGGACGGCGCACGGCGGCGGTGTTGACGGTAACCTTGTCGGCGCCGGACATGAGGATGCGGCGCGCGTCGGCCACGGAGCGTATGCCGCCGCCGACGGCCAGCGGGATGAAGACCTTGCGCGCGGTGCGGGCCACCACGTCGGCCATGATTTCGCGGGCGTCGCTACTGGCGGTGATATCGAGGAAGACCAGTTCGTCGGCGCCATCGCGGTTGTAGCGCTCGGCCAGTTCCACGGGGTCGCCCGCATCGCGCAGGTTGACGAAGTTGACACCCTTGACGACGCGTCCGCCGGTGACATCGAGACAGGGGATGATGCGTTTGGCTAGCACGGGGGCCTCTCGGATTCGGCAGGCGAAAGCGCCTGCCCCACCAAGCATGCGAGGCTTGGTGCACCCAAGTGGGGCAGGCGGGGTACCCTCTGGGTCCGCCTGCCAACCGATTCCTTCTTCGTCATGCCACCTCCAAAAAGTTGCGCACGATCTTCAACCCCACCGCGCCGGATTTCTCGGGGTGGAACTGGACTCCGTAGACGTTGCCGCATTCGAGCGCGGCGGTGTAACGGACTTCATAGGTGCAGGTGGCGCTGGCGCGCTCGTTTTCGGGCACGTAGTAGCTGTGCGCGAAGTACACATAGGGGCGCGCGCTCAGATCGCGCACCAGTTTGCTTCCCGGGCGCACTTCCAGTTCGTTCCATCCCATGTGAGGGACGCGCGCATCCATCGGGAAGCGCTGCACCGTGCCGGGGTAGATGCCCAGGCCGCGGGCTTCCGGGGCCTCTTCGCTCGATTCGAACAGCGCCTGCATGCCGAGACAGATGCCGAGAAAGGGCACGCCGGAATGGATGCGGCCGATCAGCGTCTGCCGAACATCCAGGGCGTCCAGCGCGCGCATCATCTGGCCGAAATGGCCGACGCCCGGAAGCACGATCTTGGTAGCGGCGAGCAATCCCGCCGCATCGCGCACCAGGGTGTACTCGCAGCCGAGTTCGCCGAGCGTGTTCTGCACGCTGCGCAGATTGCCCGCGCCGTAATCGAAGATGGCAATCATAAGAGCCCCTTGGTGGAAGGAAGCTGATCTTTGAGGCGCGCATCCTTGGAACAGGCGAACTTCATGGCGCGCGCGAAACATTTGAAGATGGCTTCCAGCTTGTGGTGGTTGGAGCGCCCGTACAACACCTTGGCGTGCAGGTTCGCGCCCGCGTGATGCACGAAGCCGCCGAAGAAATCTTCGGCCAGCTCGGTTTGCAGGTCGCCCACGAGGCGCACCTTGACCAGGTCCTTGTAGACCAGGGCGGGACGTCCGCCGAGATCGACCGCCACCACGGCGAGCGTCTCGTCCATGGGCAGGACGAAATATCCCGCGCGGTTGATGCCCTTGCGATCGCCCAGGGCTTTGGCGAACAACTGGCCGAGCACGATGCCGACGTCTTCCACGGTGTGGTGCTGGTCCACGTCGAGATCGCCCTGAGCTTTCAGGGTGAGGTCGAAGCCGCCATGTTTGGCGAACAACTCCAGCATGTGGTCGAAAAAACGTATGCCGGTGGAGATGTCATAGCGTCCGCGGCCTTCGATTTTCAGGGCGCCGGAGATTTGTGTCTCCTTCGTATCGCGCTGTATGCTAGCGGTTCTCATGCGGCGAAGACCTCCGGCAGAACGTTGATGTCGTCGATGATGGCGTAGGCGCCTTCCTCCCGGAACAGGAAGACCAGGTCGAGGTAGCTCGGGTTGGAGCGCGCGGCGATGCCGATGAAGGGGACGCCCGCGGCGCGCGCGCAACGGGCGTCATCCACGGTATCGCCGATGTAGTAGACCTGGCGTCCGGGGTTAGCCTTGAGGATACGCAGCAGGCCCTCGGGATGCGGTTTGCGGTTTTCCACATCGAACATACCGATGACGGGATGGAAGACCACGCCGCCGGCGAAACGGCGCAACGTGAGCACGGCCTCGTCTTTGGGACGTCCGGTGAACACGGCGAGCTGGAATCGCCGGCTGAGCTCTTCCAGCAGGCCGGGGCGCGCCACCCAGGCTTCGCGCAGGATGAGGCCGCCTTCGCCGTTGCCCAGGAAGATGGATTGAAAATAGTCCCGCGCGGTTTCGAACGGGATCTCCTGGCCGGCCATCTTAATGATGTGGTGGGTGAGTTGCCAATCGTCGTTCCAGCCGCCCTGATTTTTGTATTCCTGAATCTGTTCGCGGGTCAGGTCGACGCCGGTGAAGTGCTTGACGGTTTGGGCGATGGTTTCGCGGTAGCTTTCGGTGACATCCACCAGGACGCCGTCCATGTCGAATACGATCAGAGGTTGGTTCATTGGTTCCAGATCTCTTCCAGCGCGGCCAGCAGGCGGCGGGTTTGGGCGCGAGTGCCCACGGTGATGCGGACACAACCGGGGGCTTCGTAGCTGCGGTCGCGGACAAGGATGGCCTGGCCGCGGAGACGATCGCGCACTTCCAGGGCTCGCTTGCCGAAATGGCCGAGGACGAAATTGGCCGAGCTGGGCACGTACGCGATGCCGAGTTTCTCGAGGCCCAGGCAGAGCAATTCGCGCGCGGCCAGCACTTCGGCCACGTAGTTTTCGATGTAGGCGGTATCTTCCACCGCGGCCTGCGCGGCCATCACGGCCAGCGAGTTTACGCTGTAAGGCGATTGCGCCTTGTGCAGGTATTGGATGTTGGCCGGGTGCGAGAAGAGGCACCCCAGGCGCATGCCCGCCATGCCGAACACCTTGGAAAAAGTGCGGCAGACGTGGAGGTGCGGCACGCGTTCGATTTCGGTGAGCGCGGTGACGCCGCTGAATTCGTAGTAGGCTTCGTCCACCATGACGGCGGCCTTGCTGGCGCGTGCCAGGATGCGCTCGATGGCGAGGAGACTGAGGCCGGTGCCGGTGGGGTTATTGGGATTGGAAAGGATAACGGCGCGAGTTTGGGGCGTGATCCGATCGAGCACCTCCTGCAAAGGAAACTCCATCGACGGCTGCGGGTAGGCGACCTCGGTGACTTTGGCGCCGGCCACTTCGGCATAGAAGCGGTACATGGCGTAGGCGGGCTTGAGGACAAGCACTTCCTGGCCGTCGTCGATGTAGGTATTGATGAAGACCTGGATGGCTTCGTCGGTGCCGTTAGTGAAGACGAACTGGTCGGGCGAGACGCGGAAGTAGCGCGCGACGGCAACTTTGGCGGCGGTGTACTCGGGGTAGACGGCGAGGTCGCTGGCGGAGAGGTTGGCCTTGAGGACCTCGATGACTTTAGGGGAGCAGCCGACGGTGTTTTCGTTGAAATCGAGGCGCAGCTTGCCGGCGCGTCCGCCGGTGGGCGGGGAGTACGGCGCCATGGCGAGCACGGCGGGGCGCGGCTTGATAGCGCCCTTGGGGAGTTTCACGGCAGCCATTGCGCGGCCCCCTCGGGAACCGGGGAAAAAAGACCTATGAGCCGCCGATGAACGCCGATGAACGCCGATAAGCATTTTGTGTTCATCGGCGTTGATCGACGTTCATCGGCGGCCATGGGTTCTCTTTTCCTGATGGTCATAAGCGGACCTCGACGCTTCTGGCGTGGGCTTCCAGGCCTTCGGCGCGGGCTAGCGTGGCGATAGACGGGGCCAGCTTGCGCAGTGCCGCCTGGCTCAATTCCTGCACCGAGATCACCTTCAGGTAGTCGGTGACGGAGAGGCCGCCGCGCTGCCGGGCCGCGCCGCTAGTGGGGAGGACGTGATTGGGGCCCGATGCGTAATCGCCGGCCGCCTCGGGACTGTACGGACCGACGAAGACACTGCCGGCATGCCGCACGCCGGGCAAAAGCGAGGCGTCCGGAATGCTCAAATGCTCGGGCGCGAAACGATTGGAGATCTCCAAGGCTTCTTCCACGGAGCACACCAAAATGATGGCCGAGTTTTTGGCAATCGATTTCGCCGCCACGGGAGCAGTGGGCAGCGTTCGCAACTGGCGCTCCACTTCCGAGGCCACCGCCAGGGCCAGGCGCTTGGACGTGGTCAGCAGGATGGCCGAGGCGTCCACATCGTGCTCCGCCTGGGCCAGCATATCGCTGGCGTAAAGGCGGGCGTAGTGGCGGGCATCGCCCTCGCCCGCAATGATCAGGATCTCGGTGGGCCCGGCGATAAAATCGATGCCGACTTCTCCAGCCAGCAGTTTCTTGGCGGCGGCGACGTAGATGTTGCCCGGCCCGACGATGCGGTCGGCGCGCGGCACGGTGCGCGTTCCAAAGGCGAAGGCGGCGATGGCCTGCGCGCCGCCCATCTGAAATACCTGGTGCACGCCCAACAGGTCCGCCGTGCCGAAGACCTCGCCCACTGCCTTGGGGCAGGCGATGCAGACGTTGGGGACGCCCGCCACCAGGGCGGGAATCGCGGTCATCATCACCGTGGAGGGCAGCGGATAGCGCCCCGCCGGGATGTAGGCCGCCACGGTATCCAGCGGGCGCACCATCTGGCCGAGTTTCAACCCCGGCTTGAGTTGCGCGGTCCACGGGCGCGGCATCTGGCGCTCGGCATAGGCGCGAATGTTGGCGGCGGCGGTCTCCACGGCGGCGCGGAATTCCGCCCTCAGCCCCTCGCGCGCCGCGCTCAGCTCGGCCTCGGGCACACGCACGCTCTTGCGCTCCAGGCGATCGAACTGGCGCGCGTATTCCATCAGCGCGCGATCGCCGCGCCGGCGGACGGCGTCGAGAATGGGCCGCACCAGCCCCTCGGCTTCAGCGAATCGGGCCGCCTTGCGCGCCAGCAGACGGCCGACCTGTCGGGATTCGAGTATGCGGATCACAGTACGATCTTGTTGAGCGGGTATTCCACAATCCCCTCGCCGCCCGCCTGCTTCAGCCGGGGAATGATGTCGCGCACCGCGGTCTCATCCAAAATGGTGTTGACCGCCAACCACTCTTCGTCGCTGAGGTGCGAAATGGTGGGCCGCTTGAGGGCCGGAAGCACGGCCAGCACGGCCGCCAGATTGTCCTTGTGCACGTTGAGCATCAGCCCCACCTTGCCCAGAGCGTTGATGGCGCCATCGAGCAGCATGCGGATGTCTTCCAGCTTGCGCCGCTTCCGCGCGTCCTCCCAGGATGCCTTGTTGGCGATCAACTGGGTGTTGGATTCCATCACCGTATCGATGATTTTGAGGTTGTTGGCGCGCAGGCTGGAGCCGGTTTCGGTCACCTCGACGATGGCATCGGCGAGCACCGGCGGTTTGACTTCGGTAGCGCCCCAACTGAACTCCACCTTGGCCTTGACGCCGTGTTTTGCCAGGTAGCGTTTGGTGGTGGCCACCAGTTCGGTGGCGATGATCTTGCCGCCCAGATCGTGCACCGTGTGGAAGACCGACGCCTCCGGCACGGCCAGGACCCAGCGCACTTTGCCGAAGCTCTGTTTGGCGTAAATCAGGTCGGCCACGGCCACCACATCGGCCTCGTTCTCCTCGATCCAATCGCGGCCGGTGAGGCCGGCGTCGAGAATGCCGTCTTCCACGTAGCGCGCCATCTCCTGGGCGCGGATGAGCATGCACTCGATTTCGGGATCGTCGATCGTAGGGAAATAGGAGCGGCTGGAAGTGGTGATCTGGAATCCGGCGCGGCGGAAGAGATCGATGGTGGAGTTTTCCAGGCTGCCTTTGGGAATGCCGAGTTTCAGTTTCACTGTTTGCCTCCGTAGACCGCTTGGGGATCGAACGTGCGCGGCTCGCTCACCTTCCATTGGCCGTCTTCCAGGCGGCGGAAGAAGCAGCTTTGGTAGCCCTCATGGCAGACGCCGGGGCCCTGCGCCTCGACCTTGAGGAGCACGGCATCGCGGTCGCAGTCGGTGGAGATCTCCTTGACGGCGAGGCGATGGCCGGAGCTTTCGCCTTTGAGCCACAATTTGCGGCGGGAGCGGCTCCAGAAGGTGGCAAAACCGGTCTCCACGGTTTGGCGAAAGGCCGCTTCGTTCATGAAGCCGACCATGAGGACGCGACCGGTGGCATGGTCCTGGATGACGGCGGTGACGAGGCCGCCGGATTTTTCGAAATCGAGATTCATCGTGACGCTACCTATGGCAACAAAAAAAACCCGCCGATTTCGCGGCGGGCGTCCTTTCCGATTCGGATGAAGTGAATTTAGGACAGGGCCCGTCGCAGGATGGCATGGGTATGATGATGATGATGCCGCGCGACGTTGGCCAGTGTCATAAATCGTAAGTATAGCAAAGTCGGACGCACCCGCTGCTGCTCTAGTGCGTCAACTTCGCCGCGAGATCGATGTATTGCTGCATGGCATCGTCCGCGCTGGTGCCTCTGAGTTCGTCCCAGGCGTCGTATTTGGCCCGGCGTACGAAGTCCAGCGAACCGGGACGCTCGTCTTCGGCGTCGCCCGCGGTGGCTTGCTTGAAGAGCGCGTAAAGACGGAGCAACGTAATATTGTCCGGACGCTTGGCGAGGCCGTTGATATCCTGCTGGGCCTGTTTGAATCGAGTTTGAAGACCGGACATATTCCTCCTTGGCATGTGCCTGTTTCCTGGCGGCTCCATTTCAGTCTACTGCACCCGAAATAGTTCACGCTGCATCAGCACGGTGTCCACCGGTTCATCGGGTTCCTCAAGCCGAAGGTAACACGGGCGAGGCGGAGACTAATTCGCGGTGGGGACTTTGCCGGCGTGGTCGATGACAAGAATCTCGACCGGGCCCTTCGCCGTCACCAATTTGAGTCCAAGCTGTTCCTGCAATGCGGTGAAGATGGAGGGGCCAGGCGCGCCGGGCGCGGCGCCATCCGGCACTCCGGGCTGGCCCATGGCCAGGGACGCCGGCTCCGCGGTCGGGTCCGGCGCCCAGTCGAGGTTTACGGCGTAGGCCCCGTCCAATGCAGTTTGGTCGAGCACCGGGCGGCCGAGCCGCACGGACAGGTAGTCCGCAAGCCACGCCATGGAAACATTGCCGTTGAGATGGGCGCGTCCTGGATTGAACCCGATGCTTAGTCCGCCTGATGACTCTGCCGGCCGAAGCTTGGGGCCGTCCTTCGCGGCGACGAGCCGATATAGGGGATACCCGACGGGATCTTGGCGGCAATGTCGTACCGTTCGGTATCGAACCAGGCTGGCGCCAAGATTTGGTTATGCTGCACGCCATACGCCTTTTCGATCACGTCGCTCAGAGAGACGTTGGTGTAGATCAGCCTGCCGGGGTCGGCGCTCATTCTGGTACTCACCCTGCCGGGGGCTTGTGGCGGAGCAGGCTTTATGGATGCCACCTCGAACTCAGGCGAGGGTACCGCGGGTTGGCCAAATGCCCCGCGCGAGCACAAGGCGATTAGAATCGCAATTGCCGGGAGCTTGCCCATTTCCTTGGATCCGATCCCCACGATACGGTGACGTATGGGACCGCGAATTCGTTGAGAATCACTGGGGGGGAACCGAAAACCCACGCCGATACGCCAGGCCGATTGACCATCGGCCGCAGATTAACGATCTGCCCCACGACGGATCAGCGGCGCGGCGTTTCCTGTCGCGGCAAGAGCGGCTGAAGCTCCGGAATCTCCCGGCGCGCGGCGGCGAAGGCGAGGGCGACGAGGCCTATGGTGGCGGTGGCGTAGCAGGCCCAGAGGGCGACGAGCACGGGTGGGGTGAGCAGCGGCGCCTTGAAGGCGGCGAAGCGCGCGAAGAACTCCTGGAAGCTGGCGGCAGCGGGATGGAAGGATGCGACTGGGCCGCCCGGGCGGTGCGCAATCAGGCCGGTGTAATAAGGCAGGGCGACCATGTGGATGGTGTAGAGGTCGAACAGGGCGAAGAGGGCCACCCCGGCGGGGGCCACCAAGCGGCGCGCGGCGCGTGGCAAGAGGGCACGCAGGCCGGCCACGCAGAGGGTCACTTCGCCGGCGGCGACGGCGTTCAGGTAGACGCCCAAAGAGGTCGCGATCCCCCACACCATGGAAAGCAGGTTGGCGTGATAAAGCTGGCTTAGCCAGAAAGTGAGCACGAAGACGGCGAGAATGCGAATCGCGCTGGTGGACATGCGGAACGCCAGTCCGAGCATGGCGATGGCGATCAGCACGTAGAAGAGGTGGTACATCCAACTGCGCACCGTGAGGGTGCTCCAGGCGCCCAGCCAGAGGTGGGAAAACAGAACGGAATCGATGGTGACCAGCCATGGGACGCCCGCGGCGTGGTGGAGTTGGTCGGCGATAGTCGCATTGGGCTGCACGGCGGATTCCCACATGCCCGAAAGAGTGCCGGTGGTGAGCAGATTGCGCACGTACCACCATCCGGCGATGGCGAGGGTGACCAGCGGCACGAACAGCGCCTGCCGGCGGCGGCATTTCCAGAGGAGCAGCAGGGCGACAGGCGGGACAGCGGCCAGGAAGTAAGCTTTCGCCAGGAATCCGAGGCCGAGCACCGCGCCGATGGCGATGAGGCGGAACCGGGTGAGTTTTTCCACGCAAAGCCAGAGCAGGAGGGTGAAGAGCACCACGGCGAGGTACTCGTTGGAGACGCGCGCAATGCCGATCAGGAAGCCGGGCATGGCGGCGACCACGGCGGCGCACGAGAGCGCCGTGGCATCGTGGCGGAAGACGGCGCGGGCGGTGAGGAACGTCAGGGGGATGACCAGGGAGAGAATCGCCATGGAGAACCAGCGCAGCACGAGGACCTGGGTGGAAAGATGGGCGCCGCGGGCGGCCAGCAGAACGGGGGTCAGGATCCAGGCGGAGAGGGGGGCTTGCAGACCTTCGTAGGTTTTCAGACTGCCGGTGGAATCCTGGAGCGCCCAGGCGGAGGGAATGGCGCGGAATTCGGCTTCCCGGCGGGCGCGTTCCCCTGGCGGGAGGCGCCAAAAGTCGTCGTAAGTGGCGGAGGGAGGCGGGAGATAGCGGCACTCCCAGGACACCGGGGCCAACTGAAGCGAGGCGGCGACATCGAGGGGAATCTGGCTGAAGCGGGAGACCAGGGGTTCGCCGCGAAAGGCCATGCGCTCGACGGTGGCGAAGTGGGACCACTCGTCGTAGCCTTCCCAGAGAGGCAGCGCGGCGCAATAGAAGAAAGCGCGGGCGAGGAAGCAGAGCCAGATCGCGAGGAGCCAGCGGGGCGCGCGCATGCCACTAGCATGATAGCCGATATCCCCGGTTACCGCTTCGTGTTTGCGTGTCGCAGGAGCTTTACTCCGCCATCTCCGCTGCCTCCGCGTCCGCCCCGGGGAGAAGGCGAATCAAGCTTCTTCCCTCTCGCTTGTTTCTGCGTTTGTTCTTCTCCGCGCCTTCCTCCGCGTCTCCGCGCCTCCGCGTCAAATCGGCACCTGCCCCGTTTGGTTCCGGCTTCGGCGGAGTACCCTCTGGCTTGAGAGCAGTCAACGGGGATTCGTGGCAGACTGGAGAGGCATGCGTGTTGTGATTGACGCCACACCGTTGCTGATCCGCAGCGCGGGCGTCAAGAACTACCTCTATCATTGGATTCTCCATCTGCGTCGCGCCGCCGGGGGCGCGACCGTCAGCACGTTCCCGCGAATGGAGTGGGTTCGCCCGCTGACCCACCAGGCTTCGGTGGCGGGTCCGCTACGCACCTTCAGCGGGCTGGCCGCTCTGGCCGTCTCCAACTACTCCGCGGCGCCGCTGCTGGATTGGCTGACGCGCGGGGCGGACGTGTTCCATGCCAGCGTGTTGCTGCGGCACCCGCCCAAGCGGGCGCGATTGACGGCGACGGTGCACGATCTCACGGCGTATCTGATGCCGCACCTGCATTCCCCTGCGAATCTGGCGGCGGAACGGAGGTTCGCGCAACTGGCGCGCCGGGCGGATGGGCTGATCGCGGTATCGGAGAGCGCGCGCCATGACGCGGTGCGCGCTCTGGGCATCGCGCCGGAGAAGATCTGCACCATCCACTCCGGGGTGGCCGACAGCTTCTTCGACCCACCCGCGGCGCGGGTGGACGAGGTGCGCGCGCGCTACGGTTTGCAGCGCCCGTTTGTGCTCTTCCTGGGGACGATTGAGCCGCGCAAGAATGTGGACCTGCTGCTCGACGCCTTCGAGTCGCTGCCGCTACCGCTGCGCGAGCACTACCAACTGGTGGTTGCCGGTCCGGTAGGCTGGGCGGCGGAAGCCACGGTGGCACGGCTCAGGTTCGTGCGCTACCTGGGGTATATCCCGGAGCCGGATCTGGCCCCTTTGACGGCCGCCGCGCACCTGTTCGTGTACCCCTCGTTGTACGAAGGCTTTGGATTCCCGGTGGCACAGGCCATGGCGGCGGGAGTGCCCGTGATCACGTCCAATGTCTCCGCGTTGCCCGAAGTGGCGGGGAATGCAGCCCTGTTGGTCGACCCGCGGAGTCAGGGCGAACTGCGGGCGGCGCTGGTGCGCATGTTGGAATCGGCGGATTTGCGGCGGGCGCTGGGGATGGCGGGGCGCGAACGAGCGCGCCAGTTCCGCTGGCAGGTGTGCGCGGAGAAATCGCTGGAGTTCTTCCGCCGGGTAACCGGGGAGTAACTTAGGATAGGATGAAAGTACGCCTGGTACGGGTATGGGACCGAGTTCGCTTAAGAGAACTTGCCACCGGACCTAGGTAATTGATTTACTCGAATCTGAGGGTGAGAACTGTCATCATGAGTATTGAGGATAAGCCATTGAACCAGACGAAAACGCTGGCGGAACGCCTAGGTGAAGGACGGCTGCCGGTGCCCGAAGCATTGGGTTACGCCATGCAGTTGGCGGACTCGTTGCGAAAGCTCCACGATGCGGGAAAGGCGCATGGTGCGGTCACGCCTGCGAACGTCGTGCTGGCGCCGGGAGGCGTGGAACTGCTGCCCGCGGCCGAAGGATCGGCGGGCGCCATCACGCCCTACACGGCCCCGGAGGTGGTTCAGGGACGCCCGGCGGACCAACGGAGCGACATCTTCAGTTTAGGCGCGGTATTGTTCGAGATGTTGACCGGTCGGCGGGCCTTCGAGGGCGAAAGCCGCGTCATCCTGGCGGCCAATCTCAGCAACGCGCCCACTCCCTCGTCAGGCAGCCCGTTGGTGGATCGCCTGGTGGTTCCCTGCCTGAGCAAGAACCCGGACGCGCGCAGCCCCCGCATGCAGAGGGTCATCATGGAGCTCAAGATGTTGAGCGTGGCGGCCCGCCGCGCCGACATGGGTTCGGCCGCGGTGCACAAGCGCGAATCGGCGGCGGATATCGGCGCCGTCCGGGAAGAGATGCAGCAACTGGAGGCACGGCTGGCGGCGCGTTTGCAGGCGCAGGAGAAGTCCGTATCTGAAGTGCAGCGCTCGGCGAGCGAGACGGAGAATTCGCTGAAGGCGCAGATGGCGGTCATGAGCGGCGAACTCGCCGCCAATGTTCAAGAGGCCGCCCAACGTACCGCCGGAGAACTGGACAAGGCGGCGGCCGAGGCGATCCTGGCGAGTGTGGACAAGGGCTTGGAAGGCCTGGAAGCACGGCTGGCGGAGCGTTTGCAGGCGCAGGAGAATTCCGCGTCTGAAGCGCAGCGCTCGGCGAGCGAGACGGAGAGTTCGTTGAAGGCGCATATGGCGGCCATGAGCGCCGAACTGGCCACCGATGTTCAACAGGCCGCTCAACGCACAGCCACAGAACTGGACAAGGCGGCGAGCGAGGCCATCCTGGCAAGGGTCGACAAAGGCTTCGAAGGCCTGGAGGCGCGCATCGCGCAGATGGAACGGACGCTCGAAGAGTTGCGCGGGCACACCACGCAGTTCGAGCACAACATGGCGGCGGACCTGGTAGATCTCGAACAGAGCCTTAAGGTTCAATCGGCGGCGATTGAATCCGCGCGCACCGCGATGTCGCAAACCGACGATCTGGTGGAGCGCGTGGTCGAGGCCTTGGAATCGCTGCAAATGGCGGTCATGGATCAGGGCGAGGCCGGCGAACACTCCAGCTTCGCGGTCAACTAGTTTCTATCGTGAAACGCGGGTCGTGGCTCTGATGGCCTCTTACTGATTGCCTTTTACATACGAGACTTCGCTGGCAGAGCCGCGGCCGTAAGAGGCTGAGAAAGCACGCGCCCGCAAGCGGGTGTTGTCAGCCCGAAGCCCGCCCTACCTCTGCACGACGAGGACGCCAAGGTCAACTACACTGAAGGTTGGTCCTCGTTCAGAACGTTTCCAAGCTGTATCGCCTGTACCGCCGCCCCAGCGACCGCCTGCGCGAAATGCTGCCCGGCGCGGCAGCCCGTCACAGCGATTTCTGGGCGCTCAAGGATATCGGCTTCGAGGTGGAAAAGGGCGAGGTGCTCAGCCTGGTGGGCCCCAACGGCTGCGGCAAGAGCACCCTGCTCGAAATCGTCAGCGGCATCCTGCAACCCACCACCGGACGCGTGGTGACGCGCGGGCGCATCGCCGCCCTGCTGGAGCTCGGCGCCGGCTTCAATCCGGAATTCTCCGGCCGCGAAAACGTCTACCTCAACGGCGAGATCATGGGGCTGAGCCGCGTCGAAATCGACAAGGCCATGCCCTCTATCGAAGCCTTCGCCGAAATCGGCGAGTTCATGGAGCGGCCGGTCAAAGAATATTCCAGCGGTATGTACGTCCGCCTGGCCTTCTCCACCGCCATCCACGTGGATCCCGAGATCCTCATCGTCGATGAGGCCCTGGCGGTGGGCGATGCCGTCTTCGCCAACCGCTGCGTGCGCAAGTTCGAGGAACTGCGCGCCCGCAAGATCACCGTGCTCTTCGTCTCCCACGATCTGGGCCTGGTGAAGGCCCTCAGCGACCGCGCCATCCTCCTGCTGCACGGCCGCATCGCCGCCCAGGGCACCCCCAACGACGTCATCAATCGCTACATCGGTCTCGTGCTGGAACGCCAGCAGGCACGCAATAAATCGGAAGATCGCATCCGCGGCAGCTTCCGTCACGGCGATGGCACCAGCGAAATCCTCAGCGCGGAGATCCTCAATGCGCAAGGCGAGCCCGTCACTTCGATCTCTAGCGGCGAGCCCGTCACCATCCGCGTGCGCTCGCGCTTCCACGCCGCTACCAGCGACCCCATGGTCGGCATCCTGCTACGCACCCGCATCGGCATCGACGTCTACGGCACCAACACGCGCATCGAGCAAATGCCGCTGGGCGATTTCCAGGCCGGCGACGAACTGGAAGTCGATTTTCAACTGGCCTGCTGGCTGACGCCGCAGCAATACACCCTGACCGTGGCCACCCAGGCCGCCGATGGTTCCAGCCACGACTGGCTCGACGACACCATCGCTTTCGACGTGGTGGACACGCGCGTGGCGGCCGGCGTGGCCAACCTGAGGGCCAAAGTCGAATGGCGCGTCTCACGGTAAAAGTCCATCCGCGCGCCAAACGCTCCGCCCTGGCCGGCCGCCTGCGCGACGCCTGGAAGCTCGCCCTCGCCGCCCCGCCGGTGGATGGCAAGGCCAACGACGAGTGCATCCGCTTCTTGGCGGAGTTCGCCGGCGTGCCCCGTTCGCGCGTGCGCATCGTCATGGGCTTGACAAGCCGCCTCAAGGTCGTAGAGATTGAGGGAGTCCCTCAAGAAGATTTGGAAAGGCGTTTGACCCTTACACCATGAACCTCGCCGACATTCAACAGGAACTTCGCAACCAGAAGCTGGACGGGTGGCTGTTCTTCGATCACCACCTGCGCGACCCGCTGGCCTACCGCATCCTCGGCCTCACCCCCGGCAAAGGGCCCACGCGCCGCTGGTATTACATGATCCCCGCCGAGGGCGAGCCCAAGGGCATGGAGCACCGCATCGAGCGCAATCAGCTCGCCGGACTGCCGGGCGAAAAAATCGCCTACTCCAGTTGGACCGAGCAGGTCGCCGCGCTGGGCAGGCTCACCGCCGGCATGAAGCGCGTGGCCATGGCCTATTCCCCTATGTGCGCCGTGCCTTACGTGGCCATCGTGGACGCCGGAACGGTGGAACTGGTGCGCAGCCTAGGCGTGGAGGTGGTGACCGCCGCCGAGCTCATCCAGATCTTCGAAGCCCGCTGGACTCCGGCTGCGCTGGAGAGCCATCTGGAAGCCGGCCGCCGCGTGGACAAAGTGCGCGCCGCCGCCTTCCAACTCATCCGCGAACGTACCCGCAACCGCGCGCCGCTCCAGGAAGTGGAGGTCAAGGACTTCGTCCGCCAGGGCTTCACCGATGCCGGCCTGCTCACCGATAGCGGCCCCATCGTCGGCTCGAACGCCAACGCTAGTAATCCCCACTACGAGCCCAGCGCCGAGGTGACTGCGCCCATCAAGAGCGGCGATTGGGTGCTGCTCGATATGTGGGCCAAGCTGGATCGGCCGGGTGCGGTCTACTACGACATCACCTGGACCGCCTTCTGCGGCGACACCCCAAGCGACGAAATGCGTCGCGTCTTCACCACCGTGCGCGACGCGCGCGACGCCGCCATCGCGCGCGTCGAGAGCGCCATCTCGGCGGGCGAGACCCTGCGCGGCTTCGAGGTGGACGACGCCTGCCGTGCGGTCATCGTCCAAGCCGGCTACGCCGAGTTCTTCACCCACCGCACCGGCCACTCCATCGGCGTCGAAGTCCACGGCAACGGCGCGAATATGGACAATTTCGAGACCCACGACGAGCGCCGTGTCATGCCCTGGAGCTGCTTCTCCGTGGAACCCGGTATCTATCTCGCGAACTTCGGCGTGCGCTCCGAAATCAACATGTTCATCGGCGATAATGACGCCCGCGTGACCGGCGAAATCCAGCGCGAAATGGTCCTGCTGTAATGCCTCCGCAGGCGCTGGCCGCGGTGGCGACCCTGCTGGCCTTTGTGCCCCACGGCAACCGCATCGAACTCGAACTCGACCGCGGCAGCGCCGAGTTGATCTGGATCACACCCGGCACGTTTCATTTCCGTAGGGTGCTCAACGGGCCGCTGCACCCCAGCGCGGAGGCGGCCCACGACCCTGTCGCCCTCACCACAAGCGATACCGCCGGCGAGGTGCGCCTGCGCTCGCGCCTGATCGAGGTCACCATCGATAAGCAGGGTCTGCTGATCGGCGTGCACAAGTTGGATGGCACGCCGCTGACGATCGATCTCGGCGAAGCGCGCTCCGAAGCCGGCGGCGTGGTCTGGGAACGCCAGTCCCCGCCCGGCGAAGCGTTCTACGGCCTCGGTCCGCGCACCGATGCCGGTTTCGATCTCCGTGGCAAAAGCGTCCGCGCCGAGGTGCCGTTCCTGGTGTGCACCCAGGGCTACGGCGAATATCACCCCGGCGCGGGCACGTACCATTTCGATTTCACCGACGAAAAACGCTACCGCATACAAGGCCCGGAGATCGACTACTACTTCTATTACGGCCCCACGCCCAAGGAAATATTCGAAGAGCACAACCTGCAAGGCAACCACCCCGAACCGTGGAGCGTGGCCAGCGAGCGCTTCGGCAGTTGGGCCACGCTCAAGGCGTCGCTGGTGCGCATTGTCCAGGGCGGGATGTCCGCCGCCATCGCGCCCATGTTCAACCTGGCCGCCTACAACACCGCGCCGCCCGAACTACAGTCGCGCGCCCGCCAACTGGGCTCGCTGGTGGCGCGCGTATCGCCCGGCGCCGTCGGCCTCAGCGAGTTCCGCAAACAGCTCGACACCTTCTTCGGCAGCTACATCGCGGAGCTTCAGGACCGCGGCTTCCCGGTGTGGCATCCCCTGCCCTTCCAGATCCCCGACGACCGCGAGGGCGCCTTCCACACCGACGAATTCCTGCTCGGCGACGAGATGCTCGTGGCGCCCATCTACGCTCCCGGCGACAAGCGCAGCGTCTATCTTCCGCGCGGCACGTGGACCAACCTGGAAACCAACGAAGCCACCCGCGGACCGGCCACCATCGCGGTGGAAACCAAGAACCTGCCCGTGTTCGCGCGCAACGGCGCTATCGTGCCGCTGGACGCCGCTGCCGGCATGGCGCTGCACTACTTCCCCAAACTGGGCGGCGAGTTTTTCCTCCTGGAGGGCGATATCGCCGACTACTCGCAGGTGCACGCCTCCCCGGCCCTCGACTTCATGCGCCTGGAAATCGAATCCAAGAAGGATCGCGATTATCACTGGGTGGTGCACCATGTCGAGCGCCCGTCGAGCGTGCAGTTTGAAGATCGCAAGTACCGTGAGGTGGCGGCACTTAGCGCACTGTCCGACCGCACCTGGTTCTACGATGCCCGGCAGAAGAACTGCCACGTGAGGGTGAAAGTGAAGGCGGGCGAGGATTGCATTATTAACTTGAACCTCGAGTAGGGCAATAAGCAAACCCTTAACAGTCACACCAACACAAAATATCTTTTGTCTCCCCTAAGCCATTCTCCAGTAACATCTTACGCAACTTCCCCCGGCATTCCATACCGCCGGTTCACTTCCCCATGCCGTAACATGGGCTCAGAGGGGGCAAATCCGCGCTTCCCGGCTTACCGCGGCGCCCCAGCGGCGGTGAGTTAGGTCACATTCCCGGCAGTTTGGGTTCGTTTTGCAGCCAATGCCCGCGCGCGGGCGTGGTATCTTGATTCCGTTAAACAGGGGTTTCTTTCCGAAACCCAACCGAGGGGTATATGTCAACTGAACGAGTATCTGTTCGCGGCAGTGAACGCATCGCGCCGCCGGATTCCACTTTGATCGGCGTCGCCGATCCGAACGAAGAGGTGATCGTGACCATCGTGGTTCGCCGGAAGACGGAGAAGTTACCGCGTCCCGGTGCGCACCCGATCTCGCGCGAAAAGTTCGCCGAACTCTATGGCGCCGATCCCGCCGATGTCGAGCGGATCGAGCAGTTCGCCGCCGAGTACGATCTCTCCGTGGGCCAACTGGATCTCGCCCGCCGCAGTATCAAGCTCCGCGGAACCGTGGCGAATATGAACGAGGCCTTCGGCACCGAATTGCGCATCTTCGGGTCTCCCGACGGCATGTATCGCGGCCGCACCGGCGAGTTGACCATTCCGGCGAATCTGGGAGACATCGTGGTGGGCGTGTTCGGCCTGGATGCGCGTCCGCAGGCGAGGGTACGCTCGCGGCGGCACGTCGAAGGTGTCGCACCGAAGGCGGCGGGCGACACCTCCTATACGCCCAACGCCGTAGCCAAGCTCTACAACTTCCCAGCCGCGGGAACCGGAACGGGGCAGACGGTGGCCCTCATCGAACTGGGGGGCGGATTCAAGGCAGCCGACCTCAGCGCTTATTTCAGCAATCTGAAAATCAGCCCGGCGCCCAGCGTCACTGCGGTCTCGGTGGATGGCGCCAGCAACAAGCCGGTGGGCAATCCCAATAGCGCCGATGGCGAGGTGCTGCTGGACATCGAAGTGGTCGGCGCCATCGCGCCCACGGCGAAGATAGCCGTTTACTTCGCGCCCAACACCGATCAGGGCTTCCTCGACGCCATCACCACGGCGGTGCATGACAGTGTGCGCAAGCCCTCGGTCGTGTCCATCAGTTGGGGCGGCGCCGAATCCACCTGGACGGCTCAGTCGCTCTCCGCCTACGACCAGGCCTTCCAGGATGCCGGCCTGTTAGGCGTGACCGTGTGCTGCGCTTCCGGCGACGACGGCTCCGCAGACGGCGTCACCGATGGCGCCGCGCACGTCGATTTTCCGGCGTCGAGCCCCAATGTGCTGGCCTGCGGCGGTACCCGCCTGGTGTCGTCAAACGGCAAGATCACTAGCGAGGTGGTGTGGAACTCCGGCGCCGGCAATGGCGCCTCTGGCGGCGGCGTCAGCGATAATTTCCCGCTGCCCGCCTATCAGGCAAGCGCAAAGGTGCCGGTCTCCGTCAATCCCACCCACTTCAAAGGCCGCGGCGTGCCCGATGTCGCGGGCGACGCCGATCCCGCTACCGGCTACCAGATCCACGTGGACGGCAAGGATGCCGTCTTTGGAGGAACCAGCGCGGTGGCCCCCCTGTGGGCGGCGCTGATCGCCTTGATCAATGAGCAACTCGGCAAGCACGTGGGCTTCCTCAACACTGCGCTCTACGCCAAAGGGGCGAGCGCGTTGCGCGATATCACCTCCGGAACCAACGGCGCCTATAACGCCGGACCCGGATGGGACGCCTGCACCGGTTTGGGCAGTCCCAGCGGCCAGGCCCTCTTGACGGTGCTGAAGGCCAAGTAGACGAATTCCAGCAAAAACCGGCCACACTTGGCCGGTTTTTGCTACCATTTCCGAAGTTAACTGATTTGTTATCAACAAATCAGTCCCTGATTCACCGGACAAGTACGGCCGGTCAGCCGCGCCACCGCACGCCCAGATCCAGCACCTTCTTGCCATACTCCACGCCGCGTTCCATGTGCTCGCGCTGCTGGTAAGTCAAAGCGGCGGTGTCACAAAATGGGAGGAGGCTGGTCGAGACGGGCATCCTCGATCGCTTCGAATACTTGCTTGACGATTTTGGGGTGCAGTATCGCGCTACCGTGAAACGGCACTACGACCCTGCGCCCACCCTTTGCGTAGATCCGATGACTACCCTTGGACCGCAACCAGACGAAGCCGTCTCTCAAGAGCATCGACTCGGCGTCCGCCGCGGTCAGCCGCGGCACTTTAGGCATGAACTTCGATCGCGGTGGTAAGAATTTCCCGGCTCAACGCGGCGGAGCGCTCTTCATCTGTCAGAGTCTCCAGGAACAGTTCGATTGCCTCCCGGATATTGGCCAGAGTCTCATCGAGCGTCTTTCCTTGCGATTGGCAACCCTTCAATTCCGGGCACCATGCATAACAACCGTGCTCGTCCTGTTCGATCACCACACTGATTTTGCCCGTCATTTATATCCATTCTACGCCCGCGCGCCACATAAAACCTCGCCCGAAGCAAATCGGATTCAAGTTCAACCTCCGAACTGCCCATCGCCTTGTATACGTAATCGTGATGAGTAATTCGAAACCCGAGGTCATCCAACAGCCATGGCAGCCGCTCGATTATCCGTTCTTTCAACGCGCCAGTCACTTGAGTTATCGCGCCTCCGCCCGCTGCACTTACGCCGCCCGCCACCGCACGCCCAGATCCAGCACCTTCTTGCCATACTCCACGCCGCGTTCCATGTGCTCCCGCTGCTGGTAAGTCAAAGCGGCCGTCAGAGCCTCGGCCGCCTTTCCCGGCACGTCCTCGATCACCATGTGCCGCTCGTACGGACCGCCCTTCTTGGCCAGCGCCAGAAATCGCGCGAAATCCGCCGCCCGCAGCTCGGCGTATTTCTTCATGAACTCCGTGTCCCACACCGGCAGAATCGCCGGCGGACGCCCGGTGATGGGCTTGATGAAGACCCCTAGCGGCGGGCAGATCTCGCGAGCCTTGGCGAGGATGGCTTTGAAATCCAACACGCCCTCGCCCAGCGGCACCCACTGCACCGCGATCCCGCCCCGCGATTCGTACACCACCGAATCGCGTAAATGCAGCATCACCGCCACCGGACCCAGCGTCTCCACCGTCTGCATCGGGTCTTCCATCACGAACACCGGATTCCCCGTATCGAGATACGACCCCACGAACTCCTTCCCCGCCCCGTCGATCACCTGCCGCGTCTCCCAGCACAGCAAGTCCTTGTGATTCTCGATGGCGAACTTCACGCCCGCATCCACCGCCTCGCTGCGCACCGCGCGCAACACCTTGATCATGGTCTCGATGTGCTTGGCCGGCGGTCCCGGCGGCAGGTGGTCGCGATCGCCCGCCAGCAGCATGCGCACCAATGGCGACCCCATCCCAACCGAGCGCTTGATGCCGTCCCTCAGCAGCTTCACCGAACGGTCGAACTCGCTTTCATCCTTGGGCAGCACCGCCCCGCCGCCCGTGCCCAGCCACAAACCGGCCCGCGCCGCCGCGTCTTTCACGGTTTTCCAGTGCCCCGGGTCGTTAGTGCCCGGATCGATGGAGTCCTGCAGGAAAATCGCGTCCAGCTTCAAGGAACTGGCGTACTCGATCAACCGCAGGTCGTTCCAGCGCAGCGCGCGAATCGAGTACGTGTTGTAGCCCAGCGGAAACCGGTCCATACGCCCTCCTTACTTTGCGGCCCGCAGCGTGGCGATGGCTTCCTTGCACTTCTCCAGCAGGAACACGTGCTCCGCCGCCACGCCCACAAAACGCATGCCGCGTTCGGCCCACATCTTCGCCATGGCGATGCCGCGCGTCTGGATGCCCGGCACCACCCCGTGCGCGTTGCACCGTTCGATCACCTTGTCCACCGTCTTGATGAGTAGCGGGTTGTCAAACTGGCCGGGAATTCCCAGCGAGATCGAGAGATCGGCCGGCCCGATCATGATCACGTCCAGCCCTTTCAACGAGAGCAGCTCGTCGGCGCATTCCACCGCACGCACCGTCTCGAACTGCACCACGGAAAGCGTCTCGCGATTCTGGTGCTCGATGATCTCCGGCATGGTGCGCGCTTCGTAATCCACCATCGTGGGGTTGATGCCGAAGCCGCGGATTCCCAGCGGTGGAAAGCGCAGCCAGCTAAGCGCTTCTTCGAGCGCCTTGGGATCTTCCACGCGCGGCAGAATGATGCCCTGCGCGCCCTGATCGAGCAGCCGCGCGCACAGCGTGTACTGCACCTCGCCGACGCGCACGATGGGCGTGATGCCCGCCAGCTTGCACGCAATAATCATGTCGTGCGCCGTCTCCAGGTTGAATGACCCGTGCTCCATATCGATGAAGACGTAGTCGAAGCCCGCCGCCGCAAAGGCGCGGGGAATCTCGGAAGACCGGTACACCTGCAATCCGCAGCCGTACACCACCTCGCCTTTGGCGAGCCGTTCCCTGGTCGTATTCGTGCGCATGAGTTCTATGCTATCTTGATTCCACTGCCTATGACTGTCCGATAATCCAGTTCCGGGTGAATGTGCCATGGCCCGCCGCCGCGCTCCACGCGGTTCGCGGGTGCAGTGCGTTCCCCGATCGCGGCCTCCGCTCCGTCCACCCGAACTCCTGGAGTCACAGTCATGAACCTCGACCGTCTCGGCGCCACACCCCAACTGCGCGCCTCTCTCGCGCCCCATCTGACCCTGGCGCGCGTCACCGTTTCGCATCGCGATCAATACCGCCTGATCGCGGATTCCGGCGATCTCGACGCCGAACCGGGCGGTGCCCTCTGGTACAACGCCGCCTCCCACGCCGCCATGCCGGTGGTAGGCGATTGGGTGGCCGCTCGCGCAATCAACTCGGAACAGGCCATCGTCGAAGCCGTCCTGCCCCGCCGCACCCTGTTCGCCCGGCGCGCTGCGGGAGGGCGCGAAGACCAGCAGCCCATCGCCGCCAACATCGATCTGGCTTTTCTAGTCTGCGGCCTGGATGGCGATTTCAACCTTCGCCGCCTGGAGCGCTACCTCACCCTGAGCCTCGAAAGCGGCGCTGCCGCGGTGGTCGTGCTGAACAAGAGCGACCTCTGCGACGACATGGCCGGGCGGTTTGCCGAAGCCGCGGCGGTCGCGGGCGCGGCTTCGGTAGTCGCCGTCCACACGCGCAGCCCCACCGGGCCGGATCCGCTGCGCCCCTATCTGGCCGACGGACGCACCGTGGCGCTCTTAGGCTCCTCCGGCGTGGGCAAATCGTCGCTGGTAAACTGCCTGACCGGCGAGGACCGTCTGCGCATCGCGGAAGTGCGGCAATCCGACGGCCGCGGACGCCACACCTCCACCCACCGGGAACTCATCCCGTTGCCCAGCGGTGGCGCCCTCATCGACACTCCGGGCATGCGCGAACTCCAGCTTTGGGCCGGCGAAGACGCGGTTGACCGGGCCTTCGATGAAATCGCCGCCCTCGCCGCCGACTGCCGCTTCCGCGATTGCACCCACACCGGCGAGCAGGGCTGCGCCGTTCAGGGCGCGCTGGCCGATGGGGCGCTCTCGCCCGCCCGCTGGGAGAGCTACCGCAAACTGCGCGGCGAGGCGCAACGCCACGAGGCCCTGGCCGATCCCTTGCTCGCCCTGGAACGCAAACGAAAATGGAAACAGATCCACAAGGCGCAGAGGGATATTTATAAATCCGGGAAGCACGGGTAATGCGGGCCTTCTATAATCGAAAAGAGGTACACTGTTAAAGGTTTCTTCAGTTTCGCGGCCGAAAAAAGCTGGAGAGCGGGGGGGAAGTTGGCAGCCGCGGAACTGATGAAACCGCGCGGTGAACTAAACCTTGGCGGGGCAGTCGATCTTTA
>JBEKDV010000010.1:0-50596 GCA_050014175.1 Candidatus Solibacter sp. | reverse complement strand
GCCATTGACGCCCGTGACGCCCTTGACGCCCGTGACGCCCGTGACGCCCTTGACGCCAGTGCCGCCAGTGACGCCCGTGCCGCCAGTGACGCCCGTGACGCCCTTGACGCCCGTGACGCCCGTGACGCCCGTGACGCCCTTGACGCCAGTGCCGCCAGTGACGCCCGTGCCGCCAGTGACGCCCGTGACGCCCGTGCCGCCAGTGACGCCCGTGACGCCAGTGCCGCCCGTGACGCCCGTGCCGCCCTTGACGGTGCACCACGACGCTTTGCGTCGTGGTGCATACAGGGACGCGGTTGGTGGTGGTGGAACTGGGAATTGTCTTGGATAAGCACTACCTACTTCGGCGCAAGACAGCTAAAAAAATCCGCAGTGGAAGCATGGTCAGAATCCCTACTGCACGCATACCTTAACGGTTGCTGGATACTTTTTTGGACGGAAGAAACTTTGTACTGGGTGGCCAAACCAACGGTACATGTCGAAAAAACATCACAAGGTAGAAGACTGCACAATGAGACATATGCAGCCCTTGAATCGGATGTCGAAAACCTATATTTTTGGCATGGCGTTTTGGTCCCTGCGTTTGTCGTCGTCAAACCGGAATGGATCACCATGGATCACATCCGCAAAGAGGAAAATGCCGAAGTTCGTCGAGTGATGATTGAGCGCATGGGATGGGATAAGTTCTGCTCCGAAGCCAAACTCAAAGTCATTCACCGCGACGAAATGATGGCAAACTTTCCAGCTCTCCCCGTCTCGGAAACAGTCCACGCCGATATGCGGGCCGTGACCAGCTACCGGAAAGGGAAAGAAGTCGCCGAGCTACTCGAATCGGAAGAGTTCAAAGACTTCGAGGATCGTCCACTTAAATTCGTCCGTGTCACTGACCCCTCGACTGGCGAGCGCTACGTCTTGAGAGTGTGGCCAGAAAACCAGAGAGCCTATGAGGCCATTGGTCAGACGTTCGGTTTAACCGAAAAGGAGTATAAGGAATCCGTCTTGAGCCATTCGTAAAGAGATTTCCTGCGCCGTCGCGACGGTGTATAACCATAACCATCAACCGCACTCGAATCGAGGAAAAAATGAAGAATCAGAATGTAGGAGCCATCAGGCAAGGCGATGTGATGTTGAAGCCGTGCAAGATCCCCGCTGATGCCAAGAAGATCACCCTGCGCCCCATCGCGCTCGGCGAGCACACTGGGCACCACCACAGCCTCATGACCTGTACCGAAACGCCGGTCGAAGAACTCGTAGAAATGTACGAGAAGGACGGCCTGACATACGTCCGTGCTCTCGGCGAACCATCCGACGTGGCCCTGGTGCATCAGCAACACAAAGCGAAGAGGCTGGACGTTCCGGAGTACGTCTACGTTCCTCAAGTCGAAAATAGTGATTGGGGCACTCGCCAAGTCATCGACTAAGCTCACCGTAACCCACCCGCGATGGCGTCCAGGAATGGCCGTGCAGAGCAGTCGGGTGCCAGCCAAATATCCGCGTAGTTGATTTTCCCACCCAAACAGCGACGGCCTCCAAGTTAGCGGGGGCCGTTTTCCTTGCCTAAAATCTCTAAAATATCGTTGATTGCGTCGCCGCGTAGAACCATGTCGGTAGAATAGCGAAGAACTCTCCAGCCCATAACCACGGCGTTGTTGTACTTCTCGCAGTCTTTTTCGTATCCTTTTCCTCGACTGTGACCGCCAAAAGAGAACACCCCGCCCTCTATCTCCACTGCTATTTTTTGATCCAATAAAGCGAAGTCGAAGCGCCACTTACGACCTGGAAAGAACTCATACTCGCGCGTTACGGAGATCTTCTCGGCACGGCAATGCAGGGCGAAAGCTTCCTCCCCTGGGCTTAGTGCTTTAGGTATTGGCATTTTCGAATCCTTCCACAATCAAAATCGGCCGGTCCGGCCTTGGCCTCTTGATTCCCTGCTCGTGATCGCTGATCAGGTGACATTTTGCACACTGCCAGGTAAGCCAGTTTTGCTCACTTTCCTGCCAGCCGAATCGAGCTTTGCCCCTGCCGTGGCATAAATGCCCTCTGTGCCACAGATCGCCGTCCAGTGGCAGGATACGCTGTCCTGAGCACTCCGAATGCACCTGAGCCTCACAGACGCCATGAGCACGGGCTCTTACGGCTATGCGGGTAGCTTCCTTCTCGGCTTTGGATGGCTCACCGCGCCTGAGAGTCTTGCGGACGGGATTGATACGGGACTTTCTCAAATATGACTCCAACTATAACCGCGCCAAATTTGGGATATATTTGACGGCGTTATTCCTAATTCTCTTGCAAGATCCTTTGCTTTGATAATACCCTTATTTCTTTTTATGTAAGCAACTTGGGAACTGGTAAGCTTGGACGAAGAGCATCGTTCTCCTAATTGTTTCTTGGAAAGGCCGTGCTCCCAAGCATGGCGAGTATTTTCCAGAGGCGTGACATATTCCAGGTTGGAGTAGTGATTATTGGATTTTATTCCGTCTATGTGATTAACCTGTAACCCTTCAGGCTTTGGTCCTATAAATGACTCGGCTACCAACTGGTGTACCGTGATGAATTTTACTAATCCTTTCTTTCCCATGGCCAGTGTGGTAACTGGGTATCCATCAGGGCTAAATCGAAGTTTTAGAATTTTACCGGATCTGTTATTTCTTATGCGTCCGTCTTCTGACACGGAATATCCCGCATGAATAACGATAGGCTTCCATATAGGGTATTCTGAAGCAGGGGTCATAGTCGTCCTCCTAGACGATTAGGCTTGTCCGCCGCGACAACGGCTGACCCCTCCATTATATAGCATATTCCTGTGTGTAATCCTCGGAGCGCTTCACTTGTCTACCGGCTTGAACGTGCGGGCAATATGTCTGGCCAGAGGCTCGGGGATTTTCGCGATCATCGCGCTGGCACGCTTTCTCGCGCTGGACTTCGAAGAATACATTCGCGACATCGATGATTGGCAGTTCTTTCCAAACCAGTCGCCGCGTTGCTTGACGCCATTGTAACTCTCAAGACCAAGCGTGATTGCGCAACCCTGCGTCCATCCTCTATCTGAAAATGGTTTTGTGCCTTTGTGCCCAAAATAATGTTCATCTGGATTTGTCCACCGTGCGGGGCTTTTTCCTTGACGTATGCTTTCGCTGATTTCTGGAGGAAGTTTTCGAGCGCCAACAGTTTGCGGCATAAGCGCTGGCACATCGCCCCACAAGTAGAAGCTTCCGTAGTGATACCGAGCTTTTCCAACCCACTTCTGCGCACCTCGCACATTCTCGACAACCATTGGAATGTAGTGACCAGCGGCCTCTATAGCCTCACGCTGGATGCGGAACTGCGCGTTGAATAGTTCTATACCCAAGTATGGTGGTGGCAGCGCCTTGGCCTTCTTCCACGGCATTGCACGGTACGAGAATTCTTGGCAGGGGCTTGATCCGACGATGCAGGTTGCGTCTTTCAGTTCCGAACCATGTATCGATCGCACGTCACGGATACGCAGCTCGCAACCCTCTGGACGAGGAATGCCGAGTACCGCGCTCATATCCTCAACGTCAAATCCGATGACTTGATAGCCTTCCTGCGCAAAGGCGGTTCCCCAACCGAACAGGCCGCAATAAAGGTCGTAGCAGATAGGTTTACTCATCGCACACCCTTAAGCCGTGCATCTCTGCGTCTCTGATTCATAATAAGTCCACAGCCCTGGGCGCTTATCGATCACGAGGATACCCCCAGCAATAACCGCCTCGCTGCATCATCTCGACATTGGCAAAGCTGCCGGCAAAGGTCATCAGGAAGCAACCGGGGCGGATGAGTTTGCTTCAATCCAAAACGCATAGCCCACGCTTCACGCTCAGGGCATAGCGGTCGACCAATAGGCTTACTCATGCCTTCTCCAGTTCGTCATCAATAGCCTTCAAGTGCTCGTACTCGGCAGCGCATTCCTGAATTATGCGTATACCGATAGCCTTGATTGCCTCTGCCCGACTATGACAATCGTCGATCAAGGTAACCATCTCCACCGCAGTTTCGAACTCTTCTACATCCTCTTTCGCAGCCATCACCACAGGCGCGGCGGTTTCTAGGTGCTGATCGTATCCAGGACCATTGAGCTTGGCTACCAGTTCCTTCTCCGGCAGCTTCTTCGCCGCCTCAATCACTTCTGGGAGCACGCGTACGCTGCTGCTCGTCTGCTTGAGTTGCTGGATATTGCAGCGCTTCATCTGCAGCAAGTCCTCGAACGGAACATCCTTCAGTTCCTTTACGGCCCGCAGCGCATCCCGGACGTAGCTCCACGAGTTCGGGCAGACGCCTTTCAGGAACTTGTCGAAGGATTGGAAGTAGTCGCCTACCTCCTCATCGACTACGAAGCGGTATAGCTGGCGCTCCTCGATCAGCAAAGCCGCCATGCCCCTCAACGCGAATATCTGCTTCTCGCTGGCATCCAGGCGAGCCAGGATGCCCTGCAACCGCTTCGCCGCAACCTCGGGCACTTCGGTACGTAGAGCGGCCCAGTTGGGCACGTCTTCTTGGTGTAATATCGCACTAGTTTTCATGCTTTACCTCAAACACGCTTTGCGGTAGGCAATTCCAAAGTTCCTCGAATCCATATTCGGAAATTATCCTCTGCAATTCTCGTTCCTTTTCCCGTCTTATCTTCTCTTCGGGATACAGTTTACCTCGCAGCGCACGGCCCTTGATAGCGATATTACGCTCCACGGCAGCCCAGTAGTTCCGCTCTTCGGGGATGACGGCCTGGGCCATGATTGCGAGCCCGTGCTGGTGCTCCAAGAGCTTGAGCCGGTCCTCGTCCCTGCGCCGCTGCTCCCACTCTGGATTGCGGCGGAACTCGTTCAGCGCCAGGTCTCGCACCTTGAGGCCCAGCGCTGCAAGAATCTCATCCCGAGTGCAGCCCGTGAAACAGTGTAGCCGTATCCAGTTGTCCTCTGATTCCCACACGCTCAAGCTACGGTTACGGTCACCATTGTGGTGCATAGTGGTGCACGGGCAACGGCACTGCCAGCGCTTGCCAGCCTTCTTGCCGTGGAGTTGGCGGGCCAGTTCCGATGCGGTCATGATCTTAACTGCGCCCTCTTGGCGCCTATAGCGGCTGATACTTGGCCTTTGGATTTCATGGGTGCTCCGTGCAATTACTATCTCCGCACCAACAGGCGAATTTACTAGGCGAGTAGATCCCCGTATTGGCGAAAACCCCATGTAG
Organism: Candidatus Solibacter sp.; assembly: GCA_050014175.1. GTDB lineage: Bacteria > Acidobacteriota > Terriglobia > Bryobacterales > Bryobacteraceae > Solibacter. Next base: position 45,387 of record JBEKDV010000010.1, on the reverse strand, counting down.
TTTCGCTGCCGCCTCGCAATAGGCCGCATGAGCTTCTTCTGGGGTGTTGAACCATCCTAGTCTTATACGAGCATTGTTGATGCGGATACGGGCCTGCCATTTCTTATTCGTCTTGTGCCACCCGACCCCCTTGTAACCGCTTCGGCTATCCTTGCGTACTCCTTGATTGCAGTGATTCTCCATAGCCGTAGCAACGCGAAGGTTAGTGCGGCGATTATCTAGCGTGTCGAGGTTTACATGATCGCCGTGTCGCTTATCGAATCTCTCCAGTCCGAGAATGAGGCGGTGCATGTAAACGCTTGGGCGCTTAGGGTCATCTGCAACAGGGATGTGCCTTAGAGCGTAGAAGGTCTTGGTGTTTGCCGCCCAACGAGCATTCCATTTCCAATGGTTTAGCCACTCATAGTCAGCCGCATCCACTTTGGCGAATTGACCCTGAGAAAGAGGGATGAGACGATAGTCTAGTGATGGGGATGTCATTCGATGGCCCTCCACGGCCTGAGAATTAACCGGCGCTTCAACGCCCGATGTCCCCATTATATTCCTCTTCTTTGTTGCATTCTACGAGCATCAATAGCAGCGGAAACCTGTCCTTTAGTCGCGTTGGCAGGTACGACAAGTTTGAGTATCCGGCAAAGGCTCAACTGCTTCTCTGTCGGCGGATCGCCGTGCCAGCGCCGGTCCCTGCTGAGTATCGCCTTGATGCCGCCGTGATCGACTACGAATTTATCTGCAAGATTCATGGCTCCCGGCAAGTTCTGCGCTGAGAACTCCGCTACATGCTCGCCGATCCTGCCCCGTATCTGCCAGTCGCCTCGTAGGTCTTGAGCCACGGTCACCAGGTCGCTTTTGAAAGCCAACATGTAGCCCTCGGCAGACTTGCGCCACGCGAATTCCGACATACGGGCAATCTCTGGTGGGTAGTTTACTTTAAACAGTTCCAGCGACTTCGATACCGATTCGAGTTTGCTCAGACTCTTGATTTGAGACAGGTCGGCAGTCGGGTATTCCTTAGCCACCTGCTCATATTTCTTCTTCGCGTAGGTTACCGACTTGCCTTCTAGGTCCATCCCGGTCGGCAATCCGAACAGCGTAGGAACGTCAAACAGTTCGTGCTTCGTCGCGATGTCTTGGACGCTGAGAATGATGCATCGATCTTTGCTCAGGCGAACGCCATTTTTGATTGCTTCGAGGAGATTGTCGATTCCGGTCGGGAGCCGGGTACCACGGCCGATTTCCTGCTCGACCGGCAGAGCGGCCTTGTGAGGCATCCCGAGAATGATGCACTCAATATCGCGGTCGTCGTAGCCCTCCCGCGCGAGCTGGCAGTTGGTCAGCACTGTTGTTTCGCCACCTCGATGACGGGCGAACTTAGCCGCCCTTTCCGGATCAACTCCCCATATCGGCTCGGCACTAATGGAGTAGTGCCGGAACATTGCTGCGAGGTCTGCCGAGTGCTGAATATTCACGCAGAAGGCCAGCGTCCGCTTTCCGTATGCCCGCTTCATCCACTCTCGCACAATGGCCGCATTACGCTCTGGCGTGTTCACGGCATCGGCAAGTTCATCTTCCGCAAATTCGCCGGCGTGGGTATGAACCGAATCCAAGTTGCTCTTCGACTGCACCAGCCATGATTCCAGCGGAACCAGATAGCCCGATTCGATGCCCTCCCACAGTCCCATTGAGAACACGATGAGGTCGTAGAAGTCTCTGAGCGCATGGCCGTCACTGCGGTTTGGCGTGGCCGTTAGTCCAAGAGAAAGGATGTGGCTTTCTCCGGGGCGGAGAACGCCGAAGTACTCCAGCACGTTGGCCCACCGCGAACCCGGTGATATGTGATGCGCTTCATCCGACACCACCACATCGAACTCGTCAGGGTGGAACTTCAGAATGCGGCTGCTCTTCCGCCGACCGAGTGTCGGAACACTTCCGACAATCAACTGATCCATGGGCGCGGCGGAACTGTCGGCCATCTCTACGCCGATCATCAGGCCAGGATTCCAGTGCTGGAGTTGCCGGGCCGCCTGTGCTGCCAACTCCTCGCGGTGGACAAGCACGAGAATTTTGCGCTCGAAACCGAGTTGCTCCCGGAGCGTAGCAAATAGGATCGCTTTCCCGAGTCCTGTAGCCAAGACGCCAAGCTGTCGATTGCACTTGGCGTCCAGCGCGTCACGGACCTTGCTGAAAAACTCCTGCTGGTATGGCCTGAGTTTCATCGTTTACCTGTCCACCGGAACCTTGCGTTCCCACACTCGAATTGCCCCATTGCCGACGATCTGCTCTGCTGCCTTGTGACTTGAGCGCACGTTGGCTCCGATAGCCTTCTCGTTGGCAATCAGGAACTCGGGCTTGAGTCGTGTAATATCGCTCAATTCCCATTCCCACACTGAGCGGAAGGAAGTACCTGCCACAGTAGGCACCGTGGACGGAAGAATCACCGGAGGCGCTTCGACATGAGCAGCCTCTTCGAGAATCTGCTCTGCCGCCACAGAATCGCCCTCTACCTGCGCCGCCTGAGCCTCGGCAAGCAATCGGGCCTCCTCGGCTTTGCGGGCCTCCTCCTGAGCCTTTAACGCGGCTTCCCGGCGCTTACGCTCTTCCTCTGCCGCGAACTGCTCCCGCTCCCGCTTGAGTCGGGTAACTTCCCCGTCAATGGGATCGAGGTATTGTTTGCGGATCGCCGTCGCCGTCCGGTGCGCCTTGAAGAGCCTATCGATGAAGGGCTTCATCAAGTCCTCAATTTCCTCGCTCACCGACTTGAGCGCCTGGACCTGCTCGCTGGCCGAGACGAACGCCGTTGCATCAGATACGGTGATCTGGCCACGGTTGTCGCGTTGGAACACGGTGATGGCTTTCGACTGCGCCACCAAGGCCGTGCTCATCGCTACGTTTGTCTCCATCTCCGGCAGGCTAGCAAAGAACTCTTCGAGCGTGGTGCGGATGTCTGTCTGGAGGTTGGTTATCTGAGATTGAATCGTGAGTGCTGTCGTCGCCATGATTATTGTGTCCTTCCGAACTCACCGTGGAGTTCTGCTGATGCTGTGACGTAAAGCTGGTGTGCCTCTTCAGGGGTTTTACGATAGCCTAAGAAAGTCGATACTCCCTCTTTCTTAATTCGAGCCATGTAAAGTCCGCTTTTCTTATGCAACGTAACTCCCTTGAATCCACTTTGGTTGTCCGTGCGCCGCTTCTGGTTATAGCGATTCTGGTTAGGCGTTGCGATTCGCAAATTACCGCGTCGATTGTTCAGCGTATCTCGATTGGCATGTTCACCCTGCCGCCGATCTCCTCGATTTAACCCAAGGATGACGCGGTGCATTTGTAAAATGTGATGACTTCCCCCATCCCGCGGTTCGCCTTTCATGGCGTAATAGCTTTGGGTGTGATGATTCCACTGCGCATACCAACTACCCATTGATACGATCCAGTCATAATCCTTAGCATCAACTTTCGAGAATTGACCGCAAGTGAGTGGGATGAGACGATAATCTGTAGATGGAAGGGTCACAGGCGCTACCTCCAATAGCGTTTGGGCTTGTCCGGTGCTGATTACACCTGACTCTTCCATTATATTCCAGCCTTGAGCAAACCGTTGTTCAATCTCCAGTACACGGTCGCCAGCGAAGCTAAAAAAATCTTTTCATCCATGCGGTTTTCGTGAGGCTCTACCGAATAGTAGCGACCCGCCTGATTAGGCGTTTCGGAAAGATAAACAGCCATTCTTTTGATTGGCATATTTACGCTTTCCGCGTGATTCCTGAAGGCTATCGCCTGAGCTGCTGTTTGAATCGCGTGAGACGGTTCTTTGCTCACTGTCGTCTTGATTTCAACGACCGCCATTGCCAAACCGTCCCCCTCTCCGATGACTCCATAGCGATCAACCTTCATGGCGAACAGGCAACCATTAACTCGCAAGCCGATAGGCACTTCACACGAGGTTAGATCAGACTGGAAATGCATATCTTCACAGAACTGCTTCCAACCGAGAACCCGATTATGGTAGGCCGGATAATTGACCAAATCAGCCAAGTCGAGTTCGTTTTCTTCTAACCAAAGCGTATAGTCGTGTACCTTCGTGCCGAGCACAGCCTTGGCTGCCCACGCTTCGGCTTCCTTGGCGCTCTGCGGCTCCCGTGCCAGTCCAGCCAGTTGAAGCACCTGGGTCAGTGAGAATGGAACGCGCTCGCCCTTCAGCGTGTAGTAGTGGGCAGGATTGCCCTTGTCGTCCTTCTCGTGGAACTCCATGCCGTCTTGCGGGAAATAAACTTCCATCATGCGCTCACTTTCCGTGCTGCCAGCATCGCATCGGCTATCGCGTAGCAAAGTTTCGCCGTGTGCAGGTCGTGGTTCCCACCCACCTGCACCTGTGGATCGGCTAGCATCCCCGTCAGAGCCGCTATTGCTATGCGATCTCGCAGGTTGATGGGCTCCGATACTGGTTCCGTCTTGTACTCGAACATCTTCAACCTCAATCTTTCGGATGGTGAATTTCCCTTTGATTGCCTTGGTAAAGTACGAATCGGGGAATGGTACACGGAAGAGCGATATGAACTTATCTTCCGGCACTCCGCTGTATTCGTATTCCCCAGACTTATTGAATCGTGTGCGGAGCGTGCCGGTTACTGCATCGTAACCGGCAGCCACGATGTTCTTTCCGCGAGGCAAACTTCGCATCTGCACGGGCTACACCTTGACGAACGGGAACTGATCGGGGAACGGTTTCACGTTCACCTTGAACCAATGCCCCTTGCTCTCGGCTCCGAGAAACGCTGTGTGCATCTCCGGCGTAATGCCGCCATAGTGATATTCCAAGTACGGTACGCCTTCCGCAGCCGCACGCTTGCTGGGATGGAAGCGGATGCCCAACGGCTTCTCCGCATCGGCCTCCCAGCCAATTTCCTTGATCTGACTACTTGTTACAGGTGTCCATTCCATTCGCGGGTTCCTTCCTACTGCTTCTGTTGGTGAAAGCGGAATTCCGAGTCGATAGCATCCAACACATCTTGGAACCTCGACTTGGGGATGTTGTCACGATGGCAAGTCAGGCCGATCCGCTCCAGCTCGGCTTTCACTTCGTCATCGCTAAGGCCGACGGACTTCTGGATAGCGAAAAGCATCCGGCGCTGCTTCTCGGTGATGCTTGGCTCGGCCTGCACTTCGCCCTGCGGTGCCTCGTGCTGGAACGGGGAGGCGTTTACAGGCTCCGCTGGCGCTTGGGTGGTGGGTTGGGCGTTCCGCTGGCTACGGGGCCGTATATCGGGCTCTGCGGAGTGCGATATTACACTCGGAGCCGTATCCACTTGCCCTTGGACCACTACGCCGTCATCGCGGGTGATAGTCGTCTGCTCAACAGGGGCAGGATGACCAGGACGGTTCTGCGGTTCTTCCCACTGGTTTCCGCGTGGTTCGCTGGCTACGCCCTGGTCGCGGAACGTATCGACTTCCGTTTCGTCCAGCATCCCAAGGCCGCAGATGGAAAGCGTGACCCGGCGCTTGGCCTTAGTCTCACAGCGCATCATCAAATTTGCCAGATCGTCGCCCTTTTTCCCGGCTACGTTGACGGCTCCGGTAGCAGAGTCAGTGCGTCCATCCCGGTCCGCTGCATCGGCTACGACTACGATCAAGTCGCCTATCTGCTTCGGGTCAACTTTGGTGATGGAGACGCCATGAATCTTGCGAAGCTGCTCTGTACAGTCCTTCTTCGCATAGAGTTGCAGTTTGCCGTTCAGGACGATGTAGGAGAACGGCTGCGTAAGTGGATTGAGCTTGAGCGAAGTGCAGACGGCGTTGTAGTAGTTCAGCCGCTCCTGTGGGTTGAGTTTTGACAAGTCGCCACCGAGCAGCACTTGCTCAATGTTCGTTGTCACGGTTCCAGTCGTTGCCAGTTCTCCAGACATACTTCCTCTTTTCCTTGATTTGAATTCCCAGCCTGCCCGTTTCGTGGCGAGTCGCGTATGCTTGCAAACCTCAGTACGGACGCAGTTTCGATGCTCGTGTTAGGAGAGCCGGGAAACTTGCTAAAAAGCTCCGAGTGCTTCTTCCTCTTCGAGAGAGAGAAGTGGCGTGCATTCGTAGCGGGCCGGGCGAGCCGGTTCCACCAGCGTGCACACGGCTGACTTTTCGATGGATGCGTAAACTGTTAGGGCACCCGCGCGGTGAGTGAGCGTGATCTCGTCGTGTCCATACCCGTCGCCCTTCTCAATTGGGTGCGGGAACACTTTCACAAGTTCGATGAATTGGTCTTTGCGGGTGTAGTGGAAAAAATTCAATATCGGCTTGTCGATCTCGCTGTCCGGTGATTTGTCGAACAGGTCAGCAATCCGGCGTAGTTCTGATGCAACTGCATGTGCGGTGGGCATGTGCTTTTCTCCTTCTGTTTAGGGATGCTACTCCAGGGAAAAAGGAAAGTCAACACCTATTTCATTGACTTCGATGAATATTTTTCGTACTATCTAAGTATGGATAAACGGCGCAAACCAATTAAAGGTGAAGACGCGTTCCGGAAGTATCTCAGACGCGAGTGCGAGTCGTCTGAGAGCTACGCCGTATTTGCTAAAGAGCACGGCATCAGCCCTTCGCAGCTTAGCAACCTGCTCGGCGGTTATGGATGTATTGGAGCGAAGACGGCTGCAAAGTTTGGATATGTCCGCGTCGATTCTGTGACGTTCGTACCAAATGAAAAGGAGCCCGATTAAGGCTCCCTCTCATGCTCCGGCGATTGTCCGCGGTCTCCTTTCCTTAACCGATATTTTGCTGCGTTAAAACCTCATTTGCTTCCATTCCCGTCCATTTCACTACATCGGCAAGATAACTATTCACGTCGTTCTCAATCGGAGGAGCCCATTTATCGAGCGCCGCCGCCAGCGTCAGACCAAGATAGTCGTCGGTGAGCAGTGCCCGCATGGCCGCAAATCCGGCTTCAGACGTGGGCCACGCGGCAAACCTATTGCCATCGGGCGGGAGAGCGCCATGAGTTTGCGCGAATCTTCCTTCGTCAATGTTTCCTGGATTGCATCTGCGGTTGGCGAGTGTGCCGGAAACATAAAATCCCTCCTGCTTTGCTATCGCCTCTAGAAGTGTCAGCATAGATCCACCTGAAAAAAGGGCGCTCCCAGTTTCCCGCTAGAAAGCGCCCTGAGTGTTGGTTCAGTGAAAGCTATTGAAGGTTGGCCTGCGTCAGTCCGTGAGCGTTGGCAACGCTATTCCAGTTGGCCTTAAAGTCCCCAGCCGGCGTGCGCCCCCAGCGGTGAGTGATCTTGTACGCTCCAACGTGCGGATTTTGCGCGACCGTCGTCCGTACAGACACGGTATTGCCTGTGGCGGACAGCAGCGCCAACACGGCCTCCACAGCCGCCACCAGCACGTCGATCAGCGGAGAGTAGGCTGCCGTGACCGGAATGACCGCCGTGACCGCCACAAGGGTGTTCAGCGCGTCCACGACGATCTGTATATCTCCACCGCCATTCCATCCAGCCTCGGCCGTTTGGAGGGCTGCAATTGCGGCCTTGAAGTCGGGCAACCACGGCGCGTCGGATGCAACTACCGAGAGCACGTTCTCCGCCTCATTCAGCACTACGTTGATGTCTTGCACGACAGTCGAAGTCGAGCAGCCGTCAATCGAGAGCAGCGCAGGTCCCGCTACGCTCACAGCCAGTGCGGCCTTACCAAAGTCGCGTCTATTCATGGGTTCTCCTTAAACGATGGCCGCAAGATCGGCCAGTAATTGGGTTGTGTTGAATCCGGACGCTGCGAACCCCGTGCTTCCGATGAGATCGGGCGACATCAGCGCATGAGCTTCGTCGACGTAAGCTTTCCAATAAAAGAGCGTCATCTTGTAAATCTGGCCCCAGGAGATGAAGTAGATAAACGTCGCGTCGTAGCCGATCACGTATACCGCGTGGCCACCGGCAATAGTCTGATCTCCGCCAATGTCCCAAGCAACCGTGGGATCGTTGGCGGTGTCCATCACCTGGTTGGTCACATTGAGCCCGATGTAAAGGCCCAGGAAGAGATGAATCGCCTGCCTGATCTCCGTCAGGTTGCTCACCGCGGGATCGGCGTAGGCGGTCAGTAAGTGGCCGCTAAATCCGTTTTTCTTCCAGTCTGAAAGAACGTCCAGTTCCACGCCCCCGTTGTCGGTTGACGGATCGCCGGGCACGTATCCGTCCCACGTCGAGTAGTAGTTCTGAATGATCGCGTCGGGAATGGTGACTTCGGTTTGCGAGTTCGCGGTCCAGATTTGGATTGCATGGGCTACGCCAGCGATTGTGCAATCCCCAAGCGTATCGTTAAGAGCCATTCCAAACTGAGTGATGCCTTTCGCCCAGTTCACGGATGCTGGCGGCGGCGCGAGTGCCTGCGCATATTTGGCGAGACGCAGAGTTCGCGAGTCCGTCTTGACGGCCTTGCGGCCTAACCTGAATTTAGACATTGCGCCTCTTCGCTTCTTCCACCGGTGCATCGCCCTGCAAAAATCCCACCACGGCGCGCAGTACGCCCAGCGCGAGCGTAATCCACAAAGTTGCCGTCTGGCCGATCAGCGGCGAACCGCTGGCTAACAGAGCCGTGCCTACCACGATAAGCAGCGCAAGCACCCCGTTGATACTCGTCTTCGAGATTCCCCAGATCATACTTTCTCCTTTACCTTTCCGTACGCTCAGCGATCCACAGAATTACGAAGCCCAACACGAAGACTGCCAAGCTAATATCGAATACAATTTTCATGATACCTGCCTCTCGTTGTTGACTGCCAGAAAAATCGGCTGCTCCATCTCTTCGACTGCCTGAGCCTCGGCAACACGAATCAGCCTGCGCTGGACTTCGGGCTCTCTGTGTATGGCTCGGGCGAGAATCAGAATCATTCTGTCCCTATAACTTTGGTAATCAATGGCGAGAAAAAATCCATCGGCAAGCCTCAATAACTCCGCTTGAGGTAGCCAGCGCCATGGCCAGTTTCACGGCTCCCTTGGCCCGATTGCGCTCCTTGTCTATGTCTTCTACCGTCGCCTTCAACTGCGGCAGGTCCGAAGTATTGGAAAGCACCTGCTCCAGCACCTTCTGTTGCCGGTCCTGGTTCTTCTCGATCTGCTCGAACCGGCGCTGGCTCTCCTGGTGCAGTTGGTGCTGCAAGGTCGCAATCGTCGATTCCTGTGCACTCATCGGCCTCCCTCCCGCCATTCTATTTCCTCACTTGCCGCTCAGATTACCGCACTTCGTCAGTCGATCCCGTAGACGGCGATCATGCTTACGGGGTCGTGATTGTCCAAGACATTAGTGTATTGCCACCGTAAACCGCACCGCGCGTATCCATGCCGACGCCAAGGTAGTTATAGCCGGATGACCCAAGAAAACTGCTCGATTTCGTTTCGGAATAGGCAAACTGCCAAGCCACCCCATCGCCACTCATAAAAAGTGTAACTGTAGTGCCGTCGTCTTTCAGTTTCAGCCATATAAATGGTGTTACGTTGATAGATGTGTCAAACGCGTATACACTATATGTATTCGGATTGCTCCACCTAATACCGCACAATCCGTAGATGGATGCGTTCTTGTTCATGCCAAACGTCTCAACTGCCCCTGATGGGGAACTCGCGATTACAATATTTATCCACGGACCCGCACTTGAATCAGGTGTGAACATCGGATTAGACATAAGAGTTATTAGCGTGAATGGTGTTGATGGGTAGGCTTTTAGAACGCCCTCGTTAATATCACCGATAGGAGTAGCAGTCGTGTCATTGATAAGAATTCCGGTCGCAGCATTCGTCGCTGAGAAAGTTCCTGCCTGATTCCAGGCCGTCGTCAACCCTGTGCTGCTCAATGTCGGCGTGGCGCTCATGATCTGCGAGAACAATCCCGATCCGCCCCCGCCGCCGCCTGCCGTCGCCGTCCAGCAAGGATTCGGCGAACTTGCTGTCGTGTAAGTAAGTACCTGGCTGTTCGTGGGCGTAAAGCCCGTGCAAAGCGGAACACTGTTGACCCCAACCACTTTCTGTGACGAACTCGATCCGGAAAGATCACCCCCAGCGCTGAACGATCCGCTAGGAACATTCTGCGCAGTCCAGCACGGATTAGGGCTGCTCGATGTGGTGTAAGCGAGAAGCTGGCCAGCGGTAGGTGTAAAACCTGTGCACAAGGGCACACTGTGAATGCCGACAACCTCCTGAGAACTGGGTGAGCCCGAAAGGTCGCCCGATGCCGTAAATGATCCCCCGCCAACCGCCGTCCATGTCCCGCCGCCGCTCGGGCAGCGCGTCTGCGTGCCATCCGCGCCAAAGCTCCACTGACCGGCGAGGCCCGACGCGCATGTTCCGGTGTTCGCCGTCGAAAGTGTCGTATGTAACCAGCTGAATTTCAAGCCGCCCGTGGCGTCTCCCGCCGCTCCGCCATGGCCCGCTGCGATCTCTCCCGCGGCACTGCGAGTAAAACAGGTATCCGGGGCTGTGGGTGGCGTGATTGCGCCCCAGCAGTAGCCGTTAGCCGTGCCCAACTCATGTGCGTAGCCGCCGCTGATGCCCTGATAAGAAAGCACTGGAGAAAGCGGCCCTCCGCCGCTCGATGTCGGACGGTATCCGAACACTGGATAGACATTTGTCCCACTCCACTGATGCAAAGCCCATCCCCATGCCGCATTCGATCCCGAACCCGATCCATCCGATACGCCCAAGATCGGGCCATCGCTGGCCACAAATGGCCCTTGCAGCATGAAGTCCGCCGCCGTATTGCTCTCAACCAATCCGCTCGGATTGCTGATGGCCTTGACGATCTTGTCCGCCGCGACTTGATTGCCGTTATCCGAAAGATGGCCGCTGCCGGACTGGATAAAGTAGTTCCCATCGTAGCCGTTAGCCAACACGTCGTCGAGTTGCACCACACGGTCGCAATAGGCCCCGGCTGCGATATTGGTGCTTGTCGGAACCATGGTGAGAATCCACTGGTTGACTGACTGCCACTCCTGGTACGGAGCGACAAAGAGCGGGGAGCCGCTGGCTCGCAGCGCAGGCATCGTCGTGCAGATAATCCCGGTCCAGCTATCGGCGCGCGCCGTGATCAGCAGTGTACTATAGTCCGCCTCGATCTGAGCCACTGTGCGACCATTCAAGATGTCCTGCGCCCAGTCCTCAAGGATCAGATAGCCAGGGTGGCTCGTCACCGCCGGGCTCTTCGTATGCCCCGTCGTGGCGTAGGCTGTATTCGCCTGAGCAAGCGTCTGGCTGCTGGTTGCGTAGTTGGTCACCGTACCGTGCCCGTTGATGTACTGCTCGCGGCCGAGATAGCCCGTCAGGTTGTAGGTGGTTCCTGCCTGCCCCGTGCCGGTCGAGCCAATTGCGCCACCGGTCACCGGGCATTGAAACGCCGATCCCGATAAGCCCGTCGCCGACACCACGCAAAGCTGCCCATTGAGCCCCGTCGCGCCTCCGGTAAATCCGCTCAATGTCGTGATGCAGCCCGAGGCCCAAGTGTTCGTGCCCGTAAACGAAGCTGTGCCGCTCGTCACTGAACCCGCCGTAACCGGCGCGGCATCTGAAGGCAGCGCGCTCATCTGGCAAGAGGAGGTTACCCCGGCGCGCGAGTCTCCCATGATGGCATAAGCCGTCGTGCTGGCTGGGTACTGCACTCCCCCGCCGCCACCGCCGCCAATTGCCTGCAAGTTGATGGTTGATCCGCTCGGCGTGATCGTGACGCTGCTGTCGGATGAAGTCAGATTCAGCGCAGGTCCGGTCAATCCATTCAGGCTTGTCAGGCCGCTGCCTGACCCGCTGAATGTGCAAGTAGTGCCGGTGCAGGATACGCCGGAGCCAGAGAATGTGAATGCACCCGCGTTGCTATTGATCGACGTGACGCCGCCGCCGCCACCCGATACTTGCGGATTCTGCAAGTACCACAATCCCGTCGATCCATTGGTCCCGTACATCAGGATCGCCGGAACAGTTGTGTTGATGTCGCCTGAAGTAAGCGCCCCTCCAGTCGGCCCCACGATGGTCAACGCGCTCAATCCATTCAGCGCAAAGGTTGGCGTTGTCGAGCTTGTGTTGTGGGCTGCTGCAAGGGTAATCCTCTGCCCAAGCGTCAGATTATATCCAGCCACCGAAGCCGCCAGAGCGTTTGTCGATCCAGTATCCAGTCCCACGTCGAAAGGAAGTGTAATCCCCAAAGTCAATGATGAAGGGTTGAAGTAAAGTGGAGCCTCGACAAGAATGTTTGTGTTCGCGGGTGGCGCAGAGCCGGTGTAATAAACAATCAGTCCGACGGATTTAATATCGAAGTTTACCGACTTAGCTCCAAACACCGAACCGTTCGCGGTAGCCGTGCAAATCGATCCACTCACCTGAGCGCCAGTCATAATCGAACCGCCGGAAGTGTACTGGTTAATAGGAATGATTGCATTACTCGTCACGATGGTCGAAGAACCAGGGCCGCAGATCATGGACACAGCTGCGATATTGCTTGCGACGAGTGGCTGTGAGCTGGCTACTGTGAACCCATAAACCGCCGTCACATTTGCAGCTAGAATATAACTCGGCAGAGCGCCGAAAGTGTATGTGATTGTCGCGGGACATCCCCCCGATCCGCCATAGTTGTAATCGATAAATCCGCTGGTATTGTTAGCTCCGATCAGGCCAGAGCCGCAGTTTGACGTAGAGGATGAAGTTGGATATACGATCGCATACTGCCCTGACACTGGCGGCGTAACTCCCATCGCCAAACTCGATCCCAACGATACCGGAGGAACATATCCCCCAATTCCTCCACCCGAGTTGGTTGTGAACGTTACTGGCGTGTCTCCAGACGGAAGAGAAGGGGCGGCATCGAGGAAATTTAGCAGAGACTGACTCGGAAGATTTGTTCCGTTGTGTTGCAGCACTGTGCTTTGTCCTGTGATGTCGCAACTTCCTCCTGTGCAGGTGATAGGGCCGTTTGCGCCAACAATTGTCACCACCCCGGGGGCTATAAACTGCGAAGACGGGAAACAATCCACACAAAGGGAAACCGGAGCAGGGTAGGTGTTTGGGGCAATACCTCCGCTACCGATTACATCCACTCCAGCGTTCGTAGCCGTCCAGAATACCCACCCACCCGGATTTGTCGCGCCGAGCGCGTTAGCATAGAAAGGGTTGGCGAGAGGCGTTGAACTACCATCCGCGTAGATGGTCGCCTTGGTGGTCGTTCCGGTAATGTACACGGTGATTGTGGCATGGGGAATGATGCCTTCGAGATTGTTCGTCGAGGAAGCGCCCTGAGTGACAGCCTTCACCCCGCCTAGGGTGGCATAACCGTTAATCGCCCCGACAGCCTGCCCGAGAGCCGACCATGGGCACAGTAGAAGCGCGAGGATAAACAGTGCCTTCTTCATGCCTTCTATCATAGGCCAAACGGGAAAAATAGCTCTTGTGGAGTTGCAAAGTTGGTACCTTTGTTGTGGATTGACACTGTAATCAACGTTTGCTATGATAGCTTCCATGCTTGACGATTCCGACGTATTCAACGCGCTCCGCAAAAGGATAGAACAAAACGGTTTGCGGCCAACTGCTCGGGAAATCGGATACTCTGCTCCATTCGTAAGCGACGTTGCAAACGGTAGGCGCGGCCTCACCGAAGACATGGGGAATCGGCTTGGATTTGTGATCTACGAAGATCCTCCAAAGCCTCCCCGTGTATGGGGATACGCCGCGACAACGCAATGGGAGCACGACAACTACCCACAGAAGGCGAAACCATGACTATTCCGATCCTCTTTCTTTCCGATGCAGTTTCGTGCTCATCTGGCCTTGGCCGGATCACCCGAGACTTGGCAACACGCCTCCACGAACACTGTGGCGATGTGTTTGATGTCGCGAGTGCTGGCTATGGGGCAGCAGGTAGCCGCAAGGTTCCTTTCAAGGAATATCACCTCACCAGCGTAGACAATTGGCTGGTTCCAGAACTGCCAGAAATCTACGATGATTGGTGTCAGGGGCGCGAAGGGGTGCTTTTCTGCGCGTGGGATATGAGCAGATTATACTGGCTAGGAATCCCGCAGATGTGTCCCATCCCCCATCTGCGCAAGTTCGCCGAGCGCAAGGACGTAAAGAAGTGGGCTTATCCAGCGCTAGACGCTGAGGGGCCGAACGGCAAACTGTCCCACCGCATCGCGCAGACGTACAAGGGATTCGACCGGGTGATTGACTACTCGTCGTTCTCGTCGAAGATCACCGGCAATCCCGACCATCTACCGCATGGAATCGACACCAGCGTCTTCTATCCGCGCCCGCACAAAGAGGCCCGCCAGCTTTTCATCAACCAGGGATTTCAAGGGCTCACGCAAGATTCTCTGCTCATCGGGATTGTCGCCACGAATCAGGCGCGGAAGAACTGGCAGCTTGGCATCGAGACGTGCCGCATCCTGCTCGACCGGGGCCACGATGTTCGCGTATGGTGTCATACCGATACCATTGATCGCTACTGGTCCATCGGCAACCTGATCGTGGATTACGGCCTCCAAGGACGTGCCGCGGTCACCCTGCAACGATTCACGGACGAGCAACTGGCATGGAACTACTCGGCCTGCAATGTGACGCTCGGCATAGCCCCTGAAGGCTTTGGCTATCCAATCGCGGAGTCCCTTGCTTGCGGGGTTCCTTGCATCTGCGGAAGTTACGGAGCGCAGGCCGAGTTCGTTCCGAAGGCGATGCAGGTTGATCCCATCGCATATTTCTACGAAGGTGCCTTCTGCTCGAAGAGACCCGTCCACGCGCCGGGGATGTGGGCGGACAGAGTGGAGCAGATGCTTCGCACCTACAATTCCCCACAAGGTTCGCATGGGATTTATATGAGACCTGCTTGTCCCTCTGCGGTCGACTGGAACGGCCCGGAACTTTGGCCAGCATGGCGTTCTTGGTTTTTGGAGGGGTTAAAGTGAGTGATTTTGTTTATCAATTATGGATCAGGGGAAGAGAGCACGGATCTATCCGCTATTACCCTACTTTCGATGCATATAGGGAGTGTTTTTTGACTCCCCCTGATAAGTTTCCGTGGGAGCAACCGCCGTGCACCGCTCTTGTCAAAGAGGGACCAAAAGCAATGATTTTAGCAAGGAGAACATCTTGAATATCGAACACGCGCTAACCGTTCCGGGGTGGATGACGGAAGCGGAACTTCTTTGGCTTGCCACCACCGCCGAGCACAAGTCGCTTATCGTTGAGGTCGGATCATGGATGGGACGATCCACATCTGCTCTCTCCGCAAACACGCTCGGCAAGGTCATCGCCTGTGATACGTGGGAAGGGTCCGAGGAACACGCCGACATGCTGCGCGACAAGCCGAAGGGTTGGCTGAAAGAGCAGTTCCTTGCCCATGCGGGACGCTACGAGAACATGGCTTTCTTCCAATCGCGTTCTCTCGATCTGGCGGCATCGATGGCGAAGCTCGATCTACGCCCTGAGATGATCTTCTTGGACGCCAGCCACGACTACGAGTCAGTGAAGGCGGACATCATCGCGTGGAGACCACTGCTGCGTCCGGGCGGAATTCTCTGCGGCCACGATTTTGACCCTCCGAACTGGATGGGCATCAAGCAAGCAGTGGATGAACTGATTCCCGACCGGGTAGTGGTTCCGGGGACCACGATCTGGAGAACTGTATGAGCCTCACGAGAGCAACAATTCCCGTCTTCGTCCCCTTTGTCAACCGTCCCGACTTGCTCGAAAAGGCTATCCGCAGTACTTGGCACGGTGGCGTTGAAACTACCGTCATCGACAATTCCGACGGTGGAGAGTTGGCGGACAGCGCAGGTATCGTCTACACTCCCCCCGTTCCGCTCACCTTCGCGCAGACACAGAACTATATGCTCAAGCAAGCTATCGGCGAAGAGAACGCCCGAACTTCCGTGTGGATTAAGCACCCCTTCTACCTCTTCATGCACTCCGATGCAGAGGCCGTTGGCGATACCGTACAGCGCCTAGTGGCGATGGCAAACGCTTTCACGATCCAGAAACGCAAGTGGGGAGTTATCTTCACGGCCTATGACGCTCTGGCGGCATTCAACACGGAAGCGTTTCGCGCTGTTGGTGGATGGGACCCGATGCTGGAGTGGTATCACTCAGACATTGATACTTATTATCGTCTTCGGCTTGCGGGCTACGAGTTGATTGAATCGGGCTTGCCGGTCAAGCATGAACCTAGCCAAACATTGAAAGCCGATCCTCTTTTAAAGTTAAAGATCGATTTGATGGCTCCATGCCGATCTGAATACTATCGAAGAAAATGGGGTGGAGAAGCACATCACGAACGCTTCATTCTCCCTTTTAACGGAGCGTTCACCGACAAAAGGGAGAATGAAAGGCCGTGGAATCAATGAACCCAATTGAGCAGAAAATAGCGCCCCCCATCTGCGCATGTGGAAAGGTGATGTCGCAGAAGGACTGGCAGACTCTCGCCCTGGGCGGGGGGCTACGGGATCAGCGCGGATTCGCCTGCGACACAGACGGATGCGAGGGAAACTTTCCGCAACGGTGGAAGAAGATCATCGAAGAGGCAAACGCCTGATGACAAACCGCAAAACGACTGACGTGCAGTTAAACCTAGTCTTTTCTAGGCCAGAAGACTTGCGCCTGCATGAATTCCTAAAAAAGAAGGCATACGAGGCACGATATTCTATTTCCACGTTCATCCTGCTCAGTCTTCAACAGGCATTTCAAGGGCAGATAGACGAAGAGGAAGTGAACGCGGTAGCCCAAGAGGCCCTAAGCAAGGTACGTGCACGCACTGTGGAGCCTCCGCAACCAACTCCCGTGCCAGAACCTATTCCAGCCTCACCGATGCCTACCTTGACGCCGGAACTGGAAGAATCAATCAGGGCCAAGATTGCGGCCCGCACCACGAAGAAGAACCGATAAGGAGATTTTATGAAACAGCGTCCGATAGGACTCAACGATAAACCGATACCTCAAGGGATGCTCTACAGCGACTACACTCCAGAGCAGATCGAAGTAGCTTGCAACGCTCCCGACTTTGAAGAAAAATGTAAGCACGCTCAAGATAACGCCGACAGGATGCTTGAGTTGATGATGAAGAAGGCGGACAAGGAACTCGACAAGCAGATTGCATCCACCATCGCCAGCATCGACACGTCTCTAGCTTCGGACTCTGTTCACTTTCCTGACGCTGTGCCACCCAAACCTATCCAAGTCTTGACGCCCGAATTGGAGCAGTCGATCAGAGCCAAGATTGCGGGACGGACAAAAAAGAAAAGTTCATGAGGAGAAATCTAAAATGCCCAAAACAGAAGAAACCTCTATTCTTGATGTGATTACTTTTTTGGATGCGGTCGGGTACGAATTCTATCGCTCCCAACTTGTCGGCAACCAGTGTGAGTCGATGCGTACACGCTGGGAACGAATGCAGAAGCCTCAACCTGGCGACCTTGTTATGGAAACATCTTCGTGCCCGATGAGGTTGCGTGGAGGAAAGCGACCTGCTCACGTTGCCTCTGAAACCGGAATTGGGATTTTGGAGAGTATCGCACGGGAGCCTATAGTATACGATTCATGGGATGAGACCACTGATGGCCCATTGCCCACCGAAGAAGTGTTCTATATACGCAGATTGGACAATGAAACCATAGATTCGCCATGGGGGAATAATGTGTTTCGGTGGACCAATGCAAATTTTGTAGTCCTGATTCCGAAGGAAGGGTGGCAAGAATTTGCTAAGGTACTGTGACGCGTTATAGAAATCGGGTAATGGGACCTCACTCCGTCGCGCGTTCTCGAAATAGATAATCCAAGTCGTCAAGCTCCACCGGCGTAGGCGACCAGCAAAGTCTTTGCCAAACGCAAGCACCACGGCCCACCTCGTCACAGCTAGACCGGCGCATCGGATCGTCAATCGATGCCGACTCCATCTGCGGAATGATCTTGAACATATCCTCGCGGGCCTTCACCATCCGGTAATCATCGGGCCTGTACGGAACCCGGCGCGACTGGATCAGATCCGGCAGAACGTCATCTGTTCCCATCTTGTCCAGCCACGTTGCCGCACTGATGTCTGTCATCTCTCTCCAAACCTCACGCCAGCCCTTCGTGAATCCGTCATCCCGCTTCCGTGATGCAAACCGCAAGGCACTTTTTTGGACAGGATGCTGGAAACACCGAGACCAGTGAGAATGGCGTCTGCCTGCCCGCTGTGCCCCGATTACAACTGCGGTGAGGGTAACGTCCCGCTCAAGTGCCGCAAGCTCGCCCACGGTGCCCCAGGAGTGCGCAAACGACCTCAGAGCGTCGTCGTCCAGGTAGGAAACGAGCACGATGCGGTGCAAGCCTTTGGCTGTATCGAAGAGGTTCGAGCGCCATTGGTGCTCGCCGAACTGCACGTCAGGCGGACGGGAGCACTCTCCCAGTTTCCGCCGCAGAGCCAGCGATATGACTTCGGCCATGAACCCCACATGCCGCACCACGGAGATTGCCGCCAGATCGCCGCAAGTCACATCTTTTTCGGCAGTTATCGCACGAATCGCGTTCAGCGGTTCGCCCGTCAGCATTCCGCCCTCGATCCCGGCATAGAGCAAACCAAGGGGGGAGATGCTTCTCGGCTCATGCGTCTTTTCGAGACCGAGCCTGCGCGGGCAGCGGTCGAACGTATCGAACAATCGTGATTCGAGGATCATTGCGGGACAAGAGACCTTCCAACGCCGCCAGCCATCTTGACGCCCTCATATCCCGCCGCACCGAGCGCAGCCGTTCCCCCCAGACGAAGAGCCCACTTCCACATCTCGCTCGCAGCCTTTTCGAGTTTTGCTCCTCTGGCGTATTCCTTGAGTCCCTTGTAGTAGTTAGCGGCCTGATTTACCTCAGCCGCGGCGTCCCCGATGTCTTTCTTGAACGCTTCTTTGACTCCACCCATAAGCCTGCGCATATTCGGATTCAGAGTAGATAATTCCTGATCGGAAAGGCGGCTGATATTGGTGTAGAACCGGCGCGCATCTTCATAGGTCATCGGGCCTTTTTGGAAGTCGTCGAGCCTGGTCATCATGTCGGTGATGACTTTAGGTTTTGTGCCGCCCGACTCCGCATACTTCATAAATTCATCTAGCGCTGGCCATGTGTTTTTCATCCGAACCGGGACGTTGTTGGCGCTCTCGGCCACATCCTTAAATATTTGCGCGGCCTTTTCGGTTGAAGGAAGCAGTTCACCCACGGCTTTTATTTCGGGTCCAGCCATAACCATGCTCGGAATCGTTGCGGCTTTCAATATGCCACCGATGACGTTACCAGCGGCTTTTACTGGGTGCGACGGGATTTCGGATATTCCCTTTCCCACTTGAAGCATCCCCAATTCCGGACTGCCCATGAAGTCGCCTACCCCATCTTCACCGAGGCCACTGTAGCCCTTATTTCCACGCCCTTGCATGTAGCCGAGAGCCTTTCCCACGCCGGTACGCTGTCCACCTTCACGCAAATCTTTTTCCGCATCTCCAAACCATCCTTCTGTAGTCCGAGGAGGAGCAGGCAGGAACGCCGCTACAGGTTTGGGGGTTTGCACGGGCGCGGGAGATTCCAGAGAAGTACGCAGATTCTTCTTTTGCTCTGGGGTCATTTTCGCCAGCAGTTCCTTGCGCCGATTCGCATCGAACCCCTTCCACTCTTGCGTTATCACCTGACTTGGAGTCGCCATTATTTCACCTGCATCAGAAATTGATCGTCAGAAACGGGCTGCGCCCCGGTTTTGGGGATAACAGCCCCCGGATTAACGGGCGCAGCGTGAGGAGATTTATCGGTCGGCATTCCTCCTACCACATGACGCACACCCTTCGACTGAATTGTTTCAGCGGCCTTTTGATACTGATCGAGAGCGGCCTTCAATGCGTCCGGGTTTGTGCGGAACTGGCCAATCACCCTCGCAATCTCCTCCTGAGCATACTTACTGCGAGACCCAAAAACGCCCGCAAGGTGGCTTGAAATCGTACTGATCGCCGCCTTCATGCGTTGCGCGTCCGGGTCTTGAGACCCCAGCCACACAGTGAAATCGGTTCCGCGCCCTGCGCCAGGTCCGAACATGTCGGGGCGCTTGTCTATGATTCCCCGCACATCCCCGATTTGCTCCAATGTGCTTATGGCAAGGTCGGTTCGGCCAATCTCCTGTCCTGTTGGCTTTACGTTTCCCTGAAACGATGATCCAACAGGGTCACCACTGCCAGTAAGTAGAGCGCCTGGTAGCGGCTTGCCGTTGACTTCCCCAAAGACGTTCGCCTGCGCCCTGATCCAATATGCTTCGTCGCGCATCGCGGCAGTTCGAGCTTTTTCTGCTTCCAGTTTGAATTTCGGATTGTTCGGATCTTGGCTGGCCTTAAATTGTGCTTCGTGTAGAGCTTCTTCCGACTTGCGAAGTTGCAACGTCGCGTCTCGATAATCCTCAAGAGCCTTCTGGTGCGCCTCCTTGTCTTGTGCGGCCTTCGTCTCACCTTCTTTGTTGTAGGCGTCCACCATCTCATCTGGAGTTAGCTCCTGCCATGTCTTTCCAAGACTATGAGCGTAGGCTTCCAAAAACGCTGCATCTTTGGGAAGAGGTTTAGTGGACTGCCGCGCCAAAGCCAACTTCTCTGCGTTCGCCTCATCCGCGGACTGCGTTCCGCCCTTGGGTGTCGCGTTCGCCAACGGAGGAGCCTGATAGGTCGCGCCGCCTGGATGAACCGCCTTGTGCAATTTCTGCACCAGTGTCCCCATCTGTGACGGATGAGAGTAGAGCTTTGTGATTTCGTCCACGTATTGCTTCTGCTGGTCGGGGGTCAGCGTGCCGTACTTGCGACCCATCTCCAACTGAGATTCGAGTTGCTGCGCCCTGGCTTCGATTCCTTGCGTCTGAAGTTTGCGCTGCTCCTCATCGATCTGCGGAGCTTCCCCGGACACAACTTCTGCGGTGCGCTTGGCGACAGGTTCAAGTACAGCCCCAGCCACCTTCGCGCCCTTTTCCACGCCTGTTCCGATATTCCTGAGAAGATCAGCAATCGCCATTATTCACCTACGAAGTCGCATCCAAAGCATAAACAGCCACCTTGCAAGCCGCGCTACCGTCAAGCCAATACTGAGTAGCATCGATCATCGATTCATTGGCTCTTGACGTAATGGGGAGTCCGACCGCCTGGCTAGACTGCACGATGAGGGCGGTTTGGTCGCCCAGTCCCGCAATGTCGCCGTAGTTTACGTACACCTCGCCTGCAACCGTACTCGAAACGCTAAACCCCAACTGGCGGCATTGGAAAGCGTACCTAATGGATGACAGTTCGGTGTTTGCGAGGATGTTCTGCGGGGTTCCCGGTGTGATGGTGAACACGCCAAGAGGTGTCACCCCGCCGATTGCCCTGTTAACTTTTTGCCATGCCATGTTAGCTCCTAAAGGTACCCGAGATCGAGTGAATCTGTGCTCATTGAACCAGTGTCAGGATGCTGCGCACTATAGAGGGTTTCGTATGGATCGCCACCCGCAGCCGCTCCCGCACCGCCGCCCATCATGCCAGTGGCGATACTAGCCGCTCCCTGCGCAACTCCATTCACGTCGCTTACCTGTTGCTGGCGGCGCTGATTCGCCAAATCGGCCTCATTTCCAAGCGCACTCGAACCCGTGCCAACTTCCGAAGTTCCAAGCGAACCGAGAGCACTAGCCGCTTGGCCCTGAGTTTCGCCCATGAGGTTGATAATGTTGCCGCGATTCGCGTTTTCTGCATTTTGGGTAGAAGCGTTGGTACCGCCGCCACGATTGCCGAAGTTGGAGTTCTGAAGTTGCTGCTGCTCTACCTGGCCCTGCCCTGCACTGATCTCCGGCGCGAGCGCCTTGGTGGGATCGTTGAGAAGGTTCATGTCGTAGGTTTGAGCCGCAGTTTCCGCGCCCTGCCCAGCGGCAAGTTGCTCATCAGAAAGGCTACCGAACCGTTTCTGTTCTTTCTCGGTGGGATCACCGGATGCCAAGTCGAAAATCGAGCCTACGAGACCGCCCAAAATACACCTCCTGCTCAGTTTACCCCTTTATGGGGTGTGCAACCATCCTGTTATCAAACCATCTTGCACGAAAATCGAGGTCATGCTGGAATCTAAGAACGGCCCCAACGGGATAGTTCCCGTCGCCCCGATGGTGTGCAACATCCCCGAATCGACGCCAATTGTCCTTCCATCTGGAATTACCAAACCGAGCGATGAATCCATGGCTATGGGTACGCTCAAGATGCCCGATGAATCCGCCATTACCGTTACGCCGTCCGGTTGCACCACGCCAAGGCTAGAATCCGTGGCAATCGCCACCCCTTCGCACCAGAAGGTCGCCCCATCGAAGAAGACAATAGCCGTTCCGCCTGGATACACGGACTGAATACCCGCAATCGTTGCGCCTGAATCGGTCGATAATGCAACCGTGGCGCTTGAATCATTGCCAATGAACGTGAACCATGGGGCCTTCACCGATGAGCTTAGGGACACAACTACCGGCGATGAGTCCCCTGCGACGATCTTCGCCCCATTATCCGACTGCTGTATCGTGTAAGCGGAGTTTCCAATCTGATTGTTCACTCCACCGAGACCGGGGAAGAAGATGATGGAACCTGTCGCGGTATTGAAAGAAGTCACGCCGGAAGTAGACTGGCTCTGGATATTCTCGACTGCCGATGT
The DNA here is from genome assembly GCA_050014175.1 of Candidatus Solibacter sp. Taxonomy (GTDB): domain Bacteria; phylum Acidobacteriota; class Terriglobia; order Bryobacterales; family Bryobacteraceae; genus Solibacter. The sequence goes on along the minus strand of JBEKDV010000010.1, from coordinate 22,756 downwards.
TGCCGCCGCCGTCGCCGCAGTTGTGACCGTAGCTGGAATAGCCGCGAAAGCTTGCTCATGATTCGTCAGGCCGTTGAACACGGTGCGCATCGCATCGGCCACATCGGCCATGCTGGAGTTCTCATTCAGCGAGTAGGGAAACCGCGTAGACGGCGCATTGATCGCCAGAGTCTGCTGGCTCGTGGGAGTGCCGGGCCACGTCGAAGACTTGTTCCCCGGCGCTGTTGACGGATTCTTTGGTGCTCCCGGCCAGCTAGACTTGCCCACCTTCGCCTCCCGATCCATGGAACAACGGCACATTTTTAAACTCGCCATCCCACGGCTTCACAGCCAAACTGCACCCCTGCAAGTAAATCTCCAGCGATGGGTCCGACCAGTCGAACACGGTCTGAAGTAGCTTCCACTTCGAAGGGCTTACCTTGGTCGTAAACTTAGTTATTTCTCCCCCTGTGCCGGGTAGGACGATTGGGGAGGGTCCATAGCTCCCATTGTTCGCATCGACGGCTGCAAAGGACACTGTGGCCCCGGAATCGGCCTTGTACTCGAAGGTCGCCTCGTAAGCCAGCATCCAACCCTGCCCGCCGATGGCCGGAGTCGCCACGGTAGCCGCTGGGGTTTCTGCGCCGCTCGACACCAGAAGGCGAATCGAGCCGTCAACACAGCCAACCAAGTTCCCTTGCTGACTTTCGCCTTGGTTTGAGGCGTGGATGGTGGCCGGTGGATCGTACATGTCCCACACCCAACCCATCCGCTCCGTGTCATAAACCAGCGTGTGCGGGTGGCCGTCCGTACCGATGTAGTCGTAGTACATGAACGGGCCTTGCTGAGAGAACTTCTGGCGCTCGGGAAGCGAGTCGTCAGGGGGATAGATAGTGATGCCGTTGCGCACCACCGGAACCGGAGTCGAGCCCTCATGCACAAAGAGCGGGTCGAGGTCTTCGTCAGTGATCGACTGCGAGCCAATTCCCTTGTTCGAGTAGTGGATTCCGTCGTCTACGCGGAAGAAGATTTTTCCTCCACCTTGCACTATAAGGCAGCGAGGAATGTAGAGGCCACGGCTGATGCTGGCATCTTCTGCCGTCCACGTCGAGCCGCTGGTTCCCGTGACGTTGGCGAGAGCGTTGAAGAAGTTCGGCGTCAAAACCCATCCGCGTTTGATTGAAAATAAGACCGCGCGGCCTCCGCTCATCGCGCCATTCATCAAGGCTTCCGACGGGTCCGTAACGTCGAACTGGTTTGTATCTGGCCACGCATCAAGATTTGACCCTGAGCACCAGTAGACCGTACCCTTCCTTAGCTTGTCTCCCACCCCAAGGACATAGTTGATATTGTCGGTAGGGCCGAACATGTACGGGATTGGCTGGTTTGCCAACACCGGCTCCGCGATGTTCCATTCAAGATTTGTCCCATCCGGTACATCGGGAATCGCAACTTGAGTCGTACTCGTGGGGCGCGTGATGAAGGTATACGGTAACTGCGTTGGATAGCCAATGAGAATGATCGTTCCCGGCAACCAGCGCGTGTTGAACGAGCCCGAAGTAGCAGTGATGACCCCACCAGCCACATTGCATATTCCCGCGTTGGGAATATCTATCGAAGGCACCGGCTCATAGTCGGTGTACGTCATCTCCTGATTATTTGCCGCCTCTGCGTCCGTCAGAGAATCGGTGATCGGTGTAGGAGGATTCGTGTTCGGCCCCGTCGCCACGTATGTGAAATTTGAAAGCCCAACATCCTGACGGTAGTAGTCGATTTTGTCCACTTGAGGGTCTGGAGAATAGACAACCTCAATTGTGTTGGCGAGAACCGGCGTCGTTTCCGGGGTCGATGTGGGGCTGGGATTTGACTGAGCGCCCGTAAGAGACGACCTGTACTTGTAGGCATAGGAAACGTTGGTGCGAATATTCGCCGTGATCGGTGGGATGATGGTAGGAGGTGCGCCCGGAGTAGGAGATGCCTCAAGAAGCAAAATGCGCCCGGAGTGGTACCAGTAGTCGTAGTCAATCTCGGTTCCATAGGTGCCTGCGGCCGCGAAGGAAACAACAACGGTAATCTGCGCAAATCCGCCCCCTTCCCCGGTATTTTCAATGGCAGTCGGCAGGAGCGGATAGCCTTGAACAACAGTGATTGTCTGGCCACTTGATGAAAGTACTGGGCCACTGCCGTTATTCACAGTCGCCGATATCAGCGAAGCCCCCTCAATTCCCCACATCACGGCATCTTTGGCCGTCAAAACGAATGTGTACTGCCCTGCCTCTGGAATATAAAGCTGTCCATAAAGGCAGAAGTTGAAATCCTGATACCCTATTTGTGATGGATATGTAGCAGTGATCGGAGATGCAAAAACAGGGGTTTCTCCCGTCACCGCGCTTCCGGCGCTGAGAGACGCCCACTCCATCGGGATACTCGAATTCCCCACTCCAGGTAGACTCGGAATACCAGCAGAAAACGTCGCATCAAAAATGAACGAATTGCCTGTTGTTGTTCCAACCGCATTGGATGTGGATCGAGGAGTACCACCGCCCGTGTCGCCGGGATTTTTCCAGATGTACGACGCCACAGCCCCAGATTGCGGAGAGTCTCCCCAGTAGTACAGAGAAAGATTGTTGAGAATGCCCACTTTCGGAGGCAGGGCATCTGTCTCAACCTGCCATGAAATCTGGAAACTACCTGAGTTGTTATTGTAAGCGGGAAGCTCGCATCCTCCAGACTGGACGCCCGCCGTAGTGTTGATGCCGATTTGAAGATCGCGCGCTCCCGATGGAACCTGAATCGTCACCCCGATGTTCCCGCCCAGATCAACTACAGCCGGAACATAGTACGGGGCCACACCCTTCGACACCACATTTCCCGCCCCATCGGTGAACGCTCCCACTACGACAGAAACAGTTCCAGGCGGAGTCGAACTGCCTGCTGTCTGCACATAACCGCCCGGGTTTGTGCTGCCCACAGCAGGTCCGGGAGATGTAGGAGTTTTCGCCCCTCCGTTGATGGTTGCCGTTCCGGTAATCGAGGTTATCGTCACCGTCGAAGCGTTGGCAACGTTCACGGTGAATGGCGCAGTCCCATCTACTATGCACGTCGTTCCGGGATTGGGAGGACCACCTGTCTGCCCATAGTCGAAGTTGGGATTCTGGCCGGCATAGTTCGTCCACGGAATCGTCTTAGCGAGCAGCGGCCCGCTATCGACAACAATAGTGTTTTCCGTGCCCACCGATGGGGCCAGAGGTGGCTCCTTGATGCCTGTCTTGTAAATCAGGCCGTCCGACCGCACCTTGACTGCCCCAAAGCAATTGAAGTCGGTTGGAGTGTTGTCGAGGGCGAACTTAGTGTGAATCGTCACGCCCATAGAGCTGTCGAATACGTAAGCCCACGACTGCACTGATGCGTTCGGGCGGGATGGAATGATCGATACCGGATCGCTGCTCAACCCTTCGGCAATCGCCCTGTCGTTCACATAGAGACGCCCCGACGCATCGACGGAGATGAACACAAACCCGTCTGCTGGACCGGCTGGAGTGGTGTCGTTCATTCTAACTAGAGATTGAACGGAAGAGTCGAGAATGATGGCGCTGGAATCGAGAACGATGGGGCTCGAAAGCTCCGTCCTCATCTCCACCTGGCCGGGGCCATAGGCGCGGACGTTTGCGGCCATGAGGACACGCCCGCCCGGTACACGATTGGAAGGCGACGTGAGATCGAGGCCGGCGAAATTATCTGGTCTTTTGGCCATTACTTCTCACCCTCCGCTTGGAAGCGAGGATCGTCTACGTCATTTCTTCCGCCCTCTTGAATCATGTCTGGGCGGAACAAGCCAAGCGCGTTGTACATGGAATTCTTGAGACGGCAGTATGCTTCAAACTGCTCATAGAGCGGCAGCGTCACCGAGAACGTCTTCCCGCCCAGCTTGAACATGCAAACATGCTGCGCATAGGCAAGAATGGCGTCTACACCGTCGCGGCTGAGTTGAATGGGGTCAGAGTCCGCCACGGGCACAGGGGCGTTGCCTACTACCGTCAGGACCGTGGAAACGGTGTCTCCCGTGACGAATGGGCCGAGCGCAATCAGGTCCACGCCGCCCACCACAATTACTGGCTCAGGAGCATTTACCTCCCAATTCTGGCATTGCGTGTCCATCTCCTTGAATCCCGGCGTATCCACCGAAACTTGCCCCACCTGCGCCTGAAGCAACCAAGGCATCTTGACGATGGCTTTCTTGAACTGCTCGTACCTCGACATGCAGTATTTTGCTCTCGCCGCGTCCCGCCCTTCAGGAGCGTTCGATAGCACGTCGGCAAGGGCTCCGTAGATCAAAGCGGGAGTCCAGTCATCGGGGATGCCAACCAAAGAAGCGGCTGGAGGATCTAACGTGGTTCCTGAGAAACTGGCCAGCATATCCCAAGTGCCGGGCTGGTTTGGCGGGCAGGAGCAGTCGAAGCTCAGCGGGGAGTCCGCGGTAATCATCCAACTGTCCGGCTCTCCGGGCTGAATGGAAAGATTCACGCCATCGGCATTGCGGCTTATGATGTCCTCGCGGCCCAGGGCGTAGGGAGTTCCTTGCGTCGAGTCTGCCTGTATCCAGCGCACCCGGTGAAGGTTCAACGTAGAGTCGGGAAGAAATGTACGCATCGACGCCAGCGGAGACGGCTGGAGAAGGTTGACCACGTTGGCGGCAGAGAGCAACAAAAGCTCGTCCCGACGATACTGGAGAGCGCCGGAAATTAGTGTAATATCGTACTGATTTGTGCCCGTCCACACACCGCCGCTCATCGGCTCCATCAGCATCGCTTCAATCTGCATGTAGATGTCGGAATCGGTGACAGTACGTTCGCGCGGTGAGCCCGCCACGTTAAGCGACTTCCATGTGTCTCCGGCCTCAAAGTCGAACACGTAATCGACGGTGCCAGGCTGGAGAGTAAGCGCATTCAAAACGCGCAGCGCCTCGCGGATAAAGATGTCGGCCTCGGCGGCGGGTGTCATCACCGCACCGGCATCCTGCAGACGGCTGAGGAGTTCGGCGCGAATCTGGCCGAGTGTGATATAGTTATACATAGGCACTCTTACCTCTTGCGCGCAATGGGCTTCTTTGCAGTCTTCTTTTTCGTGGACTTCTTGCCGCCGAGTTTAGGCCCTTCCGCCGTGAGCTTCTTGCGCTCGGAATTCTTTCGGAACCCTTCGTTGGCTTCCTTCACCATGCTGTCGTGCCAGGAAGTGTCGGATTTCTTCCCAGTAGGCTTGTCGTAGCGATCAAGGATATTCCTCGACCACTCTCCGAGTTTGCTCCTCATGTCGAGAAGCGGTTGCGCTGGATTGTCGTCCATCATGCCTCCTTTACCATCCACCCATGCCGGTTCTCATGTTCCGAGAATTGAAGAACGGCCCGTTCGGGAATCCGCGCGTAGCGGACCGCATATCGACCATGTACGAATCGACTAAATCTCGATCCAGTAAACGCAGCGTCTTCAAGCGAGTCAAGAAATCCGATTCAGCATCCTTCTTAAGGGCTAGATAGTTACCGCCAGAACCTTTGGCTGCGAGTACGTCTTTACGGCTCTCTGCGTCCCGATACGCCCACGTCAAAGCCTTCTCGATGATGACATTCTCATCAATCCCTGGAGGCAACGTGTCGGAGTTGTTGATGAGGTATGGCCACTCCACGACACCGTACCACTGGTACGCAATCTCCGTCGTCGGATAAGGATACATTTCATACAACTGCTGATTGAGTGTTGCCGATGCGTTCACCGTACCCGCACCGCGCCGGTCTTCTCCCAGGGGCATCATTGCCCAGGGATTCGATGCGATCTGCCGTGCTGGGTCGAGCAAATCTTCCGTGCGCCGTGATGTCCAGATGTCCATCGTCCACTGATCGAACATGTCAGCCACGGTCAGGAACCGCTTGAATCCCTTCGGCGTAGGAATGTAGGCACCGTACATCTGGTACCCGACACCGGAGTAGTACGGAAGAGGATCGATGAATGGCCGGTCGATGGTCAGAACAACCGCGGTTGGGTCTGTCGCGTCCATTGCGATGACTGAGTAGATCGAGTAGCCCTTCGCCCTGATCTGCTGCTTTGTCGGGCTCCACATGAACGGCAGCGCAAGCCACTGTGCCGAGGCATCCGCATCCCCGATGATCTGGTCACTGTTCAACGCACACGTGATCGAACCAGCAGTCGAGATGTTAGGAGTGGAGAATCCGCCTTGCTGAAGCTGCCAACTCCACATCATCGAGTCCTGAACTATTTTAAAACTCCTGTTGATTAACTTGCGGGCACGGATGCGGCTCATCGCGGGTACCAAGTCCGTCATTTCGGAGACCATATCGATCAGCATTCCGCGCTCCTAAAAAAACAGGGACGAGCGATTTTTTCGCCCGCCCCAGCCTCGCACCCGCGAAGGAAACTAGTACCCGATAGCGCTCAACCCTGCTGTGATGCCAGACAGGTCAGTTCCGGGTGCTACCGGTACACCCGTAGCCACAACTAACCACTCGATCTGCCATGTCCGTGTCACACCAGAAGTGACCAGCCGGGGCACCGCTTCATATACGCCGGTCGTGTCGATTGATCCAATCAACGTGAAGATGGTGTTGTTGAACCCAAAACTCTTGGGATCAATCAAATCACCACCCGCAACGTAGCTGGCCGATCCGCTTACGTCCAGGGGAGCCCAGAAGTGCCCCCCGAACGTATCCACCTGACCAAGAATCTGTTTTGTACTGCCTGTACCTTGCGCCATGTCAAGTCTCCGTTAGAACCCGCCAAAGCGGAACATAATTTCAGGGAAGTTCGTAAGAGCCAAGCCTGCACCAGTGAGTGGTTGAACCGAGACTCCCCAGCTAGAACCTGATGTGGGAGGAGTTGTTTGGCCTGCGGCGAACGTCGCAGCGCCTCCTCCGGTCGGAAAGACCGTATTCCCAACCGCCGTGGTTTGCGCGTTGTTGGTTTGCACTCTTCCGCCGCCCACGAAGATCATCGTCCAGTTGCCCGGAGTCGGACCGTTCGCCTGCCCAGCGAGTGTCTCCGGATTGATGAACACTCCCGCAAACAACGCATTCAGGCCAAGCGTGTTCGCCCGATCTGCCGTGGTCACCGTAGGCACGTTGTACGCTTGTTCTGGCTGCGCTCCCTGCGTTGCTCCCGAGTCGAGAAGGATGTACGCGGGCATACCCAGAGTGGCGTTCGCAGCGGTCGCGCTGGAGTCCAACTGAACCCACTGATACGAGCCGTCATAGAGAGTCGTACCGGGAGCAGCGATATTCTGCGCTTCGTTCGTCCCGAGAACGATCATCTTGCCGGGGTTCAACCCCTGGTAGTAGGGATTGCCCGCAACGTCCGCGCCTGCGCCGGTGGAGCTTGAGCTGTTGCAAGCGTTCAAAGCTCCGGGAAGCCAAAGTGCCGGTGTCGAAATCCTTGCCATGATGAAATCTCCTTGAAACTAACTCGTGCGTCTACCCTATTACCCTAGGATTCCGAAGCATTGTTCATCCTGCCGGGGCGTCGGGTTGTAGAAGTTCAGAACGTGACGGAGCCACTGGACATACAGCCAGGGGTTTTCAGGCCACCGGGCCGGGTCCATCATGTAGTAGTTCACCGGGGCACCGTCAGCCTCGCGGTACTTCCAACCATCCACGTTCAGCCAGAACAGCGGCTCACCGACAACGATAGTGTTCAAGCCGCCAGACAAGCCGTTCTTGGTCGGATTCGACGTGAACCCGAGGTTTGGAAGTTGACTGGTACCCTGATTGCCAAGCATGGCCTGCGTCAAGGTGAACTGACCGGTCTGAATCGCTCCAGGTGACGGAGCGGTGCCGTTGACCGTGGTGAACAGGTTCGCAATGGAGGGCTTCGGCGAACTCGAAGGAACGATGTCGTCCTCGAAGATGGTCGAATCCTCGAACTTTATGCCGCTCCAGTTGATGTTCTGGTCGTCTCGGGTCTCGTACCGTTGCTGGCGCTGGAATGCCGAAGCGATGGCCGAGTAGCCGATGTATGAGGTAACGCCCAATGTCGGGCGACCAATCGGCGTCATGTACGTCTTCAAAAGGGTCTGGTAGTTCGGGGGAGCCGGGTTGCCGTTCTGATCGCCAAGCCAGATAGGCGTGGAGTTTAGTGCCGCTCCGACAGATCCATTGCGGGGCTGACCGCCGTAGGTCGGGAAGACATTGCCATCCCACGAGGGGGTGACACCATCATTCAGAGCCTCGGAGATGCCGTTGATCGAAGCGAGACGGTTGTCGCTAACTCCATTTCCGGCCGCTTGGCCATGGCGGAACATGTCGCCTTCAAGCTGGAAGTCGATGCCCTCCATCAACTGGTTCAGGTAGGCTTCCAGAATTCCAACACGGGCTTCTGGCCCCTTGTTCTGAACCTCGGTGATGAACTCGTTCACCAGAACGTACTTGCCGTAGCTCTTCGGCTGGAAGAGGCTGGCGGTAATCATCTGCTGCTGAACGATGGTCACATCCTCGCCGGGGAACATCGCGCCGCCAGGTGCGCCCTGATAGAGCTGAGGCACCTGCATACCAGCGCCGCCGCCGAACGGGTCATAAGCGCCAGACGAACGGAAATACCTCTGGAAGGCGGTCCCGACGTAGGAATTCTGGTAAATGTAACCGTCCACAATCTCGTTGAGAGTTGTCGCCGGTACTTCCGAAAAAAGCGGCCCGAACGGTGTCGGCATGGTTAGTTCTCCTTAGCCTTAAGCGGCTATTTCACGCAACTTTGACTTTGCACTCTCACGCCATGGCGTGTTCCGTTCCCTTGCGGATCGCGGAGCCTGCCAAGGCTTCTTGTCAGAGCTTGCCTCTGAAGGCTTGTACGTCGAAAATCTGCTGGTGTTGCCGCTGCGGGTATTGGGATTCGAGCTATGGCGCTCGCGCTCTTCCTTGCGAGTCACTTCGCGAATCTGATCGTCATGCTTCTTCTGTTCCGCGGCGGCAACCTCGGAACGCTTGGCGGCGACGTTGTACTTCGCTTCCCAAGCCTGCTTGATGTTGTAGTTCTTGTTCCCAAGAAGACGTTGGCGATTCGCCTCATCGACAAGTTCCTGCGTATTTCCTAGGGGAGCGCCGTAGAGGGCGAAGTGTTCCGCATTTAGGTCTTGAAGGGCAACAATCGTGTTGGCCTGTTGCTGCGAGAATCGGCCAAAGTCGTCGCGGGAAATCAAGTTGGGATCGGGGGAGCCGGGAGCGCGTTGCGTCTCACCAGGCTTCGCGGTCGGCTCTTCGTCGATTACGATGCCGAATTCTTTGGCCTTGTCGAGCTTGGCTTTGAGGGCCGCTGCTTCGCCCGCCGCTGCGATGGATTGCTGCGTTACATCGCGCATGGCCGGCACAAACTCATTGTTGTAACGATTCGTGAATTGTTCAAGCTCAGTTTCAGCCTTCTTGCGGGCCGCTTCCGTGGATACGTTGGCATCGGCCAGCTTTTTGAGCATGGACTTGAACTTGCCGTCGCCGAGGACCGTCTCGTACTGCTTCAGTTCCTCGTCCGTGAGTCCTGACTGTTGCTTCAACCATTCGAGTTCGTTCATTTGATTCTCCTGTCAGGATTACCGGGGAGGTGCTGGAGACTGTTGCGGGCTGGACGCGGCTGAAGCGGATGCTTGGACCTTTTGCAATCCCTGCATCATCATCTGAATGCCCTCTTGCGCCCCAGGGAAGTCTCTCGCGAGTCCCTGAATAGCCTGTCCGAGCATAGTCAGCTTGATAATGGGGGAAGCCCCTCCCGGTTGAGGAGAGGCCCCCTGTTGTGGAGATTGCTGCGTTACGGCAGTGGGGAATGTCGCCATTCCTTATGCACGCTTCCGACGACCGCTCTTGCGACCGTGCTTTTTGCCCATCTTGTGCTTGCCGCCCAGGTGGGGGCCAACGACCGTCAACTTCTTGCGTCCACGCTTTTTCGCCATTGTGTAGCTCCTTTGTTTGATTTAGAGGAGCCACTAACCGCATCCATTTCGAGGGGGTGGTAATCCGTTGAATTAACTCTCACACCAACGCAAACCATCCGTCAATCATGTTGTGGTAGAGTTGGTGTTTTATTTTTAGCGGTGCGATATTGCACTACATCATTCTCTCGGTAGTGAAGCGAACGCTTCTGCTCTTCTGCGCCGCGCTGCTTGTTTTGCAACTTCCTGCCACCGTCACTGTGACGCCCATCATCTGTCACCACCACCGTCACTGTGACGCCCCCAGAACAGAACAGAACAGAACAGAACAGACCGTTTAAAAGCAAAAACCGTAGAAAGTTGTAAGGTGTTGTTTTCATTGGACTTATGTCGTTGTGACGTTGTTATGTAGTCACGTTGACCGTCACAGAAACAGACCAACATTGTCACATGTGACGACAGTTGACCGTCACATGTGACTACATATCACTGTCACTGTGACGTTTCACATTCTGACGATAGGCTCGTGTTCTGCTGGCACTGTTGTCAGAGATGAACTGGCGCTTATCCCAATGAAGAACGTTCCAGTCATCGTCAATGAATCCTTTTTCTACAAAGACAGACTTCGTTTCCGCAGTCTCTTCAGGTGAGAGGCGAAGCAAGAAAGGCATTTCACTTTCTACGAGTTTTTGGAACTTACAACGGGCGCAAAAAAGCATGACGAGTCGCCGCTGAAAATTCTCAGGCATCATCTGGACTTTAGGGTCATCGGAAAATTCCGTGTACATCCTGAACCATGGGTTAGCCATTCAATTCCTCTCTAAGTGAGGCTGGCGGGGAAGCCTTAGAAACTTCCCCTGCCACTTACGAGCCGATGATCAGTCGGCTACCAGAGTCTGCGGCGGACGCCCAGACGAAAATAGTTTAGCACGATGGATCCCCGCACATATTTCACCCAACAGCGCAAGAGCACCTCACCCGAGTCGGAAGAGCCGATAGGGTAGAGGTGCGTCTATTTGCTCATCTTCCCGCATCAAAAACAGAGTAGGATGTTTGGTGAGGCGAATTTGTGTCCCATCATCACGAACCCGAGCAAATCAAGAATCATCAGCTCTCGAAGCTGATCGAACTCGCCGAAGCCAACCTGCGCCTTCTCCGCGTGATCGTGGGAGAACTAGCGCCGCCCAAACTCACCAGCATTCAACTCAGCTTCAAAGGAGCTTCTATGGCAACCGCAGGTCCCGTTACCCTCACCACAGTCGGCCAGCAAGTCACAGCCAGCGTTCTCGGCTTTGACCAGTTTGGCCAGCCCTTTACAGGCACCATGCCCTCCGCAACCCTGTCGAGCGATGACACCGCGCAGGCCATTGTGACCTTCGACCCCACTACCGGCCTCACGACCGCCGTAGCGAACGGCGTTGCGAACATCACCGCTTCCCTGACCACCGCCGAGGGCCTTGCGCTCACGGACACGGAATCGGTCACGGTTGCTATCCCCGTTGTACCGCCTCCGACCCCGGTGCTCAGTTCGATAAAAGTAGCTTTTGCCTAAGTAGGTGCAATATTGCACTTCAAGCCGCATCCTTTGCCGGGTGCGGCTTCTTTTTGGCCTACTCGGCTATTTCAATGTCCCGCTGAGCGATAGAGTCCGTCTCCTCGAAAACTAGCGAAGAGATGGAACCACCCACGCCGAACTGCGCGGTGAGCTTGCCGACCTGCTTTTCTTGCCGGATGAAGTCGAATGCCTCAAGCAACAAGGCGCGGCCACCATCAGGCTTCTTTTCATCGGCGGTGAGTGTTGTTTTGTGCGTGATGAAACTATGCGTCTGGGTTTTCATCTTTCTCCTTTTTACGATGTTTTGACTACGACTCTACCGCCGCCAGCAGCGCCCTTCTGAGCAACCTGACCAGGCTTCTTATGCTCTGGAGGTCTACCGCTGCCAGCCTGTCCAGGCTTAGGGCCGGGCTTGTCTCCACCCTCCTCTGGTTGCCCAAGGCCGAGAGCCTTTTCGAGCCTGGCAATCTTAGCCTTCTCGACAAGCTGCTCCTTGGCCCAGGCGAACACTTTCTCCTTGATCGTCGCCCCATCAATCGATCCCCAGTTGGGAAGATCGAAATTGGTTGCGATGGTTTCAGGATCAACAGGAACTCCCTTGCCAAGCAGCGCCAGCAAATCAAGCCTCTGCTTGGCCTGAGCGATGTAATGCATCGAATGCGGCGTGATGAACATCTTCAGGTTCTTGGCGAACGTCTTGGCGCGGTCGAACACTCCCACGCTCGACTCTACAGGCTCAGGGTTACCGTCCGCACCGATCCGCGTCGTCATCTCTCCGGGCAAGTGAGACGGAATGACCATCTCAGGTGCGTAGTCGAAGACTTCCGGAGCGATTCCATCGGCACCAACGATCTGCATTACCTCCGCAGTCGTCATGTATTGGAGGATCAGGAATTTGACCATATTCCCAAAGTCGCGGAAACTGCGCTCCATTGTGCGCGAGGTTCCCAAGACGGTCGGGCCTTCCGCATCCAGCAACTTTTCAGGGTCGGAGATGTTGCCACGGAGCTTCTCCAAAGACTTGATCTGGTCATGCCCCAATTGGTGCTGTATCGAAGCCTGGAGGAACTCTACGACCTTCATCACCCACTCAGGTACGTTGTAGCACCACTCGGGCATCGGAGGCCGTAGAACAGGCTCCTTAACGTCTCCATCGATGCCCCACGTTACGCCCGGATCGAACGGATCAATTCCTTCAGCCTGCCGGCTGGTCAGTTTTCCTGCCTTGTCTCCGGTCGTGATGTCGATGTTGTAGACCTTGCCGGGGCGGGCTCTGGACATAGCCACCCGGTAGACAGACCGTACAAGGTCGTCAATCGCATCTTGAGTGTTGGCCGTTCCATTGAAGAGGGAATAGCCAGTCTGCTCCCATGCCCATTCGTCGAGATAGAAGGGAACCAGGGGCACCATGCCGTGCCAATCAAATGCCGGGCCGTCGTACATCAAAGCATTTTCGCAGGAGATCAGCAAGCGCCTCTGCGGATACACGCGGCAGTCATCCTCCGTAGCCGCACGTGTAACCATCTTGCCGCCCTCGAAGCGCTGTATCTGCTGGCCGAGATATGGAACCTTGTAGTACCAACTTGTTCCTGACTCGCCCATCTCCAATTCCTTGCCGATGGGGTTGCCTTCCTCGTCCAGAATTGGCTTTCCCTTTTCATCGACTTCGCCACGATTCACCCTCAAGTCAAGAACGTAGGTGTAGTAGATGTCTACGTACTGCTCCAGTTTGCCGTCGAGCTTGTGCATCCGCCAGCGGTTGAGGTCGTATGCCCTCTCATCGCCGCCGCCCTTTGTGCGCCCGTACCGCTTGTTGGCGAATGGCTTCAGGTGCTGCTGGTAGTCAGGGAAACGGGAATGAGCTTCAGCCACTCCCATGGGAATCACGAGAGTAACGATGTAGGCTTTCTGGTAGTTCTTGTCGCGGCCCAACTGGATCGGAAGCACGTCTGGCTGGCCGAGCGCTGTGAACACGAACTCACCGTCTCCTGCCCCGTACATTGACCGCGAGTAGAACGGGTAGATGAACCCCGCCCCAGAGACCGCGGCATACTGGAGGGCATCCTTGATGGATCGATCTACGAAGCCTTCGAGGTAGACCGCCTTCGCCACCTTGCTCATCATGGCCGACTGCGCCTTGAAAGCCTTGTTGTCGGTCGAGTATCCCCAGTATGGACGGATGTCGGAAAGCGTCTCGACGATTTCCAGGATGCCGCGCTTCAGGTCGCCGGTCGTGAACTTGGACCACTTCGAGGATGCCTTTGAGCCAGACTTCCCGGAGAGGATGTCCATGGCCCGCTGCATGTCGGTGGAGTTGCAGTTCTCTTGCTGCCAAGCAATTCCCTGAGATATGCAGCGCTTCAGGAAACCGAGCTTGGTTGAATCCTCAGCCTCAAAGAACGGTACCTGCCAAGAAATCTCGTCACGATCAGACATTTAGTTCACCTTCTTGAACATCTCAGCGAAGCGGGACGATGCACCTGCTCTCAACTCTGGATTGGACATCGCCTCCGCTAGCGTCGATAACCCTTCGCTACGTGCTTTCAATTCAATCTGCGGTCTACGATCAGGCATAGGTTCCCACTTCCAGAAATTGAACCACGAACCAGACCATCGCTGATACTCGTAGACGCTGGATTCAATGTGGTAACCAGACTTGGGGCTGTGATCCACATAGAAAAACAGCGTGAACCAAAACAATCGGCAGTTGATGTCAAGAATTCTCAGTCTCATCAGTTCACCCTCGTCCTTGCGCCCTCAATCGGTGCCTCAGTCGTTTCCATCGCGCTGATGCCGTACACCGTGTTCTGCTGCATCTTGTGGTCACGCTCGTCCATCAAGCGCAGGGCTTCGCGGATGAACGCCTTCTCCCACTCCTTGCAGTCAACCGACATGAGTCGCTGCGTCAACCGGCTCCGAGCGGCATCGTAGAAGGCTCGGCCACGGGTATAGAGCTTCTCCACCATCGCCTCATTGTCTTCGTGCTCCTGCTCAGCGAGGCGCTTGAAGATGCGGTCCATCTCCTTAGGCGCAACCGTCTTGTGGCGGTTGAATCCGGGACGACGTGGAGATATGGGAGAGGTGAGAACGACACGCTTTGTCATCGGATTCTCGTCCCAAATCAGAACTTCTTTTCCGTTCTCGTAGGCCCAGTCCTCGTTTGGCTTCTTAGCGCTAGGCAAGATAATCAGGCTCATGAGGCACCCCCAACAAGAACGATCTCGATATCCGAGACGCTCTTTCCTGCGATCCTAAAAACCGTTCCAGACTTTAGCGTCAATCTCGCCATAGGAAAATCTTCCCCGTCAGATTTTGAGATCATCACTTGATCCAGCGCGGCGATTTGCGAGGTGTCAATAAGTATTCGGCCATCCTCGCTTTCAATAACAGCTATTCCTGGTTCAAATTCAATCCTCATAATTCCGCTCCAAACATCTCTTCCATCGTCGAGTTGATCCCGACCGGATAATCCATGTTAACCTCGATCTGCTCTTCTTCCCCCTCAAATTTCGATTGTACGCGCCGGGTCATTGACTCGGTGTCGTTCAGGATGATGTAGGAAATTCCATCTCCGAAAATTCGGTCGTCACGCTTTCCATCCTCGTGGTCCCACCGTGTCTTGCCACTCTCCGTCTTGTCCACCTGAAACGCGGGAATCTCCTGTTTGAGTAGGAAAGGATCATTAACCTTACGCCAGTGGTTCTCTACTGCCGTCTTGTACATCGAGAGCATGAAGTTGCGGCTCCATTCCGTTGTGTACCAGCCAAGGCGCTTGGACTTCTTTTTGTCGGCCTCGGGGTTCCTTCCGTCCAGCCGGCTGAAATGGTAGAGATTCCGCTTGTTGTACCCCATCGAGAGCATCTGAATCTGTGGAGTGTCGCCCAGGCCGTACACCTGCTCGATCCCTACCTGCGGTTCATTTCCCTCAGCCATCTCGGACTTGTAGAGCGACACTAGGGCCATGATGTAGGGATGGATGAGGGAAGGGTCAACCTTGTTCGTCCAGAAACACGCTGCCTGGAAGTCGGGCTCATTGCCGTAGATCGCTTTCCCGTTCACGCTGATATACGTGCCATCCTTGCCGGTTCCTCCAGAGTTGTCCACGCCAATCCCGTAGAGGTATCCAGACTCCGGCCAGCGGAAAATCAAGCACTTGCGCTCGGCGTCGAAGATGTCGATTCCTGACTCTTTTGGCTGCTTGATTGGAGTGAATTCCCACCAGAATGTCTTTGCCACGCGTCCCCGAAGATCTGTGATATTTCCGTCATAGCTCACGCGGAATGGTTCAACTTCGCGGTCAATCTCCGTCTCGTCTGGGTAGTACCTTTCTTGAATCTGCTCTCCGATGATCGACCAAACCGTGTACGGAGACCGAGTTTCGTACTGTTTTGTAACTTCTAATAGATTGAAAACAAGGTCTTTCTTAGGTCTGAGCGCCTCAAAATCATCCAACGGTCTTTCCTGATAGAAGGCATTTTCCTCGTTCTTGCGCTTAGCCTCCATAAGCTCCTGTTCCCAGTAGTAAGCCTGAAAATCCTGCATTCTCCAGTCATCGCCGGCGTACTTACGGATCAGCGGCGTCTGGTGGACGTACTCGGCAGCTTTGTCCATCATGCGCTGCGTGTCGGCAAGCGGTTGCCAGTCACGCGGTACAGGGTGCTCCTTGCGCCATGCCGGGGTGGGAAACAGGTCGATGGCGATGAAGAATGGGAAGAAGATAGGCTGCAACCGAGCGCCGCCGATTGCCCAGTAATCGCGGCTGGAATACCACGTCCGGGCCCACCAGTCCGTGTTTCCATTGCCCGTAGACTCTAGAATCATGAACGTGTTCGGAGACGGGTGGACGGCCTGAAATAGAGATTTCTCAATGACGTTCGACGCGTCGGGGAAAGTCGAGACTTCCGAATTTTTTACGCAGCAATGGATAGTCGTAAAATCATGTTCGGGGGCATCGACCTCCAGATCGTAAAACGTCTCGCAATACCGCGGTAGGTTCTCGAAGACTTGAATATGAATCAGCGTTTGGTCTTCTGAATATCTCCACTTCTTCGCTCTATTGGCGGCGCTCTGACGTGCTGGCCGGTGATTGGCTTGCTCCCACCCCATACGCCGGCGAAGCAACCGCGCAGAATCGGATGCTACTTGAAGTGACCAAATGGGACGGCAGTTTCTACCGTAAAGTAATCCGCCTTCACGCCGATAGATGCTGCTCCATCCAATCCCCATCGATGCCAACAGGTCGCGCATCTGCACAATCAAGGACATCGACACGGAATGACAGATGACTTCAGAGACACGGGGCGATATATGACCATCGCCCTCAAAGTACCCCTTTACGAGTCCTTCAACGAAGTCGTTGCCGGCTTGGAAAACCCAGTCTGGAATGGTTTTGTTTTCAGCGCCTGAGCCGAAGGTTTTTCCGAGCCATCTCCCCAGCCCAGAGCAATGCACGTTAACGTGCGAAGTAAGCGCCTTTTTATTGTGCGACACGCCTATATGTTGGAACATTCCAAGCGCTTCTTGCAGTCCAGTAATGACACGCGTTTCTTCCTTGCGGTGTATCGAGAAGCAAACTCCCGATGCTCCGTCGGAAGTGTTGCTGGCCGTAAGAGAACCTTCCGCTATATAAAGCCCACAGAGCCATCCCCATGCGCGATTGAGAGATGCCTTCCGAATCGTACTCTTGTCTCGGCCAGCAGGCTTTCTCCCGACAGCAGGATATTCGATATCGACAGATCGGATCGTCTTCCCAATCTTTCTGACGGGTATGGATACAAAATCTCCCTTGCCAAGATTCTCCGAATACACAAATCCGTCAGGCGTCAGGATCGGATGGTCGCGCGTCACAACGAGGGGAGAGTAGTTTCCCCATAGCCATAGTTCCGATGCGGCTTCAGCGGGGCGTGGACTCTGAATACACGCCTTCACGGGAACTACTCTCCCGCGTGAAGTAATCACCTTGTCTCCCGGTTGAACTTCGCAAATAGGAAGAATTTTCCCGTCCGCCAAATGCAGGGGCGTGTCGGGAGCAAGACAGATGTGAAGTACTGTAGGAGTGTCGCCACGGGCGATTCCTGCCGCCTTCTTGCCCGAGTAGAGAGTTAGACGGGTGTTGGTAGCGGCGAAAGCCTTGAGAGAGCGTGCGCGGTCGCTGGTGGGGTTGGCACGCATCCAGCTCGGCATCTCGTTGAACGCAAGTTCAGTCATGCCGAACATGCGTTCTGCAGCGTCCTGATCGTATGAGGCGATTGCAGCCTTCACACCGATGCCGAAGTTCACCTTCTTGGCAATGGCTCCCTCTACGACCGTCGAGATGCCCTGCTGCCGGGCCTTGAGGATTTGCTGCTCAATGGGCAGACCCGCCTCTTCGCGCTCTGCCCAGGTATCGATGAGCATGGACTGCGAGAAACGCGGCTGGAAACGAACCAGCTTGCTGTCATCGTTGATGTAGAAGTAGTTCTCGAACCAGTATCGGTCGTCACACGCACAGATGGCGTACTCGTTCGCAATCCAAGCAAGCTCTTCCGGCCCGAGATGGTCTTGCGGACTCTCTTCGTTGCGCTCGGCCCGTTCCGCTATAGCGTTGAAGTGGGAGTTGAACGAGTCAATTTGGGAAATAGAGTGGTACTCGGGAATCCACAAACCGGAGTCAGACTTCGCAGATGCTTCGGAAAGCATGGACAACTGAGCGGTAGCGAGGAGCTTACTAAAAATATGGAACTCCTTAGAGCTTCTTTTTTAAGATTCTTGCCAATCGTGCGATCTCTGTTAGTTTTGACTGTTTCCACTCATTATCGTCGGAAAACAAAAGGCGACAGTTTTTATCGGAGGACAACGCGATGATCGCAGAGCATAAATCTTCACGAGAATCCTTAGCTGTGAACTTCTTTTCAAGAACCGTATCCATACACACTTACCTCTCGAAGACGACAGGGCGTCTGGTGTCGAAGTGGATGTGCTCGGAAGTCTGCGAAGTGGACGCCTCAAGCTGCTTGGGATTGGTGATGGCGGTGATCTCCTTCAGCCTATCCTCTGGGTACTTCCACTCGTGGCCGCTCTCCGGCTGTTTGTCCTCGCGATCAGGATTGTTCACCTGGATGGCAATCTGAGAGCCCTTGGGGATGGGAAGGATTCCGCGCGACTTAAGAAGCATCTCCATGGCCCGAGTGTCGCCATTGGTCTTGCCGACTACCTTGGTGATGAACTCGCCGTCTACGATGCTTGTAGCGGTGATGGGAACCTCGTCCGTAGCTGCCTTGACTGTGGAGCGGATGACTTTGGGCATGGAAGCGGAAAGGATCATCTGCGCCTGGCGGTCACCGTAGAGGAACAAAGCCGTCTGAGCGATCTCCGCGAGCCTCAGCGACCCGATTCCCGAAGCGTGGGCAATGTCCTCGATCCTCAGAAGAGCGCGGTCGGTACGAGTGCAGGCGTCCCACGTCTCAAGGAACTGCCGAGAATCATCCTCATCATGTGCCCGGAGAGCTTCAATGCAGAAGGTGATGCCCCCAGGGACAGCCTTGAGCATAGGTGTGACGATAGGCTCAGATTCAGGCTCCCACTCGCCATCCTCGCTGTCGAGCCTCCAGCGGGCCTTGAGGCGTTCAAGCGCAACCTTGCCTCTCGCTGTCTTCGAGAAGTCTTTCTGCTTCGGCTTGAACTTCTTTGGGTTCATTAGTTGGTCTGAATTCCGAACTGATCCACAAGATCGTCGGAAATGTCCATCTTCGTCTGGAACGCTGGTACGTCCATGTTGGCAACTCGCGGCAACTTCTGTCCCGGCTTCAGCTTGGTCTTGTACCGAGCCGCTGGAACGAACTTCTCCACCAGCACGCCATTTTCCTCGACCTGCACCGGCAAATCCATGCCAGCGTCTTCACGGACTGCATTGGGCGGAAGGATGGGCATCTTGACATTCACATCCACCGCACCGATGACGCACCCAAAGTTGAGGCCGGTGATGCGGAAGTCGTCAGTCAGGGGCGGGGCGAAGCTCATGGCGGGCTTGAACTCCAACTTCACTCCCACACTGTAGCCCTCGAACTTCAGGTCAACTGTTGCGCTGTACGCGTGGTACGCCTTGTGGCTATGAAAGTGGCCGTGCGCGGAAAGGCGGATGTACATCTGGCGTAGAAGATCGTCGATCCACGTCGCACTCTTGAACTTTGTAGACAGGGAGACGTGGGTGCGATGAAGTAGAGAATCCAGCGCCTCGCTTCCACTCAGGCGCTTAGCTATCGACCGTTCCTTTGGCATGTTGCTCTCCATTCAATGCTTTGGCCATCTCTTCCCAGTAGTGAATCCTCTGCGCGTACAAGTTCAAAAGCCGTTGAAGAGTGGATGAATGCGGCTTCCTCAATCCTCGTTCCAGATAGCAAATCGTCGTCTCGGACACCCCACACATATCGACGACTGCGTTCTGGGTGAGCCGGGCACGCTTGCGCAGGATCTTCAGCTTCTTCCCGGTGATGTTCGCGACCGGCGAAATGTCATCCATAAACCACAACTATACATCAACATCCTCGAAAGCCAATGGAACTTCACCTTCGATCCGAACAACGTTCTTGTGAATCGTCTCTGGCTTATTGCAGTCGTAGTGGTCTGTCGTGGCCCAGCGGAACCACAAAAAGTGATGCTGGACGGTGCGCCAGTGATGGTGCTTGCGTATTGGCTCTTTGCACTTGGAGCAGGTTCTCTTCATGTCTTTCCTTTTTGGTGAGATATTACACGTTTCCCTGCTGATTTCCGTACAGGCCGCAAGATTGGTCGTTGCATACCCATTTACCCTTGACGATCATCAATGGTTCTTCGCAGGACTTGCAGAGCTTAACGGGGGCACTCTTTTCAAGGACGGCTACAGCGGCGGTCCCCACGCCCACGCTTTTTGATGGAGAAGGGCAGGATTCGAACCCGCGAGTGGCCCTTATGACGGGCTCCGGCTTTGCAGCCCCAGAGATGCCCTCTTCGATGACAGCCTCACGACCGGCATTCACTCTGGATGTTCCTTCTCCATGACCCTTCTTCGGCTCTGACCAGTCATACCGCTTACACTTCGTGCAGGCCTTCGGAATGCCCCTCATAGGCTCCCAGTCATATCCGCATTGATTACAGTGAACCATATACTTACTTTATAATAATAACCCTAATCATGTCAAGCGTTTTATAATAATACTGTCTCATGCTTTCTGTTTTCTGCTTATGGGTTCCCATTCGACGTCCAAGCCACCACGCCGCCCCATCGTGGACAAGTTGCCAGCCAATCCCCGATCCGTGGCGCCCTACGACCAAGTCCCCTCATCCAACAGCCGAGCCAGTATCAGCACAGTAGCGCTAGGCCTAATACTCCCATTGAGATACCCCACCACAGCACCCCTACTCACTCCTAGGCGCTCCGCTGCCGCACGCTGGCTAGACTGCCTGCGAATCCAAGACTGAAACGCAGACAGAGACATAAGGGGGCGGGAAGGAGCCTCCACGTCGCACTGCTTTGCATAGTTACTATCCAGTCCAAGGGCCACATCACGCGGGAGTGCACAGTGAGTATCCATAGAGATAGTGTAATATGGTGCTCATTGATAATAATTGCGATTGGTTACCAAAGTTATGTTGACATTGCGATAGATGGTGATAGTGTTGTGTATGTAAGTAAGTGAGGAGCAACGCAAATGAGCAAGTTGACCGCGATAACCGTTGAACCTGTCGAGTATCTCTATCGGCCAATGTACCGCGATGCCTACGTTTCCGCGTTCCCTTCGGATGTGAAATGGGATAAGGTATCTCAATTAAACTTGCAATCACCGCTCTACTGCTTGCCCTCGTGTTCGGTCCGGCCCTCTCCTGGATCGATGACCACAAACCACAATACGCCGCCGTCTGCTGGACGGTAGCCCTCACCATTGCTGGTGCTATTGGATGGAGCCTCGCATGACAGACGTAATCACCATCAACGAAGAAATAGAAGCTCTTGGGCTATTTGCGGCAACCTGCGACGTAATGGCCTGCGACCTAACCCTAACCCACCGTGAGCGGGAAATGATCGAGAATCGGGCAACCCGCTACCGCGCTCTCCAGCTTGAGGCCATGGCCAAACTGCCGGCCGTTATCAAATCCACCGCCAAATCCATCATCAGCGACATGGAAGCCGTTGGAAAGGAGCGCGTCTCATGCTCTGGGCAATCCTCGCAGTCGTAGCAATATTGGGGCTTTACCTTATCGGATTCGCGCTGTGCAGGTCGGCAGCGCGTAACGACAGGATCGACCGTGCGTATTTTCGTAACCGCGCGGAACTCGAAGCGATGCGCCTCCACGCCACTATTACCGAAGATCAGCAACGCGCGTGGGATGCCTACGACAACGCGCGTAACGCTCACTGGGCGAAGGAGCTTGCTGAGGGTCGCTCCGTCCCGGACGGCTACCTTAACCGCCAGAAAGGTTGAATCATGGACCATAACCAGCAACTCGCCGCCAAATGGGTCACTCCGCAGGAAGCTGCAGACTACTTCGGCGTCGGCAAACAAACGATCCGGCTGTGGTGCAAGGAAGGCCGCTTGGCATCCTCGAAGCTCGGATACCGGACCCTGCGCATCAGCGCCGCCAGCATCGAAAAGCTGATGGCCACAACCAAACAAAATTAGTGCGATATTACACAACCCGCGAAAGGAATCAACTCGACTTAGCCGATGCAATGTGCCGTTTGATCCTCGATCCGAAAATCAGCAGAGATGAATTGAAATTGGCAGCAGAAGCCTACAGGGAGGCGCGAGAAAAATGAAGGATAAACTTTTTGATGCATACGTCGAAGCGTGCAACTATCCAGGAAAGATTGTCGAAACTCAAGTGGAAACGAGATTGAGATCGTATCTGGGTGCGCTCGGAATCAAGCGTAAGATAGTGCGTTTACGGCAGGGGTGGACTCTCGAAGAGTATCCCGATTTAAACAAATCAACGAATCTAATTCTCGACGATTTCGCAAAACGAACCGGTTACAAACCGGTTCGTTTTGCCGCCCGTGCCGCCCGTGACGCCAGTGCCGCCATTGCCGCCATTGCCGCCCGTGCCGCCCGTGCCGCCAGTGACGCCAGTGACGCCATTGCCGCCAGTGACGCCATTGCCGCCAGTGACGCCCGTGCCGCCCTTGACGCCCGTGCCGCCCTTGACGCCATTGCCGCCAGTGACGCCAGTGACGCCAGTGACGCCAGTGACGCCATTGCCGCCCGTGACGCCCGTGCCGCCCTTGACGCCCGTGACGCCAGTGCCGCCAGTGCCGCCATTGCCGCCATTGCCGCCCGTGCCGCCCGTGCCGCCCGTGAC